>JBHIEF010000095.1:0-15577 GCA_046760465.1 Armatimonadota bacterium | reverse complement strand
TCAGACCGCGACGGCAACCAGGAGATCTACGTGATGCGCGCGGACGGCTCGCGGCAGACGAACATCACGAAGACTGAGGCCTTCGAGGACTGGCCCACCTGGTCTCCGGACGGCAGGAAGCTGGCCTACGCCAGCGACCGCGACGGCAACGAGGAGATCTACGTGCAGGCTCTGGCGGGAGGGCCTGCGCTCAACGTCACCAGGGCTCCGTTCTTCGACGCCTTTCCCGCCTGGAACCCACGGGCGGCGCACGTGGCTTTCCTGTCCGACCGTACGGGGGACCAGGACATCTACGTGGTGTCACCCGATGGAGCGGCGGTACGCGGCGTGGCTTTGCACGAGGCATGGGACAGCCACCCGCTGTGGTCGCCGGACGGAACGAGGCTGCTCTTCACCAGCCACCGCGACGGCGACATCGAGGTGTACGTGGCGAATCTGACTAACTCGCAGCTTACGAACGTGAGCAAGAACCCCTCGTGGGAGGATCAGCCCACCTGGTCACCCGACGGGCGGTACGTCGCCTTCGTCAGTCGCCGGGGCGGCAACCGCGACATCTGGGTGGTGCCGGCAACGGGGGGACAGGCGTTCAACCTGACGCAGCATCCGGCGCAGGACTGGGCTCCCGTGTGGTCGGCCGACGGACGCTACATCGCCTTCATCAGTGACCGCGACGAGAACCACGAGATCTACGTGATGAGGGCCGACGGCGCCGATCCGGTGAACGTGAGCCGTAGTCCGGTGGCCGAGAAGGACCCGGCATGGAGGCCGAGGTAGGGCACAGGCCCCTCTGCACACGGCGCGGCAACGCCAAGTCGCCGCGAGGACGCGGCTCCTGCAAAGGGCCTACGTCAGGCCCAGCCCCTCGTTCAGGTCCTGCTGGTAGGCCTCGAGCTTGAGGTCCTCCACGTCGGCTACTGAGACGGGCCCGCCGGCAGCGGCGGATTCGTACAGGGCCATGCAGATGGCTTCGGCCCGGTAGCCCTCCAGGCCGTCGGTCTCGATGTCGCCCTCGCCGCGCACGGCCTGCACGAACTCCCAAAGCTCAGTGGCCACGCCGTTAGTGACGCCGCGAGGGAAGAGCCTCTCCTTCTCATCCTCGCTGAGCTGGCCCATGAACTCCTTGCAGAGCTGCTCGGTAGTCAGCTCCTGCTCGCGGGTCTTGAGCCCCTGGCCCCAGACGAGCGCGCCGTTCTCGCCGTAGACGACGCGGTGGTGATGGTCGCAGCCGGGCGCGGCGCTGGTGGAGGTCCACTGGCCGAGGACGTCGTCGTCGAAGCGGAGCGTGGCGACGATGGTGTCCTCGACGTCAACCTCGATAGGGCCTTCCATGTTCTCTGCGTCCTGGTAGCGAAGAGGCTGGTAGGCGCGGGTCTCGCAGTAGACGTCGCGGACGGGCCCTATGTGGTAGCGGAACAGGTCGGCGAAGTGGACGCCTCCGTCCAGGGGCCACCCGCCGCCGGCCTGGTCGCGGTGCTCGCGCCAGGCCCAGTACCAGAGGCGCTCGCGAATCTCCAGCCAGAAGACCATGCGGGGCTGGCCGATGCGACCGCTCTTGAGGGCCCAGTTGAGGGCGCGGTTCTCGGGGGAGCGCCGGTAGTTCTCGGCCACCTGGAGCAGCTTGCCGGCCTGCTCGGCAGCGTCGAGGATCAGCCTGCCCGCGCGCATGGTCAGGGCCAGGGGCTTCTCGATGGTCACGTGCTTGCCCGCCTCGAGCGCGGGGACGGCGATGGTGTGATGCTCGCGGTGGGTGGTGCAGATGTCCACGGCGACCATGCCCTGCTCGGTGGATACCATGGCCTCGGCATCGGCGTAGACGGCCGGACGGTGCGTCTGCCACTCGGCGATCGAGTCCGCCATCTCGCTGGCCCTACTCTCTTCCAGGTCGCAGCACGCCGTGATCTCGAAGGCGTCGAGGCCCTTGTCATAGAGCTCCTTGAAGCCCTTCACATGCGCGCCGGCCATGCCGCCGCAGCCGACGATGCCGATGGTCACCTTGTCGCTCATGCTCTATCTCCCTTTGGCGTCAGTTCACGCGGGGTGCACGGCGGGGAAGGTTCGACGTCAGTGGGCGAGTTCCTACGCGGGCCGAAATGAGAGGCGCAACATCGGGAGACGTTGCACTCCATAGGCGGCCGGTGACATCGGGGGATAGTGGGTCGGGGCAGGAGGCCCTTCGACTGGCGACGCGTTGCGTCGCACGCTCAGGACAGGCAAGCTCTTGCCCTTCAATGAAGCTCAGCGGTTCCAGTTGGCCACGGCGTAGCTGTAGATGTTGACACCCATCTCGAAGGCCGCCTCGCGGTTGCGGCCCTGTACCCAGGCGCCGGTGCCCTCCCAGGAGTCCCCGTAGTCGTTGCGCGAGAAGAGCACGCCGGTGCGGCCGTCCTTGGTCTGGATGCCCTCCAGCGGGTAGCGCTCGCCCATGTCGCCCTCGGGAACCTCGTCGAAGACGTAATAGGCGCGGTAGACCTCGTGCTCCTTGGACAGAGCCTTGAGGCCCGTGCCGAAGATCTTCTTCATCTCCTTGCGGAAACAGGTGCCGAAGGGGCCGTGGGAGTCCTCGCCGAAGATCATGCCACCGTTCTCGACGTACTTGCGCAGGGCCTGGCGCTCCTCGTCGGTGAAGCTGAAGGACTTGTGGCCTCTGATGTGCAGGATCGGCGTGTCTTTGATGTTCTCGAACTTGAGGGGTACGAAGCGCTCCTGGACGGTGACGTGGATGTTGGTGCGCTCGCGGACCGTGCTGAGGAGGTTGGTCATGCCGGCGGCGTCGGCGTCGTAGTCGGCGGTGGTCACGCCCAGCGGCATGTCAAAGGAGCCCGCCACGCCCACATACAGCCCGCCCGGCGCGGCCTTGCCGCCACCGGCCACGCTGCGCTGGCCGCCCGGCATCATGGCGCCGGCGCCGCCCGGGAGAGCCCAGTCAACGGCCTTGGCGGCCAGCCCGCCCAGACCGAGGGCGCCTATGCCTCGTCCGATGGCGCCGGCCAGGCCGGGGCCGCCCGAACCGGTGCCGCCGGGAATCGCTATCGGCCCACCGGGACCGACGCCCGGCCCACCAGGTCCGCCGCCGGTGCCGGGTCCGGGGAAGCCGAAGGCGCCTCCGCCGCCACCGGGCCCGCCAGGGCCTCCGCCCAGGGCAATCATGAACCCGGGGCCGCCCTTGCCGGCATCTGAGCCCATGCCGATGCCGGGGCCGCCCGGCCCCCAGCCTCCCGGACCCTCGCCGGGAACGCTGCCGGGGCCGAAGCCGCCGCCCAGCAGGAAGGGGACGCCGGGCTGGCCGCCGCCGGGCTCGCCCTGAGGGATGCCCAGGGCCAGGCGAATGGGCCCAGTGCCCGTGCCAGTGCCGCCGGGGCCGGTGCCCACGGGCGAGGCGAATCCGCCGGGGCCGCTGCCCGGTCCGAAGCCCGTGCCTTCGCCGCCTCCGAGGCCGCCACCGGCGCCGCCAGTACCGCCCGCGCCCGGCCCCCAGCCGTAGTCGGCGAATCCGCCGCCGAGCTCGGGTGCGACCTTGACGACGTAGTAGATGCCGCTGCCCCGGCCGCCCTCGCCGGGCTCAGCGCCCTCTCCCCCACCGCCCGGCATGGTCGGCAGCGCCACGTCGCCGTGAGTCTCCCTGATGGCCTCGTGGAAGGAGGTGCCGAGAGTGCCACCCTCGCCGGGCGTTCCACCGGGGTCGGCCATGGCCAGGCGGACGGGCCCGCGCATGCGGCCGGGATCGCCCTCGGGCGTGCCGCCTCCGCCCTCCTTGGGACTGGGCGGCGGGCTGTCCGGAGCGGGCTCATCGCCCAGAGGCGTGCCGAGCGCCGGCGCCGCCTTGTTGCCGGGGCCGGGCGTGGTGGTGACGCGCTTGGGCTCGGGAGCGGCGGCCAGCAGCGTCTTCCCGCCCGGACCGGGCGGCCCGCCAGGCTTCTCGACGTCCACGCGGATCTTCGGCTCGGGGTCGGGCGCCTTGGGCGCTGCCGCCAGCTTGACCGGCTCCGTGGCGACCTCGCGGTCGGCACCGGGATTGGGATTCTCAACTGCGGCGGGCCCGGCGACCTGGTCGGGCAGCTCCTCGATCTTCGGCGCGGTCTTGGGCATGGCCGCGGCCAAGCGTCGGGGCTCGGGCGTGGGCTCCTCGATGGTGGGCTCGGGGGCCTCCGCCTCGGGCACGGCTCTGGGAACGCCCGGCTCGGGGACCTCAGCAGGCGTGATCTCCTCGGGCTCGGGCATGTCCGGAGGCAAGAGCGTGGCTATGGGGACGGCGGGCGAGAGCTCCTGCTCGGGGGGCTTGACCACCGGCTCGACCGGCTTGCGTATGCGGATGAACCGGCGCACCACGCGCCGTCGCACGCTCACCTTGGGCTTGGGTTTGGGCACGACCTTGGCGATCTTCTGGAACTCAACCTTGGTCTTCTGAAGCTGCTGGATCAGGAACTCGGAGACCTGGTAGGACTTGGCCGCCGGTATGGCGACGAAGATGGTGATGTGGAAGGCAATCGAGGCCAGAAGGCACCACAGTAGCCCACGTTGTCCCGCAAACATCGGCAGCCTCCACTTCCTGGGGCTGGAACGATGCCCCAACGCCCGATGGGCTAGGACCCGACTCTCTCTACTCGGTCAACGCCCGGCGGCAAGGGCTGTCCCTCGGTCACTACCAGCTCGGCGGCCAGCACGATGGCGGCGCCAAGCTGCTGGGCATCGTCCATGACCATCACGATGGTCCCGTATGGCACGCCCTCGTCGCCGCGGATGGTAACGCCCTGTAGGGAGGTCTTCGCCAGCTCCTGCTTGAGCACCTCGCGCAGCCGTCCGGGCTCGACCGGCTCCTTGTTGACGAAGATGGCTCCGCTGCGCTTGACCACCACGCTGATCTCTTTCCTGGGCAGAACCTGAGAGGTCTCGGCCTTGGGCAGCGTCACGTCCAGGCCGGTGTCGGTGGCGAAGGTGCTGGTGAGCATGAAGAAGATGATCAGGAGCAGGGCGATGTCCGCCATGGAGGCCATGGGGACGATCATCTCCGATTGCAGGCCGGTCTTAAGCTTCATGGGGCGTCTCCTGCACCATGACCTGGGCGACGTGGTTGCTGGCGCGCTCCATTTCCAGCGTAAAGCCCTTCACGCGGCTGACGAAGTAATTGTACGCGGCCAGACAGGGAATGGCAATGATCAAGCCAGTGGCCGTGGTGATGAGGGCCTCGCCGATGCCCCCGGCGACGGCATCGGGGCGCAGCACCTCGGCAGTGCGAATGCCTTCGAAGGCGCGGATCATGCCGGTGACAGTGCCGAGGAAGCCCATCAATGGGGCGATGCCGGCCACGGTGGACAGCAAGGGCAGCCAGCCTTCCAGCCAACTCACCTGCCGGACGCCGGCTTCCTCGGCGGCCTCGAGGATGGTGGCTCGGTCGAAGCTGCCGGAGTCAATGGCGGCCAGCGTGACCTGGGCCACCGGTCCGCGCAGGGACAGGCAGAGAGCGCGGGCCTGGTCGGTCTCACCCCTGGCCAGGAACTTCTCGACATCGGCGAGGAAGCGGTCGGTATTGCCCTGGGCTAGGGCGAAGGCGATCACCTTGTAGATGATGACCATCAACGCCAAGACGGAGCAGATGAGCAGGGGCCACATCATGGGGCCGCCCTCTTCGAACTTCTCCACAAGGGCGCGGGTACTCAGGAAGTCCATCATAGACAGTTCACCCTACCTTGCTGGGATGGGGCGCGGCGGAGCTAGAGAGCCCCGAGCCGCTGCCTAGCCTTCTCGACCAGGTCTTCCTGGTCTGAGTAGTCCTGAATAAGGGCCTGGTACGCCTCTTTGGCTTTGTCGGGCTGATTCAGGTCCTCGTAGCACCGGCCCACGCCGAACTGGGCTCGGGCGGCCCACTGCTTGGCGCCGCCGTAGAGGACGACCACCTTCAGGTAGGCCTCGACGGCCTCCTGGTGCTTGTCGAGCGCGTGTTGGCACTCGCCGATTAGGTACTGCGCCTCGGCCGCCCCCAGGGTCTGGTTCTTCTCCACGGACTCGGCGAAGGCGGCTATGGCCTCGGCGTACTTCCGCTCTGCCTGGAGGCACTTGCCCAGGCCGGCGAGGGCGAGGGGCAGTAGGTCGCTGTCGGGGAAGTCGTTGCGCAGGCGCGTGTAGGCTGCGCGTGCTTGCTCTGTGTCGCGCAGAGCCATGCGGGCGTCGCCCACGCGCAGCAGCGCGTGGGGCGTGCGCTCGTCCTCGGAGTGCTTCTGCGCGAAGGCGGCCAGGGTCTCGGCGGCACCCTTCATGTCGCCGGTGTCGTACTGGCAGACCCCCATCTGGTAAGCGGCATCAGCCGCCACGGCGGGCAGCTCAGCCTTGGCGGCGGCAGTCTTGAAGGGGAGAATGGCGTCCTGCTTACGGTCAAGGCGGAGCAAGGCCCAGCCCTTCTTGTAGTTGGCCTCGCCGGCCAGGGCGGTGTCCTGGTAGGTCTGGAGAAGCTGGTTGTAGGCCTCGATGGCCTTCTCGTAGTCCTCGCCGTCGAAGTAGGTCTCGCCTATCTGGAGCAGCGCGTCGTCCGCTACCGGGCTCTCGGGACCGGCCTGTTGGGCCCTCTGGAAGGCGGAGCGGGCCTCGGCTGGCCTCTCCAGCTTGACCAGGGCGCGTCCGAGCTGGTACTGGGCGCTGGCGACCAGGGTCTTGTTCTCGTGGTCCAGCGGCACCTTGCCCAGAGGCGCCAGCGCATCTTCGGCCCGGTCCAGCCCCATCAAGGAGGCGCCGAGCAGGTAGTTGGCGTAGGGCGCGAGCTTGCCGCCGCCGGCGGCCTTGACCACGCTGGCGGCGCGGTCGGCGGCCTCCTGGTACTTACCCTCATTGTAGAGGCCCTCCGCGATCTGGTACTGGGCCGCCAGGAGGGCGTCGGTCGCCTCGCCGCCCCTGACCTCCCGCAGCAAGGCGTCGGCCTCGGCCTGACGGTCGGTGCGCGCGTAGATGCCTGCCAGGGAGATGCGGGCGCTATCGGCGAAGGGGCTGTTGGCGTGGGCGGCGATGACCTGCTTGTAGGCGGCCTCGGCCCCGGCGTCGTCCTGCTGCTTCTCCAGCGAGGCGCCCAGCAGGTAGGCGGCCTCGGCCGCATTCTCGTCCGTGGGGTGGTTGTCCAGCAGCGTCTTGAAGAGGCTGGCCGCCTTGGCATAGTCTTCGTTGGCGTAGTGGACCTTGCCGACCTGGTAGGCCGCCCGCGCCGCCAGCATGCTCTTGGGGTCATCGGCGACGATTCTCTCCAGCGCGGCCAGCGACTCCGGCGACTCGTTCTCTCGGTAGCGCGCCCAGGCGGCGCCGAACTTGGCCCGCTGCTTGAGCGCGGGGTCGGTGAGCACGTTGGCCGCCAGCTCGAAGAACTTGACCGCCTCGGCGAACTCGCCCTGGGTGCTGTGCGTCTCGGCCAGGGCGAGCGCGGCGCGCCCGGCCAGCGGGTCGTTGGGGTGCTCATCCAGGAGCTGGTTCCAAGCGTCCAGGGCCTTGGCCGGCTGCTCGGCACGCTGGTACGACTGGCCCAGCCAGAACAGGGCCGCGGCGGCGAACTCGCCGCCGGCCTTGGCCGCCGCCTCATAGCGCTGAGCGGCGCCCGCGAAGTCGCCGGCCCGGAACGTCGCGTCTCCCGCTCTGAGCCGGGCCTCGGCAGCCACCGGGCTCTGTGGGTAGTCGGCGGCCACCTGGTCGAAGCTCTGCTGCGCCTCGGTGAACCGCTTCTTGTCGAGCTGGCACCAGGCCAGCCCAAACAGCGCGAAGGCGCGGACCTGACCGCCGGCGTGCTTGTCGAGCACGCGGCGATAGGCGGCCATGGCCGCATCGGTCTTGCCCTGCTGGTACAAGGCATCGCCCAGCCGGGTCTCGGCCTCGGCGGCGACGGCCGCCTCGGGATGGTCCCGCATGACGCGCTGGAGGTGGGTGATGGCCTGCTCGGGCTGGCCCGCGGCCAGGAAGGCCAGGCCGATCGAGTAGCGGGCGTAGGGGGCGTTCTGGCCCTTGGGCTGGGCCTGGATGCACTGCTCGTAGTAGGGGATGGCCTCCATGTAGCGCTTGAGGTAGTAGTAGCTCTCGCCTATCCAGTAGGCGCCGCCGGCAGTGAGCACAGGGCCAGCGTTCTCTTGCAGGAGGCGCTTGAAGTCGGCGATGGCCTCCTCATACTCCTGTCGCTGGTAGTGCAGCTCGCCCAGCCGATAGAGCGCGTTGGGGACCTGCTCGGACCGGTCGTAGTCGTCCACCAGCTTCTCGTAGACGGGGGCGGCCTCGGCGTACTTGCCGAGCTTGTAGAGGCACTCGCCGGCTCGGAAGAGGGCCAGGGCGGCGTTGTCGTGCCGGGGGTAGTCAGCCGCGAACTGCTGGAACTTGCGGGCGGCCATGTCCAGCTCGCCGCGCTGCTGCAAGCCGGCCGCGAAGGCGAAGGCGGCCTCGGCCTTGGGGTCTACGGCGGCGGCCTCCTGCGCCTGAGCGATGGAGATGGTGGCAATGATGGCGGCCAGGTACATAAGCAGAGGGGGGCCTCCGAGCGCCCGCGCTCGGCGGGAGAAGAGCCTATTGCAGTTCACGAGCCCCACACCTTTGACCAGCGTCTGAGGGCCACTTCGGTTTCACGGTATACTAATCGCCGCAGAACCGTCTGTGGTTCCATCGTGGCGCCTGGGGGCACGGCACGGCGAGGCAGAAGGCGGGCGGGGACGCCTCTACGAGGCAACTGGGGGCAGCTAGCCCATGGTCAGCGCGATCCAGTCGAAGTCCTCGTTGAGCAGCTCGTCTTTGACCTCGGAGATGTCCACTTCCAGGCGGATGGCCTGCTCCACGCCGAAGGACTGCTCGGTCTTGCCCAGGAGCACGGCGCCCACCACCTTGTCGTCGCGTAGGACCAGCTTGTGGTACAGGTCGCCTTCCGGGTCGTAGTTCGCGAGCACCTGGAAGGGCGCATCGGTCTCCAGCGCGGCGCCCATGGAGACGTAGGGCAGATCGAAGACCTCCTGGTAGTTCCAGGCGATGAGGTTGTCGGCCACGGCCTCCTCGCCGGCCATGTTGCGCCCGGCGATGCCGCCCTGCTCGTCCGCATTGCGCCAACTGGTGTGCACGCGGGGTTGGTCGTAGACGAAGTCGTGTACCTGGGCGACGTCGCCGGCGGCGTAGACGCAGGGGACGCTGGTGCGCTGGTGCGTGTCAACCAGGATGCCCTGGTCGGTCTCGATCCCGGAGCCCTCCAGGAAGGCAGTGGCGGCGCGCACGCCCACGGCGACGGCTGCGACCTGGCACTCGAAGCGGCGGTCCTTGGAGGTCCTCACGGCAGCCACGCGTCCGTCCGACCCCTCCCACTCCACCACCTCCTCCTCCAGACACAGCTCGACGCCCTCGGCCAATAGTCGCTTCTCGATGATGGCGCCGGCCTTCTCGTCGAGAGCGGGGCCGCCGAGGGCCGGCTCGCGCACCAGGTGGACGACGCTCCTGTCCTTCTTGCGGAGGACGCGGGCGAAGTCCATGCCCAGCAGGCCGCCGCCCACGATAGCGGCCTGCTCGGCTTCGCGGGCGGACTGCACGATGGCCTCGGCGTCGGCGAACGAGCGCAAGGTGTGGATGCCGGCGAGGTCGTGGCCGGGCCACGGCACCATGATGGGTTTACCGCCGGTGGCGATCAGAAGCTGGTCGTAGGCTACCGTCCCGCCGCCGGCGAGGGTTACCTGCTGGGCCTGGGTGTCCAGCGCGCCGACCACACAGTCCAGGCGCAGGTCCACGTCGTTCGCCTCGTAGAAGCTGTCCTTGCCGGTCCAGAGGGTCTCGGGCTGCTCGGTGATAACGTATTCATCGAGGTCCGGGCGGTAGTAATGCCCGACCGGCTCCTCGGTGAGGATGGTGACCTCGCAGCCCTGGTCTATCTCGCGGATGGCCTCGGCGGCAGACCGGCCCGCGCTGCCGTTGCCGACAATGACCAGGTGGGGCATGGGCAGCTACCTCCCTCGCGCCAGGCACGGCTCGACGAGCGAGCAGTCGCTATTCGTCCTTCTCGTCGTCGTCACCCTCGCTGATGAGCTTGAACATCTTCTTCGGGGCACCGCAGTTGGGGCAGCGCTCGGGTGGTTCCTCTCCGGTCCACACATAGCCGCAAACGCTGCATCGCCACTTCTTCATGGTCCCCTCCCGGTGACGCGTTGCCGTGCGCGGGCGCGGGCCGCGCCGGTCACGGGTCACAGATATACGTCCTGAGCTAGCCGGTCTCCTTCCTGCGGGGCAAGCTCGGAGGACGGCGCGGGGGCTGCGGGGGAGTGTCCAGGTCATCCGTCAGTTGCGGAGGAACACGCCTGAACTCCAGGTCGGCCGACTTGCCCAAGCCCAGGCGGAACGATGCCACCAGGGCCCGGGGGCGCCATTGGGCGCGCAGCGGCTCATCGTCCAGGAAGGCGGCGAACTCCTCGCCCAGCAGGTGAGGCAGCTCGACCGATACGGTCACCGTTTGTGGCCCCTGCTGGATGCTCACGTGGAAGGTCTTGCAGTCCTCGCCCAGCGTGTACTTCACGCGCGCCACGGCGTTGATGCCCTGGTTGAGCCAGATGCCGAAAGGCCGCGCGACCAGGTAGCCGGGCACGACCAGTGAACCCTCAGAGGGGAGGCGCATATGGTGCCAGGCGCCTAGTCCGAGGTCTTTGACGAAGGCCTGCTCGGCCTCCAGCAGGGCGGGCGAGTCGGCGATGGCCCAGTAGCGCCAGGTGCTCTGCTGTTGGGTCTGGTCGGTCACGTGGAGCGACACCTTCTGGGCGCCCAAGGCCTTCAGGCGCCGGAGCAGCACGGGCTTGCCGTCGGCGAAGTAGGGGTCGGCCCGGTCGTAGAAGATGTGTATGGGCAGGTCGGCTATGTTGGCGGCCCCCACCAGGGCATCGCGCACGGCGTAGCGCGGCCCGGCGCCGGTGGGGGTGCCGCCGATGGCCTTGCGCAAAGCCATCTGGCCGTCCCCGGAGGTGCCCTCGTACACGGCGCGCCACCCGGGCGGCGGGGAGAAGGCGATCACGCCGGCGAAGGTGTCCGGGAAGCGCTCAGCGCACAGCAGGGCCTGAAGCCCTCCCACGCCATAGCCCAAGAGGGCAACGCTGGCGCCCGAGGCGGCGGAGTCCACGTCTTCTGCCAGCAGTTGGGCCACGGCATCGCGGAGGTCGTGGAGCTCGCGGCCGCCGGCGTCGGGAACGCCACGGGACCCATCGCGGCCGCGCATGCTGGGCGCCAGGGCGTAGATGCCCTGCCCGGCGAGCCGCCAGCCGATGTCCTCCAGCCCGCGCGCACTGCCGGGGAACCCATCGGGCACCATCACGGCCAGGGGGGCCTGATGGCGGTACTCGTTGCGCCAGCCCGAGGACGACAGGGCAGGCAATTCGTCAATGGTGCTGTAGTAGCGGAGGGCAGCGGTTGACAGCTTGGTCGGCGCCCGGATGTCGAGTGGATGCGGGCGCAGGCGCAGACGGAAGTCCGGGCCGAAGTACGGCAGGGAGCTGACCGCATAGCCCAAGCCATAGTCGGCCTGAGCGAAGGCCGCCAAACGGCGGCACTCGGACTCGGTCGCGGCTATCGCCCCGCGATACAGACCGCCTGCCCCCCACAGGTCCGTGGTGCGGTAGGTGTAGCCGTTGTCCAGAGAGTAAGAGACCGTCATTCCTCGGAGCCCGGCCGTGCCGCACGCCTCGGCAATGAACCGGACCATGCCGTGCCGGCGATGCACGGCCAGCCTGGGGCCTGGCGGCAGGCCGACTCCGGTGCGCAGGTAGCGGGCCACGCCCTGGCCCACGGCGGAGGGGTATGCCACGCCCCAGGGCCCGTCCATGTTGTAGGCTATCTGGAGCTGCGGGACATTGGTCATCGAGTAGTGCGAGTGGTCGTAGTTGGGTATCAGCGACAGGCACTTGGCCCCATCCACCTGCTCGAAGGTCTTGGCCGCAGTGACGATGGGGAAGTACTCGTCAAGGCTGCCGAGGATGACGATGAGGCCTCCGTGCTGTGTGTGGGCGTACCGAATGGGGTCGTAGTGCTCGGCGAAGACGCGGAAGTACTCGGGAACGGGGGCCTTGAGGTCCCCGTGGCGCACGATCCAGTTGGCCCAGCCGCCGTAGTCCAGGGCGGTCAGGATGTCCCCCGAGGCCATCATCACCACGGCCAGCTTGAGCCGGGGGTCCACGCCGTTGCAGATCATGGCCATGGTGCCCGTGCGCGAGACTCCGGTCAGGCCCAGGGCGTCTGGATCCACCTGCGGCAGGCCGGCCAGGTAGGTGACGGCGCGCATGGCTGCGGTGCAGGCGTGCCACATCCAGCCGTCGCGTGGGTCATCGAGGACGTCGTGCCAGTTGTCGTAGGTGTCCAGCGGGCCGCCCGAGTCGCCCCAGCCGGGGGGATCCATGTCCAAAGCCACCACGCCGTAGCGGGCGGCCAACTCCTCGGCGCTGCCCAGGTGGCTGCCGGCGAAGACCATGCCGGGCAGTCGCTCCCGCGCCAGGGGTATGGCCACTCGGGCGGAGATGCGCACCTTCTCGCCATTGCGCTCATGTGCAGTGTAGAAGATGTCGCGGACCGTGATGTGCCAGCCGCCGAGGCGCGCGGTGCGCTCCGTCCGCACGCGCACGTCCAAGGGGTCGTGCGCGATCCTGTCCATGTCCCACAGGGGCTCGGCGCAGTGGCCAACCGGGGCCCATGCGCCGAGAAGCAGCGCCAGCCAAACGGTGCGGCCATAGCGCCTAGTGGGCCGGAGGCCTCTTGCCGGTTGCAGTCTCATCACCTTGCAGCACCAAACGCCCGGACGAGGCTTCGTTCGGGTCGGAGTCTACACCTTCCTAGGCCGGCCGCCAAGTGAGGGAACACCCCAGCCCTCGAAAGGTGTCGTGGCGCCGGCCACGAAGGGCCAGGGGGCAGGATGGCGTGAACAGTCATCGGGCCGGAGACGTCTAACGTGGTGTGCGGCTGTGTAGGCGGATGAAGGTCCGGGACGCCCCGCAGATGAAACGCCTCTCGCGCACCGGCAAGTGGGCCGTGGTTTTGCTCGTCCTGGCCGCCGGGGCTCTGATCGCCTGGCAGGGACTCAGTCGTCTCATTGTGGGAAGGCGGCCGGCCAACGAGACAATGGTCAACACCAGCCGCGCGCGGCCGGAGTCTCCCACAGCGCCCCTACCACGGCCGCTCATCCATCCAGAGATCACCGTTTTCAAGGGCGATAGGCGGCTGCTGCTCTACTCGGGCGGCGAGGTCGTGCGCGTATACAGGATCGGGCTCGGCACGCATCCCACGGGGGATAAGGAGCGCGAGGGCGACGGGCGGACCCCCGAGGGGCAGTTCTACGTCTGCACCAAGAACCCAGAGAGCAACTTCTACCTGTCCCTGGGCCTGAGCTATCCGAACGAAGAAGATGCAGAACGCGGCCTGCGGGACGGGCTCATCACGCAGGTCCAGCACGACCAGATTCAACGGGCCATTCGCAGGGGGCGGCAGCCGCCGTGGAACACGGCTCTGGGCGGCGAAATCTGCATCCACGGGCGTGGCTCGAAGACCGACTGGACGCTCGGCTGCATCGCCCTCGACGATCAGGACGTGCGCGAGCTGTATCATGCCGTGCCGTTGGGAACGGCAGTCAGCATCCACCCCTGACCCGGGCAACGAAGGTCCCCCGCAGGCACCCACCGAAGGCCCCTGGCGCCGGACCAGCGACGGAAGGAGCAACCGCGTGCGATGAACAGACTGCTCGACAAGGTGTTTGGCTGCCTGGCGGCCTCCAACATCGGCTCGGCCATGGGGGCGGCGGTGGAGGGATGGAGCAAGGAGGCGATCGCGGAGAGGCACGGCCTGCTGGAGGAGCTGCTCCCCTATAGCCACTACGGCGGGCGGGAGCGGCCGCCGGGCACGACCGAGGACGGCATCGAGCGCCAGCGCCTGATGTGCACGGCCATCATCGAGAAGGGCGATCGCATCAGTGCGGGGGATCTGGCGAGGGTCTGGGTGCGGGACATAGACCCGGCCAACTTCAGCGCGCAGATGGAGCCCTGCGACAAGATCCTGTACGAGCTCGCGGCAGCGGGGATGCCGGCCGGCGACGTCGGCCGCTACTCCAACTGGATCGGGATCGTCAGCTTCGCGCGCTCGTGTCATCCCATCGGCCTGATCAACGCCGCCGATCCCGAGCAGGCAGCTCTCGACGCCTGCGACGTGGGGCGGCTGTACCAGCCGCTGCACGGGTACGGGCTGGACTGGGCGGCGGCAGTCACGTCAGCCATCGCCGAGGGCCTCAGGCCCGAGCCCACCGTGGATTCGGTAATCGAGGCGGCCACTGTCTACGTCGCCGAGCCGGTGCGGCGGGAGATCATGCGGGGGGTGGAACTGGCGGAGGAATGCGGGCACTGGCAGGCTCTCAGGGACGCCTTCGACGAGCGCTACCGCAACACCAGTGGATCGTATGCCATGAGCATGGCGTACGAGATAGTCACCAAGGGGCTGGCCATCCTCAAGGCGGTCGCGGGCGATACGAGGGAGGCCATCATCGCGGGCGTCAACTTCGGCCGGGACACTGATTGCACGGCGGCGGTGGCGGGCGGCATAGCCGGGGCCTACGCGGGCAGCTCGTCACTGCCGGCCGAGTGGATCGAGCAGGTGGACGAGGCCACCCGGCAAAACGAGCACACCGTCAGCCAACGTACGTTGATGGAGACGGCCGAGGGCATCTACGCGGCGCTGGAGAAGCGGTGTGCGCGCCTCGCGGGGCAGGTCGAGGAGCTGCGGGGGCAGATGGGATAGTGGCCTCGGAGGGGCGGGGGCACACGCCTCCCACCGTAGGAGTGAGTGGAGGCTCGGATGCGCAAGAGGCGTATTCTCATCGGGGTAGGGCTGGTGTTGCTGAGTGGCGTTTGTGCGCTGGTGCTACTGCGGCGCCGTGCGGCGCGATACGAGGTCCTGCTCAGCGAGGGGTTGCCGTTCTTCCCTGCATCGGCAGGAGCTGTGGGCGACCGGCGCGACCTGCTCTTGGTGCCCTTTATGGGGCAGCATGTGCTGCGCTTCTCGCACGACGGCGGCCTACAGCAAGACCCCGTCCTCTCGCTGCCCACGTTCGTCAACCGATGCGTCATCTGCCCTGACGGGGATGGCGGCGCAGCGGTTGTGGCCAGTAGTTCCGTCTACGCGGTGGGGGGTGCGGGGCTTCCTGCTCGGACTGCCATCGCATTGCGGCTGCCTGAGGGCGCGAGGTTCCTAGCAGATGGCAGACTGCTAGTATGGGGGGACCCCGGAGTCGCTCTGGTCGGAGGAAAGGGGAGCGAGGGGTGGCACAGCCCAACAGGCGGGATCGTGTGCGATGTAGACACGGATCGGCCGGGCTCACGGGCGTACGCGGTGACGCTTGACCACGACGTGTTCGCCATCGATCTGGCTGACGGTCGGGTCGTCAGGAAGGCGCGACTGCATTCCCTGCGCCTGCACGTCGGTCCCCACATAGCCATCACCGGTGAATCCGCGTATGTCGTGAGCGGATGCTACGTGGTGCGGCTGGACACGGCCAGCCTAGCTGAGGTTGCCCGCCTGGAGCTCCCGGGAGAGCCCCTGGGAATTCACGCGGCGGCGCCGGACGGCCCGCCGGGCACCTGGC
>JBHIEF010000094.1:0-15628 GCA_046760465.1 Armatimonadota bacterium | reverse complement strand
CGGCTCGGTGGTGAGCTCCTCGGGAAGCAGCAGCGTCGCCAGGAACCAACGAGGGGCTGCGCCGCTGGTGGCGATGTCGTTGGCGTTGACGTGGACGGCATACCAGCCGATCTCATCGGTGGCGAAGGTGATGGGGTCGGTCTTCAGTACCAGACAGCGGTCCTCCAGCTCGACGACGGCCACGTCTT
Organism: Armatimonadota bacterium; assembly: GCA_046760465.1. GTDB lineage: Bacteria > Armatimonadota > Zipacnadia > JAUWAU01 > JBHIEF01 > JBHIEF01. The sequence goes on along the minus strand of JBHIEF010000094.1, from coordinate 15,440 downwards.
CGCCGATGCCCGGTCCCGCCAGCACGCGAGGGTCGTGGCAGGGGTGGCGCGCGAGCAGGTCGCGCAGTAGCTCGATGTTCAGCTTGCCGACGGGCAGCGTGTGGCTCATGGGCCGTCTTCTGGGCAGCCGCGGAGGCCGGGCGGTGCTAGGGCAGGTGCTGGGGAAGGTGGGCCAGAGACGGGATGACCAGTTCAGCGCCCGCCTCGGTCAGGGCCTCGGCCCGGGACCGGCTTGTCAGCACGCCCACGGCCACCATCCCCGCCGCCCGGCCGCACTGCATGTCCGTGGGATGGTCCCCGATCATGGCCGCTTCCTCCGAGGGCACGCCCAGCAGTCGCAGCGCCTGCCAGAGGTGTTCGGGGTCCGGCTTCACTCGCCGCACGTCATCGCGAGTGACCACAGCGTGGCATTCGAAGGGGTGCCGGCCGCGGAACTCCTCCACCGCGCGGCGGCAGTTGCGGGTGACGACCGCGACTCTTCGGCCGCTCTCACTCAGCTCGGCGAGCGCCTCCCCCGCCCCCGAAAACAGCCTGCCGCCGCGTACCGCGGCCAGCTCCATGTCAGACATCATGGCCTCGCAGCGCCGCCGGAAGCGGGCTGCGGACCGACTGCCTGGTTGCAGCCTGTCCTCGATCTCAGCCACTAGCTCCAGCACGTAGCGTTCGACGAAGTGCTGGCCGTCGAGGCCCTCCTGCGCTGCGAACTGGCGCACTCGCTGGCGCATGAGGTCGAAATCCAGACGCGTGTCGGCGATGGTGCCGTCGAAATCAGCACAGATGGCTCGGATACCGGAGAGAAGGGTGCTGCTCTGCATCGGTCGCGACTGCCCCGTCGCGCATCGGATCCGGCGGAGCGTCCCAACGAGACCTGGGCACGGCCTAGCGCGTAAGCCGGACGAGCTCGTCCAGAGTCTGACGCAGCTTCTCCTGTTCGGCGGCGGCGCCCGCGTAGTCGCCCGCTTGGCCCAGCTTCTCAGCTTCTCGGGAGTGCTGTTCGGCCTGGAGGATCAGCCGTCGGACCTCCTCCGATAGCTCCCCGGTCGGCGGGGGCACAGGCGGCGTGACCTCGGGAGGCGGCGCGGCCTCCGGCGGCGCCAGCTCTTCCAGCGGCCCGGCCGCGGCCTCCATCGCCGGCGACGGCGCCCGCTCCCCCAGCAGCACGGCGAGGGCCTGGTCGAGCGTGGGCTCCGCCGCGAGGCGCCTGTTGTCGGCCACGATGACTTGTCGGAGCTGAGGGAAGGGATTGGCCGAAGACTGGATGTAGATCGGCTCCACGTAGAGGATGGTGTCCTCGATGGGTAGGACCAGCACGTTGCCGCGGATGACCATGCTGCCCTGGCTGCCCCACAGGGTCTGTAGGGCGGAGAACTTCTGGTCGGCGTCTATCTTGGCCTCGATCTGCATCGGGCCGTCCGCCAGCGCTCCCTTGGGGAAGGTGTAGACCCGCAGCGTCCCGTAGTTGTCGCCGTCGCAGCGTCCGGCCATCCAGGCGATCATGTTCTTGTCCTCGCGCCCGTGGGGCGTGAAGGGCATCATCACCAGGAACTCGGCCTCAGGCTCTTGCGGCAGTCGCATGACCACGTAGTACGACTCCAAGGGCTGGCGGCTGGCCGGCGACCCGGTCCCTCCCTCGCCTCCGCCGATCCCATAGACCTCGTTGGGCAGGGCCCACAGGTCCTCGCGGCGGTAGAAGTCGCGGGGATTGGTCATGTGGTAGAGCAGGTACCTCTCGGCCTGGATGTCGAACATCCCGCGCGGGTAGCGCACGTGCTTGCGCAGCTCTTCGGGCATGTCGTCCAGCGTCTGCCGGAACATGTCGGGGAAGATCTTGGCGTACGTCTGGATCACCGGGTCCTGGCTGTCCGCGACGTAGAAGTCAATGGTGCCGTGGTAGGCGTCAATGCAGACCTTGACGGCATTGCGGATGTAGTTCAGGGGCAGGACCCGGTCGGGCTCCGAGTACGGATAGCGACGCGTGAAGGTGTAGCAGTCCTCCAGCCACTTCAGCTTTCCGTCCGCGACCACCACATACGGGTCCGGGTCGAAGAGCAAGAAGGGCGCCAGGCTCTGGGCGAAGTCCACCACGGTAGTGTGGAACAGGATGCGGCTCTCATCGGTCAGGTAGCCGGTGAACAGGATCTGCCAGTCCATGAAGCGCAGGAAGAAGGCCAGCCTTCGCCAGAAGGAGGACAACTGGACGCCGGCCTCGCCCGAGTAGACAGTGCTCTTGTTCTGCGGCTCGTCTGGGTAGTCCAGCTCCTCCACACCCTCGCCGCGCACAATGAAGAACTCGTTGGGCGACCAGGGGAGTTGGCTGGGCCTGGTCTCGCGGCGGGCGACGTCCGGGCTCTTGGCCGTGAGCACCTGCTCGGGAGCGGCTTCCGGCTGGCCGGGCTGCCCCGGCTGCGCGGCGGGCTCTGGGCGGGGGATCTGCGGGTGTTTACGCACCAGAGCCTGGAAGTAGAGGCCCGCGCGGTCAATCTGGGGGGCCCCCGACGCAATGCGTGGCGGGATGTCCTGGATGTACCAGTCGGGCTTGCCCGCGCCCCGCACCTCGCTCACTGGGCACATGACAATGCCGTAGCCGTGAGTGTACTCCAGGTGTAAGTTGACCCAAGTCGGCTCCGACTGGGCGGCCGGCGGCGGAATGTCCTTGCTGCTGAGCTGGCGGGCCGACAGCATAACCTGGCGTAGTTGCCCGCTGATCCTGTAGCGGTCAATGTCCACGTCGGGGAAGTCGTAGTAGGTGCGCAGCTCCTGCTCCTGATCGGCCGTGACCTCCAGGGCCCGGTCGTCCCACAGCCGGATGTTGCGCATGGTGCCCGGATTCCTGTCCAGGTCGGCACGAGTGACCCGGTCTCCCGGCGTGAAGTCCACGACATCCGGCTCGGGGATGTTGATGTTATAGGCATCGCGCGTGTACTGGATGTTGTACTCGAGATACTGATACTCTTTCTCCAGCTCGGTGGGCACCACGGCGATGCGCTGCACGGCCGCGGGCGCGCCCACGTTGCCCAGGAAGGAGAACACCAACAGGGCAGCCACGGCCAGGCCCGGGATGCGCACGTTCTCCCGGCGGATGCTCCAGAGCACCACCCCAGCCGCCAACACAGCCACGCCCATTAGGAACCAGTAGATGGGAAGATGGACGTGCACCTCCGTGTAGCTGGCTCCGTAGGCGAAGCCCCGCGTCGAGTACAGCGTCTCGAACATGCTCAGGCGATAGCCGATCGCCTTCCAGAGCAGGGCGGCCGCCGCCAGGCTATAGACGTGGGTACGGGCCAGGGGGGCGATCTGGACGCGGTTGCCGACGAAGCGGATGGTCTCCTCGTAGATGTAGACCAGCACCACGGCGGCCAAGGCCACGATCAGGGCTCGGAAGGCGGTCTGCCAGACGTATTCAATGAAGGGCAGGCGGAAGACGTAGAAGCCGATGTCCTTGCCGAAGATGGGGTCCAGGTGGTTCTGCACGCCAGACTGGGCAAAGGAGGTCCAGTGCCGGTACTGAAGCAGCTCCATCCAGCGATGGCCGGCGACTACTCCCACCACCACCCCGGCGATGATGCTGAGCCCGGCCAGCAGGCGGTCGGCGTACTCCTCGATCTGGGCCCTCTCCGCCGGCGGCAGCAGACGCCGCCCGATGTACTCCACGTCCCTAGGGGGCCAGCGGCGGGCCAGGCGGCAGTTTACCCAGACGAAGCCGCCGAAGAAGAGGCCGAAGATGGCAAAGAGCGCGCCGCGGGCGAGGTAGATGGTCTTGAACACGGAGCCGAGTTGGATGGCCGGCGAGGAAAACCAGAGCCAGTCCGTGTAGATGACGATGAGCTTCCAGAGGAGAATGGCCGCAAGCAGAACGAGGAGGACGATCCAGACCCGGCGCCGCGAGCGCTCCACTAAGAGACCTCCGACTCGGGGGGTTCCGGTGCCTGCTTGCCGCCGGAGAGGTCCAGGCGGTCCATGAGCTGCTTGAACTTCTCGACGTCTTCCTCCTCGGCCTCATCGCTGAGTACCGCGGCCTTGTCCAGCACGGCGTCGGCCACGTAGATGCGCGCCTGGGCACGCACCGCCAGGGCGATGGCATCGCTGGGTCGGGCATCCAACTGCGCCACGGCGCCGTCTTCGTGCAGGATCACCAACGCGTAGTAGGTGCCGTCGCGCAGGTCGTTGACGACCACCCGGTCTACCTTGTGCCCCAACTGCGAGATGACGTCGTAGAGCAGGTCGTGGGTGAAGGGGCGCTCCTGCGGCTCCTCGCGCAGGCGAGAGGCGATGGCGTGGGCCTCGAAGGGACCGATCCAGATGGGCAAGAGGCGGCGCTCCTCTTTGTCGGCCAGGATGACCAGCGACTGCCCCGTCGGGTCCAGACCCACCGTGCGTACGTACATCTCAGTGACGTCCGCTATCTTCTCGTCTTCGCTCACGTGACTCCCACCGAATCTGGCCCCAGCAAGTGCGGGGCCTAGCGCTTGCGGATGCTGTCGTAGTCCAGCCCCGCCGCCTCGATCGCCGCCGCCCAACTGCCCAGGCTGGCCTCGCGCCTGGCGGCCTCCATCATACCACGATACCCCAGCCGCCGCATACTGCTGTTGTTGAGTTCCTCACCCTCCCGGTGCAGCCGCCTGATGGTGCGGAGGATGTCGCCGCGCGTCCAGCGTCTGGTCTTGCGGATTCCCCCGTAGTCTAATCCGGCGGCCCGTACGGCCTTAGCCCAACTGCCGAAGTGCCGAGCGCTGCTGGCGGCAGAGACGAGAGAGCCGTGGCGCTTCGTGGCCTGTGCCAGACTCAGGCTGTGGCCCCGCGCGTGCATGTCGCGGATGGCGGCAATGATGCGCTTCCGGCTCCAGCGCCGGTGCCTGCTTACCTCGGCGTAGTCCAGGCCTGCGGCCGCCAGGGCCGCCCGCCAACTCCCAACGTCTGGATGGTCGGCAGCCGCAACCACCAGGTACTGATGCCGACGCTTCGCCGCCCGGTGTGACAGGTCCTCCCCGGCCTCCCACAGCTCCCGAATGCGCCTCACAATGCGCTCCCGCGTCCACTTGCGGGGTCGCCTGCACACAACCTCGGGGTCCAGGCCGGCCGCTCGGATGGCGTTGCGCCAGCCCCCGAAAAAGCTGGGCTTGCGGGCCGTGCTCACCATCCCGCCGTAGCCCAACCGAGCCAGGCTGCGCGTGCTGAGCGATTCACCGGACCGGTGCAATCGCCGAATCTCACGGAGCACGCGCTCCCGGGTCCACTTGCGTTGTCCCATCAGGCCGCTTCCCCGTCTGCCGCGCTGCCCCGTCTCCCAGCCTAACGCCCTGGCCACGCCAGCGCCAGTATAGCACCTTGCCACTGTAGCGACAACACGTGTGACGTGATTTCGGTAACAGCCGCCAACGCAGCCCGCTGTCAACGGCGCACCACGGCCCGGCGACCCAGGAAGCTCGCCAGTACCTGCTCGAACGGCGTGGCTGTGTCCGCGCACAGGTAGTCTATGAACCGCTCGCGGCACCCTTGCCGGTAGGCGCCGATGAAGCGGCTTACCTCGCGCCGGTAGGCCCCACGCACCTCGTCGGCATCGGTCGCCAGGCGCTCGCCCGTCTCCATGTCCTCCAGGAGCACTGGGCCGCGCTCGGGAAGTTCCTGCTCGCCCGGGTCGAGCACGTGGAACACCGCCACGTCGTGCCCTCGGTGGCGGAAGTGCCCCAGACCCCGCAAGACGCGTTCCGGCTCGTCGTAGAGGTCGGAGATCAGGATGACCAGGCCCCGGCGCCTCATGGAGAGGGCCAAGGCCTCCAGAGTGGCGCTGAGATTGGTCTGGCCACCGGCCTGCGTACTCTCCAGGGCCTCCAGCAGGGCCGCCAGGTGTGAGGGGCTGGCGCCGGGGCTGAGGCGCCTGCGTACCGCTTCGTCGAAGACGACCAGCCCCGCCATGTCTCGCTGCTGGACGGCCATATAGGCCAACGCCGCGGTCAGGTAGGAGGCATACTGGAGCTTGGTCAGCCCGTTGGACGAGTATGCCATGGAGGCGCTGGCGTCGAGGACTAGGTTGACCAGTAGGTTGGTCTCCGCGTCGTATTCCTTGACGTAGTAGCGATCTGAGCGCGCGAAGACCTTCCAGTCCAGATGGCGGATCTCGTCCCCCGGCGTGTACTCCCGGTGGTCGGCGAACTCCACACTGGCCCCGCGGAAAGGGCTGCGGTGTTGGCCCGAGAAGAACCCCTCCACGATGGTGCGGGCGCGCAGCTCCATGTTGGCGAGCTTGGCCAGGGCAGCGGGATCGAGATAGCGGTTGGGCGTGCGCATCTTCCGGGCTGTTGCCTCACCACGGAACGTCAGTCAGAACGCCCTAACGGCGTTCCGGTAGGCTGTGGCCGACGCTCAGGGGGAGCTGTGTGGCGTGTGGTCGGCTTCGACGGCGCCGAAGCGGCGCTCCCGGCTATTGTAGTCCAGCAGGGCCTCGAAGAGGTGTAGCTTCTGGAAGTCCGGCCACAATACTGGGAGCACGTAGAGCTCGGCGTAGGCGGCCTCCCACAGCAGGAAGTTGCTCAGCCGCAGCTCGCCGCCGGTGCGGAGCACGAGGTCGGGGTCGGGCAGCTGTGGCGCATAGAGATGCTGCCGGAACAGGGACTCGTCTATCTGCTCAGGGGACAGCTCGCCGGCGGCGACCTGTCGCGCGATGGCGGCAGCGGCATCGGCGATCTCGCCGCGCCCGCCGTAGTTCACCGCCACGTTGAGGATCAGGCCGGAGTTGTCCTGGGTGCGCTCCCGGGCCTCGGCCAGGGCCCGCCGGAGGGAGGGCGGCAGTTCGTGCAGCCGCCCGGAGGCAGTGAACACCACATTGCTCTCGTCCAGCTCGTCGAGCTCCTCGCGCAGGCTGTCCTCGATGAGGGCCATGAGGCCGTCCACTTCCTCCTGCGGGCGACGCCAGTTCTCCGAGGAGAAGGAGTAGATGGTCAGGGCCTCCAACCGCACCTCGCCCGCGGCCTCCACCAGGCGCTTGGTGGCCTTGCGGCCCTGGTGATGGCCCTCCAGCCGGGTCAGGCCGCGCTCCCGGGCCCAGCGGCCGTTCCCGTCCATGATGACGGCTACGTGCCGCGGGAGGCGGTCCAGCCCCCGGACGGCCTCTCTGGCCTCTGCTTCGGTCATGGTCGGTCGGCTTTCTCTCCGTGACAGGCTGTCGGCATGGGACGCCAGCGGGGGAATAGCTTGGATGCCCACCCGCAGCGGTGCAGCAGAGCCACTTGCAGCAGGTGAGCCGCACAGCGGCAGTCAGAGGACCCAAAACCCGGCACGGGCACGTGCGCCGACTCCGAGGCCAGCGCGCTCCGTACCAGCTCGCACTCGCCCCCCGGGCGCCACGGGAACACGACGGCGTCGGCTGCGCGGCCTGGGCGCAGCAGGTAGTCCACGTGCCAGCGCAGTCGCTTCCGTCGTCGCTGGTGCCGCGCCAGGCGACTGCGCAGACGGACCTTGGCACTGCCCACGTACACGTAGTGGCCGGCGGCGAAGCGAAAGCGACCCAGACGCCCCACGGCAACTGTGGCGGGCTCAACCAGTTCGATCAACAGAGCGTACAAGCCTGAGTCGGGGCCGGCCAGCTCACACATGGCCCGTACGCCTCTGGCGTTCGTGGCCTTCGCTGGCGACGGTCAACTCGACCAGGTCCCCGTCCAGTAGCCGCTGACGCACGACGCGCCGCGCGCCTTGTGGCTCCCCGGGCCACGGCGGCTGTGTCACCACCACCCGGACCCTCTTCCCAGCCGCTTCCAGCAATGTCGTGGCCTCGGATTCTGGATAGCCCACGACCTGGGGCGCCGCCCTCGCAGCCTCTCCGCACTCGGCGGGCATCCCAGCTAGACCTCCATTACCTCCGCCGCCTTCTTCTCCACCAGTTCGTCGAGCTGCTCGATGTACTTGTCCGTGGCTTCCTGGATCTCGCTCTGGCCCAGATGCACCTCGTCCTCGGACAGATGCTCCTCCTGCTCCATGCGCTTGATCTTGTCAATGGCGTCCCGACGCACGTTGCGCACGGCCACGCGGCCGTCCTCCCCGACCTTTCGCACCAGCTTGACCATCTCCTGGCGGCGCTCCTCGGTCAGGGGTGGGACCTGGAGGCGGATGACGTTGCCATCGCTGCTGGGAGTGAGGCCCAGCTCGCTTTGCAGGAGGGCGTTCTCGATATTCTTGGTGATGTTCTTGTCCCAGGGAGTGATGGTGATAAGGCGAGGCTCGGGCACGGCGATGGTGGCGAGTTGGTTGACCGGCATCTTCGAATCGTAGGCATCCACCTGGACCTTGTCCAGCAGGGCCGGGCTGGCGCGGCCCGTACGGATGGCGGCGAGTTCGCGCTCAGTGGCCTCCACGGCCTTCGACATCCGCTGGTTGGCGTCGGCAATCACCCTATCCATCTTATGCCCCCTCCTGTGCGGCCCCGTCGGCCGCTGCGGGCGCGCGGGCTAGCTGACCAAGGTGCCGATATGCTCACCCTCCAGCGCCCGCCTGATGTTGCCCGGCACGCGGATGTTGAAGATGACGATGGGCAGCTCGTTGTCCATGGCCAGAGAGATGGCGGTGGCGTCCATGACCTTCAGTCCGCGGCTCAGCACGTCCAGGTACGAGGTCTCGTCTATGAATTGGGCTGTGGGGTCCTCTTCTGGATCGCGGTCGTAGACGCCGTCCACCTTGGTGGCCTTGAGGATGGCCTGGGCGCCAATCTCGGTCGCACGCAGCACCGCCGCCGTGTCGGTGCTGAAGTAGGGGTGGCCGCTGCCGGCGGCCATGATGACCACGCGCCCCTTCTCCAGGTGGCGAGTGGCGCGGCGACGGATGAAGGGCTCAGCCACCTCCCGCATCTCTATGGCCGTCATGGTGCGGGTGTCCTGCCCCAACTGCTCCAGTGCGTCCTGGAGGGCCAGACCGTTGAGCACGGTGGCGATCATCCCCATGTGGTCTGCCGTGACCCGATCCATGCCCAGCTTCTCCGCCTCGCCCCCGCGCCAGATGTTGCCGCCGCCGACCACCACACCCATCTCGGCCCCCTCCTGGGCCACCTCCTTGATCTCCTGGGCGATGCGTTGCACGGTGTCGTGGTGGATGCCGAAGTCCAGGTCGCCCTTGAAGACCTCGCCGCTCAGCTTCAGCAGCGCCCGAGGGTAGCGGAGCTGGCCGCTAGGAGCTGTCGCTGCTGGCACTGTATGCCTCCTTGCCAACCTCGAAGCGTATGAAGCGTCTGATGACGATGTTCTCCCCGCACGTGGCGATCAACTGCTTGAGCAGATCGCCCACCTTCTGCTTGCCCTTCTCGTCCCGAATGTGGGCCTGCTCCAGCAGGCACACCTCCTCGTAGAACTTGCGCAGGCGCCCCTCGGCGATCTTCTCCACGATGTGGTCGGGCTTGCCCTCCTGGCGCCCCTGCTCCTCGTATATGGCCTTCTCCTGCGCGATTACCTCCTCCGGCACGTCCTCCTTGGCTATGTACTGCGGGCGGGCCGCCGCCACCTGCATGCACATCTCCCGGGCGAACTCCTGGAACTCGGCCGTGTTGGCGACGAAGTCTGTCTCGCAGTTGAGCTCCACCAACACGCCGATGCTCTTGCCATGGAGGTAGTGGGCCACCACGCCCTCCTTGGTGGCGCGGCCGGCGCGCTTGGCCGCTCCCGCCAGGCCCCATTCGCGCAGCAGGACGGTGGCCTTCTCCATGTCGCCCTCGGCCTCAGCGAGGGCGCGCTTGCAGTCCATAATGCCGGAGCCGGTGCGCTCCCGCAGTTCCTTCACCTGTGCTGCACTGATCTCCATGCAGAATGCCTCCTGGTCCAGGCGCCAACCGTACTCCTACTGCGGGGGCTACTCTCCTGGTAGGTCCTCCGTGTCCAGGTCCAATCCCGCCAATTGCTCGGCCGTGGCCATCTCCGCCTCCTCGGCGGCGGCCGCCGCCATCGCCGCAGCGGCCTCTTCCTCTATGCGGATGCGCTCCTCCTCGATCAGGCGCTTCTGTCGCTCCTGCTCGCCTTCGATGGCCGCCTCTGCCATCTTGCCCGTCATCAGCCGGATGGCTCGGATGGCGTCGTCGTTGCCGGGAATGGGGTATTGGACCTCGTCGGGATCGCAGTTGGTGTCGAGAATGGCGACTATGGGGATCTCCAGCTTGTTGGCCTCGGCCACGGCGATGCGCTCGCGCTTCAGGTCCACCACGAACAGGGCGCCGGGCAGGCCGGGCATGTCCTTGATGCCGCCCAGGAACTTCTCCAGCTTGAGCCGCTGCTCGTGCAGCTTGGCCGCCTCCTTCTTGGGCAGCACCTCCCAGGCGCCGGCCTCCTCTTGCTCCTCCAGCTCCTTGAGCCGCTTGATGCGCTGGGCGATGGTCTGCCAGTTGGTGAGCATGCCGCCCAACCAGCGCTGGTTCACGTAATGCTGGCTACAGCGCCGGGCGGCGCTAGCTATGGACTCCTGCGCCTGCCGCTTGGTGCCCACGAAGAGCAAGGCCTTGCCCTCGGCGGCGCTCTCGCGCACGAACTCGTAGGCCTTATCCAGGGCGCGCAGCGTCTGGTGCAGATCAATGATGTAGATGCCGTTGCGCTCGCCGTAGATGTACCGCTTCATCTTCGGGTTCCAACGGCGCGTCTGGTGCCCGAAGTGTACACCCGCCTCCAGGAGTTCCTTCATCGTCACAAGCGCCAATACGTCCACCTCCGTCGCTGACCTTCGTGGACCTCCACGGCAGCCGGCGCACGCCTACTGGCACGCGCAGTGCGCGCGGTCGGAGACACGTGCAACGCCCTTCGCGACGGCCGAGAGGAGGCCTTCCACGAAAGCACACCCAGTCGAACTGAGCGTTGAGAAGCCAGAATGGCCGCGCGGCGGTGTCCTCATGCCGGGCGGCTCTGTACACTACCATAAGGGCCAGAGGCAAGTCAAGGACGCGAGGTCCGGGCGGAAGCTGGGCCGCCTGGTGCCGAATGTCGGCTGCACGAGGCGCCGGCGGGAGGTGAAGGCAAGTGCCCGCGGGAATGGTGCGTGCGAGGCTGATGCACCAAGACACGTACAGCACCTTGCATAGGAGTGACCCAGATGCGTAGGGCGATACTGCTGCTGTGGATTGGCTTGCTGGTCGCGGGGCCGGCCCTGGCCAAGAAGAAAGCCGCTCCGCCCTTGGCCCCGCCGCTGCCCAAGGTGCCGCGCTACCAGTGGAGCCCGGAGCAAGTCGTGGTCCACAAGGCCGGGCCGGCGCTGACCACGGACGTGCTTCAGGTGGAGGCGGAGGGACCCGTGCAGTTGGTGCTACCCGCGGCCACTGATCAGGACAGCATCCAGATAACGGACGGCGGCGCGGAGATCGAGCGCTACTCCATCGTCAAGGACCCGTTGGCGCGGCTGTTGACCGGCAAGGGCAGCATGGCCGAGGTCAAGGAGGGCATCGTGCTGGAGTGGCTCTCGCCCCAGCCGGGCGCCCGGGAAGTGACGGTGAAGTGCCTGGTGGGGGGCATCAACTGGCGGGCCGCCTACCGCCTGGACGTGCTCAGCGACAGCCAGGCTGCTCTGAAGATGGGCTTCGTGATCACCAACACGGCCGCGGACCTCTTTGGGGTCGAGGTGTCCGCCGTGTCCGGCGTCACTGAGGCCGGCGCCAGCCTGCGCACGCTGGCGACCGGCGGCGTAGCCGAGGCCTTGGGTGCCCGCATGATGGGCGCCATCAGGCGCCGCCTGGGCGAGACGCCCAAGCCCGATGGCTACCACACCTACTCGCTGGGCAGGCAGGACATCCCCGACGAAGGCGCAACCAACATCGCGCTGACGGAGTTGCGCGTGCCCTACACGCAGCGGCTGGAGTGGGATGCGCGCTACGCAGATAGGGTGACCGTGGTGCGGTCCGTCAAGAACACCGGCCAGGCGCCACTGGCCGGCGGGACCGTGCGCGTGTACCGGCAGGGGCAGTACCTTGGCTCGGACGACATCGAGTGGACCTCGCCGGGAGACGAGGTGGAGGTGGGCGTGGCGGGCACCTCGCCCGTGGTGGTGAAGCGCACGTTGAGCGTGGAGGAGGACCCCACCCGCGAGTACGCGGCCGAATACCGCCACCGCATCACCTATGAGTTCGAGAACACGTCGCACCGCGCGCAGGAAGTCGAGCTGAAGGACCAGAGGTTCCCCACGGCCGAGGACGAGACGTCCACGCTGGAGCCCAGCGGACAGGACCTGGAGACGGTCTGGTGGCTGGTGAAGCTGGCCCCCAAGCAGAAGCTGGAGGTGCAGCGCGAGCTCTACACAGACAGCATGTACACGGTCAGATTGGCCAGGTAGCGGCCCAGCCAGCAGTGTGACGGAGCGGAGGAGGAGGCGTGAACTTTCGGGGGCCGTGTGGCGTCTGAAGTAGTGGGTGATGACGATGAAGCGAGTGCTAGTGGGAGTCCTGATCGGCGCTTCCCTTGTGGGCCTGATCGCCATGTGCGCCCTGGGCAACGTGATCGGCGGGGGCAAGGTGGTGCGGCCGCCCGAGCCGCCGAAGCCTGCCCCCATCGAGGAGTATGACGCCATAGACGCTCTGATCGGCGACCTGGAGGTCGGCCCGCCGCAGAGCTACCGAGGGCTGACCATCTACCACGTCCGCCAGCGGCACCCGGGGTCGGACTTCCGTCCGCTGACCTTCGACGAGGCCATGGACCGCGGCTACCTGACCATCCGAGAGAAGGAGCGCGGCACCGTCAACACCGTCCAGGTGCGCAACGACGGCGGCCGACACGCCTTCTTGATGGGCGGAGAGATCATCACGGGCAGCCGGCAGGACCGTACCTTCCAGCAGGACGTGCTCATGCCCCCGCGCAGCGGCTGGATTGACGTCGGCGTCTACTGTGTGGAGGAGGGTCGCTGGACGCCCGTCTCCCAGTACTTCTCCACCACCCGTCGCGCGGTCAACGCCGGGCTGCGCAACGCGGCCGCGGTCGGCGCCGCTCAGGAGCGCATCTGGGCCGGTGTGCGCGACCAGGCGGCGGAGCAGGGCGTGGTCCAGTCGCCGAACCGGGCCTTCAAGGAGATCTACGCGGCGCGTAAGGTGCAGGAGAGCATGGGCGACTACGAGCGCCACTTCATGCCCATCCGGCAGGCGGACGTCTGCGGCGCCGTGGCCGTGACCCGCGGCCAGATCCTGTGCGCAGATGTGTTCGCCAACGAGGACGTGTTTGAGGAGTTGTGGCCCAAGCTCCTGCGCTCATATGCTCTGGACGCCGGCAAGCGCGGCGTCCACCACATGCCCGAGACCGCCCGCGTGCGCGAGTTCCTGCGTCGGGCACTGAGCAAGTACGCCCACCACGGCCACGGTAGCACGCCCGGCGCCGGCGAGATACTCACCATCCGCGGCACCACCTCCGGCAAGGCCCTGGCCTACGCGGGCGAGGCCGTCCACATCCAGCTCTACCCCAGCCCCATCAGGCCGCTGCTCGAACGTTAGCACTGCAACCGCATTTGTCATTGTGAGGAGCGGCGCGACGGATAATCTCGGGACCTGGCAGCGGCCATGGTTCCCGAATCGAGATTCTCCGCTCCGTTGCACTCCGCTCAGAATGACATCTAGGCGCAAATGCGGTTGTAGGACTAACGCAAGCGGCGCTGTCGTGGCCGAGATCCTGAGGCCCGCCCCTGGCGGGCCGCATTTGTCTGCCTGGTCGTCCCTTGGACCACTGCTGGCTCTGTCGGACGCCTGCCTGCCAAGAGGAGTCGCCTGCGCGATCGGCGAACAGGGCGCCGTCCAGCCACCGTAAGCACTACAGCGACCGTGAGCATGGGTGAAGACGATGTCAAGGCAGGCTGAGATCGGCATCTTCGGCGGATCGGGCTTCTACGAGTTGGCCGAGGACGTCGAGGAGATCAAGGTCGAGACGCCCTACGGTGCGCCCAGCGACGCGCTGGCCCTGGCGACGCTGGAGGGGCGGAAGGTGGCCTTCCTGCCGCGCCACGGCAAGGACCACCGTCTGCCGCCGCACCTGATCCCCTACCGAGCCAACCTGTGGGCCATGAGGGAGCTCGGCGTCACCCGCATCCTGGGCCCCAGCGCCGCCGGCAGCCTTCAGGCCCACGTCAAGCCCGGCGAGTTCGTCGTGTGCGATCAGTTCGTGGACCGCACCACCGGCCGGCAGGACACCTTCTTCGACGGGCCGGTCACCACGCATCCGTCCTCGGCAGAGCCCTACTGCCCAGAGCTGAGGAAGCTGGCCATCGCAGCGGCCACGCAGTTGGGCATCCCCGTTCATGAGAGCGGAACGGTGGTGGTGATCCAGGGGCCTCGCTTTTCCACCAAGGCTGAGAGCCGCTGGTTCTCCCAGCAGGGCTGGGAGGTCATCAACATGACGCAGTACCCGGAGTGCTGGCTGGCCCGGGAGCTGGAGATGTGCTACGTGAACATCGCCCTCATCACGGACTACGACGCCGGCTTGATCGAGCAAGAGGGCGTCGAGCCGGTAACCGCCGATGAGATGCTCAAGGTGTTCGCCGCCAACGTTGAGAATGCCAAGAAGCTGGTGGCCGAGATCGTCCGCACCATGCCGTCAGAGCCGTCCTGCGATTGCGGCAGGGCGCTGGAGAACGCCAGGATTGAGTGAGATCGTGCGGCGCCGAGGATCGTGTGGCCAGCGCGGCTGGGTACGCGCCGGCCAGGAATGGCCGACCTAGTGGGTCAACTAGAATAGGAGTCTTGCGTGGGGCGGGCATTCCTGCCCGACGCCCGTGCGGAGGGGAACATGTCGGAGCCTGAACTGACGGCCGTCAAGGAGACGATACGCAGCATCCCAGACTTCCCCCAGCCGGGGATACTGTTCCGCGACATCACGCCGGTGCTGCAAGACCCGGCGAGGTTCGAAGAGGCCGTGGCTGCCCTCGAGGGCTGGGCGCGCGAGCGCGACCCGCAGGCCATAGTGGGCATCGAGTCGCGCGGGTTCATCTTCGGCGCGCCCGTGGCCCTGCGGCTGGGGGCCAGCTTCGTGCCCGTGCGCAAGCCGGGCAAGCTGCCCGCGGACACGCACAAGGTGGAGTACAGCCTGGAGTACGGCACGGATGCCGTGGAGATGCACCAGGACGCCATGGCAGCGGGCGACCGCGCCGTCATCATTGACGATCTGCTGGCCACCGGCGGCACGGCCCGAGCCACGGCGCAGTTGGTGGAGGCCACTGGCGGAGAGGTGGTGGGGATGGCCTTCCTGGTCGAGCTGCTCGATCTCAACGGCCGCGACCAACTGGAAGGGTACGACGTGGTCAGCTTCGTGAAGTACGAGTAGCGGAGCAGCCCCCGCACGGGGGGCCGGTTAGTACCCTCACGTGCACTCGATGTACTGCAGACCGTCCGTGTTCGGCGCGGGCACATCCCCCAGCATTTCCTCGATCATGGCGCGCGTGAGGTGGCAGTAGGGGAAGTCCGCCTCCAGGCTGCCCTGGCCGCGCTCCGCCTCCGCGTGGTAGTACGACTGCACCGGGCA
>JBHIEF010000093.1:0-15952 GCA_046760465.1 Armatimonadota bacterium | reverse complement strand
CATGAGCGGCCTGGAGCCGGTGGCCAGCAGGATGTTGTCCGCCTTGACCACGGCGCCGTCGCTGCCGTTCTCCACCTCTATGGTGTCGCGCGCCGTCAGCCGGCCGCGTCCCTGGATGTGCTCGACGCCGTTCTTCTTGAGGAGGAAGCCGACTCCCTGCACAAGCTGCTTCACCACGCGGTCGCGGTGGGCCATCAGGCGCTCGAGGTCAATCCGGGGGCTGTCGCAGGCCAGGCCGAAGTCTCGCGCGTGCTTCAGGTGCTCGTAGACCTCCGCGCACGAGATAAGCGCCTTGGAGGGGATGCAGCCACGGTTGAGGCATGTCCCGCCGAGCTCCCGCTCCTCGACGCAAGCCACCTTGGCGCCGAGCTGGGCCGCGCGGATGGCTCCCACATAGCCGGCCGGGCCCGCGCCGAGAATAGCGATGTCATAGCGCTTGCTCACGATGACGCCTCCGGCCCTGGGGTGATGTGCATCTGCTGCTCCGCGCCGTGCCCATCCTACCCAAATCGATGGGCATGGTCAATGCCGGACTGCACGGTGCACTTGGCACCGTCACTGGTCTGCCGGCTCCAGGACCACCTTGATCCCCTCGCGGCGGTCGAGCGCGTCCAGAGCCTCGTTGGCCTGACTGAGGGGGAACCGGTGCGTCACCATCTTGTGCAGAGGATAGCGCCCCGACAGGACCAGTTGCACGGCCTGATGCAGGTGTGACGTGTCTGAGACCCACACGCCCTGCACGCGCAGGTTATTGAGGACGATGTCCTCATAGACGTCCAAGCCGATGCTTCCGGTCGGCGTGGCGAACCCTGGCAATGTGACCGTGCCGCCGCGGGCGGCCAGCTTCACGGCCTCCGCGATCGAGTCGGCATTGCCCGCGGCGTCCACCACCACATCGGCACCCATGCCGTGGGTCTCGGTCATAATGGCCTGGAGACGCTCCTCGAAGGTCGTCTCGGCGATGTTGAAGGTGAGGTGCGCGCCCATCTCCCGCCCCAGCTCCATGCGCTTGATGCCCCGCTGGGTACCCAGGAGGAACACTCGTCGCGCCCCAGCGTCCATTGCGAAGGCCACCGCGAACAGACCAAGGGGGCCGGGCCCGAGGACCGCCACGTTATCACCGGGCTGGACGTTGGCCAGCTTGGCGGAGTGGGCCGCCGTGGCGCCCGAGCAGGTAGCTGCGACCAGGGCCCAGTCGTCTACTTCGTCGAAGATCTTGAGTATGGCCGTTTCCGGCTGTAGGCAGATGATCTCGGCGTAGGAGCCATTGAGGCCGGGCCTGACGTCTGCGGGCATGGTAATGCCGTAGACGCGCCGCTGCGGGCACAACGCAGGGCGCTTCTTCACCAGGCACTGGTAGCATGCCCCGCACACGAGCCCTCGGTCCCAGACGACGAGGTCACCCACGCTCAGGCGATGGCCCAGAATGTCGGTCTTGCCGCCGGCCACCGCCTCCACGCGGCCCACGCCCTCGTGACCCAGGATGACCGGCAGCCGGATCCGGGGGTCCTGGCCTCTGGCGATGCCCAGGTCCGAGCCGCAGATGCCCGCCGCCGTGACACGCACCAACACGGAGCCGGGGACGAGTTCGGGGAGCGGAACCTCCTCCTCCCTCAGGGGCTGACCGAACTCCTCGAGGACCATGGCTCGCGCGGTCTTCTTCATCTTCGCCTCCTGGTCGAGCAGAACGGATCGCCTACGCCTAGATTCTCCGCTGCCGGGTGCCTCGCCTGCGCCAGAGCCTGCGCCCACGGTGAGGGCGGCGTCGCTACCAGTTCACGGGATACACGCGCATATCGTACACACAGCCGATCAGCGTCCACAGCCCACCGTTGGCGAAGTCGCCAATCACCAGGCCCAGGAAGAAGGGCAGCAGGCGCCGATAGAGCCCCGGGCCGCCGTAACGCAGCACGCCCGCCTTGAGCAGCCAGGCGATCAGGAAGGGGAGCCACATGGTGCGCATGGTGCCCGTGTTGGCCATGGCGTACCCGACGGGATGGAAGGGCCACCAGATGAACTTGGTGCGCATGACGGCCAGGAACACGGTGAAGACCAGTCCGCCGACGACCGCGGCCGATCCGTAGTGGTCCGCCTCGAGCGGGCTGGTTAGATAGGAGCCCAGCCGATCGAAGGGCTGCCGGCCCATGTTCGTGCGCCAGGCGTCCAGCTCGGCTAGCGCGCCAAAGCGGTACCAGATGAACAGGCCGCCCCAGAACGCAACGATCAGCGCGAACCCGAGAGCGCCTATCATAGACGGCGCGAGCCGACGCTGAGGCAGGCCGGCCTCGCTGGCGATCTTGAACCCGTCGAGCTGGTGCGGCATGGGAATGCAGCGCAGGTCGAAGCTGGAGATGTTGCTCAGGTAGGCCATAATGGTCAGATCGGCCTGCGAGAAGCGCCCGCTCCCGAAGGTGGTGACCATCAGGTTGTGGGGGTCCAGGCGGGGACCGAACAGCCAGGCGTTCCCCGTCTCCGCGCGAATGCGGGTGGCCGCGGTCATGTAGATCCACGCCAGCACGGTGAGAATGGCGGGGGCGTAGTAGCTCATTCCGGCCAGCCGACAGAATCCCACCAGCGCGAGGAAGCTGGCAATCAACCCGAAGGTGGGCCAGCGCTCTCCGCTGCCGCCAAAGGCACCTCGCACCAACCCGCCCAGCTCGCGCCGGCCGATCCATATGGCCGCCGAGGTAAGGGCAATGAAGGCGCCCGCCCCCTGGTGCGCCTCGAAGGGGAAGCGGCTGATCGAGGTGCCCGTGCCCAGCTCATGAAGGCCCGTCACGGAGCCGAAGACGCGCATCGCCAGCGTCACGAAGTAGAAGAACCAGCACGAGAAGGTCATCTCGAGAGAGAGCAGATAGGCAAGGCCTATGATGAAGGGATAGAAGGACACGGCAATGCCGCCGATGGCGTTCCACGGCGGGTCACTGAAGGCGGTGGTGATGTTGATGGGCCGGACCTGGATCTGAGGGATGGCCGGGAAGTTGAGGTTCAGCGTGTTGATGGTGCCGATGGCGAAGGGCAGGGCGAAGCCGATCCACATGGGGAGGCTCTTCCAGTTGCCCGGGCGCTGGTCGGAGATGTAGAGCGGAACGTAGACGGTGGGGAAGGTGAGCTTCTCGCGCTCGATCCACTGGCGGCGCAGCAGCGCGCAGATGCATAGGGTCCCGAAGTAGAAGGTGAGCAGGAAGCCCGTCCAGACCACGATGGGGATCAGCCAGGCCCGCCACGGCACCGCGGCCTCGCCGAAGTAGAAGGGTAGGATGACGCTCATGTCGCGCGGCGAGAACCAGTCGGGGATGTCGGGATGGAAGCGCTCCCAGGCATTCTCCGGTGAAGCGTAGTAGAACGCCCCGGTGAGCGTTGGCACGAGGAAGTGCACGCCGCCCGAGGAGGCGATCACCGTCGAGGAGGCCAGGAGGACGTAGAGCAGGGCCAGCTCAGGCTGGCGGAGAGCCCGCCCGGGCCAGAGCCTGCGGACGGCTAGGTTCAGCAGCGCCACCACGAAGACGGCAAAGAACGGGCCCACGGGGATGGAGGTGTTGGCCAGGGCGGTGTGCCCGCGCCGCCCGCCCAGGAAGAGCTCGGCGTAGTGGATGAACATGACGACGGCCGGCACCAGCACGGCTGCCAACATCACCGCGCGGCCGCTGAACGCCGGCTGCTCCTGGGGGACCTCGGATGTCTGAGCCGAGGTGGCTGTGTCGAGGTTGTGCATGAATCGAGCCCACGCGCCTCGCGGCCAAGCGCACTGCCCGTCAGGCATGGACGCCCGTGCGGTGCCCGGCGGGCAGCGGCAGATTCCGCAGCCGGGAGTGGGCTACCTGCCTGCCCTGCCGCCCAGCCCCGGCGCGCGTCCCGGGCGCAGGAGAGGCACTGACCGGGCGAGAAGGCGGCCGTGCCATGGCTGCCATTGGCATTGACGTGGGCGGCACCTTCACCGACTTCGTGTTGGCGCGAGATGGTCAGCTTCACTCGCTGAAGGTGCTGTCCACCCCCGAGGATCTCACGAGGGCCGTGCTGACGGGCCTGCGCCGGCTGCTGGCGGAGCGGAGCGGGCACTCCATCGTCCACGGCTCGACCGTGGCCACCAACGCCTTGCTGGAGCGCAAAGGAGCCCGCACGGCTCTCATTACCACTGACGGCTTCCGCGACCTGATGGAGATCGGCCGGCAGGCCAGGCCGGAGCTGTACGATATCCGAGTGGAGAAGCCCGCCCCGCTCGTGCCGGCGGAACGGTGCTTCACCGTTCGGGAGCGTCTGGACTACCTGGGCGACGTGCTGACACCGCTGGACGACCAGTCGGCCAAACACGCGCTGCGGAGCGTTGCGGACTCGGGCGCCGAGAGCCTGGCCGTGTGCCTGTTGTTCTCCTTCGCCAACCCGGCGCACGAACGGCGTCTGGGCGAACTGGCGGCCGGCCTGGGCATCCCCGTCTCTCTGTCGAGCGACATCCTGCCCGAGTTCCGCGAGTTCGAGCGCTGTAGCACCACAGTGGCCAACGCCTATCTCGTGCCCGTGCTCCGGGAGTATCTGACAGGCCTGGAGAAGTCGCTGGCGGGGAGCAGCCTGCGCATCATGCAGAGCTCCGGGGCCAGCATCTCCCCGCAGGCTGCGGCCGAACAGCCGGTCCGCACGGCGTTGTCTGGCCCCGCGGGCGGGGCCGTGGGCGCGGCGGCGGTCGCGGCACAGGCGGGCTGGCAGGACATCATCGCCTTCGACATGGGCGGAACCTCGACCGACGTGTCGCTGTCCCGCGGGGGGCCAGCGGTGACCACGGAGACGGTCATAGATGGCTTCCCCATCCGCGTTCCGGTGATTGACATTCACACCATCGGGGCGGGTGGCGGGTCCATCGCCTGGGTGGATGACGGCGGGGCCCTGCGCGTCGGGCCGCGGAGCGCCGGGGCCGACCCCGGCCCGGCCTGCTACGGCCGGGGGGAGGAGCCGACGGTAACGGATGCCAACCTGCTGCTGGGCCGTCTGGGGGAGCAGCCGCTGCTCGCCGGCGAGATGCCCCTGGACGAGGGGCGGGCGCAGAGGGCTGTGGCAAGCCTCGCCGAAAGGCTGGGGCTCGACGAGGTGGCGTGTGCGGAGGGAATCGTCGAGGTGGCCAACGCCGCCATGCTGAGGGCCATGCGGGTCATCTCGGTCCAGCGCGGTCACGACCCGCGTGACTTCTGTCTGGTAGCGTTCGGGGGCGCAGGGCCTCTACATGCCTGTGAGCTGGCCGCCCAGCTCCAGGCGCCGCGAGTGCTTGTGCCCACGGCAGCGGGCGTGCTATCTGCCTATGGCATGCTGGTTGCCGACGTCGCCCGGGACTACGCGCAGACCGTGATGCTCACCCGCCCGGCGGAGCCCACGGAGAGCGAGGCATCAGAGCTCGAGCGCCACCTGGTGCGGGCTTTCGAGGCGCTCACGCAGCGAGGGATGCCGGAGATGGCCGCCGAGGGCTTCGATGGAAACCAAGTGGAGAGCCAGCGGTCCCTCGACGTGCGCTACCGAGGGCAGTCGTTCGAGCTCACCGTGCCTTTCTGCCCTGACTTCGCCCAGGAGTTCCACGACATACACGGGCGTGTGTACGGGTACAGTCGGCCCGACCGTCCGATGGAGATCGTCACCGTGCGCGTGCGGCTGGTGGCGCGCCCTCCCAAGCCGGAGTTGCCTCCGATCCCACGCTCCGCGGGTGATGCCCGGCCTACAGGGCGTGTCCGCGTGCGCCACGGAGGCGAGTGGCACAGCGCCGCCCAGTTCCGGCGCGCCGACCTGGCCGCCGGGCACCGCTTCAGCGGGCCTGCGGTCGTCACCGAAGAGGTGGCCACGACCTTCGTTCCGCAGGGACATGCCTGCACGGTGGACGACTGGGGCAACCTCGTCCTAACGCGGAGCTGAAGCCGGAGACGGCACAATGACAGCCCGGCAGTGGCGTGGCGCTTCCCTGTTGACCTGGGGCCATAGGCGCGGTAAACTAGGGCCAGCGCCACCGTCGGCCGATAGGAAACGTGCTATGGCGCGGGCGGGGCGTCGCCCGGCACGCCGCACCTGAAGACCATTACGTGGTGATGCGCATCATCAATTGAGGGTACAGCATGTCGCAGTTGAGAAAGGACCCAGTTCTCGACCGCTGGGTCATCATAGCTGTTGAGCGGGGGCATCGCCCCTCCGACTTCAAGACCGAGCCGAGCCGGCGTGACGAGGCCTCCTGCCCCTTGTGCGAGGGCAGCGAGAGCTACACGCCCCCGGAGATCTGGGCCGAGCGCCCCGAGGGGTCGGCCCCCGACGGCCCGGGCTGGGAGGTCCGGGTGGTGCCCAACAAGTTCCCCGCCCTGACCATCGAAGGCGGGCTGGACCGACGGGGCGTAGGCATGTACGACATGATGAACGGCATCGGCGCGCACGAGGTCATCATCGAGACTCCCGACCACTACAGCGACATTCCCGACAACGACGATCAACACGTGGCCAAGGTACTGACCGCCTATCGCGAGCGCATTCTGGACCTGCGCCACGACGACCGCCTGCGCTACGTGCTGGTGTTCCGCAACCACGGAGAAGTGGCCGGTGCCTCGCTGTCTCACCCCCACTCCCAGTTGATCGCCCTGACCATCACGCCGAACCTGGTGAAGCAGAAGCTGAAGTCGGCACGCAGCTACTACCTAGAGAAGGAGCGCTGCATCTTCTGCGACATGATCTCGCAGGAGCTGGACACTCAGGAGCGGGTGGTGTTCGAGTCGCCGGGCTTCGTGGTGCTCTCGCCCTTCGCGGCGCGCTTCCCCTTCGAGCTGTCCATCTACCCCAAGCGGCACACCCACGATTTCTGCGCCATGGATCAGCACGAGATGGACAGCCTGGCAGCCATCATGAAGCAGGCGCTGGGCTGCCTTCGGGATGTCCTGGGCAACCCTCCTTACAACTACGTGCTGCACACGTCGCCGAATCTGATGCCCCGCGCCGGTCGCCCGGACTACTGGGGCACGCTGCCCCTGGACTTCCACTGGCACGTGGAGATCTACCCGCGCCTGACACGCATGGCAGGTTTCGAATGGGGTACGGGTTTCTACATCAACCCGGTGGCCCCGGAGGAGGCGGCGCGGGTGCTGAGGGCGGAGCCGGCTGCAGTAGAGGCGGCGACACACTGACCCAACGCCGCCCGCGCGAGGAGTGAACGGGGATGGTTGAGGTGGGAGGCAATAGCGACATCCGCCAGCGAGTGGTAGACCTGGTGGCGCAGAGCATAGACGCCATCATTGACCGCTGGGGCCGTCGCATGCGCGAGTTGTTCGCCGACGACCCCGTGGTCAGCGGGATTCCGGCGGAGGACTTCGCCGCCGGCACGCGCGAGATGCTCTCGCTGATGCTGGCCTACATGGCCGATCCCAGCGATACGCGCTGCTTCACCCGCGTGGAGGAGCTGACCCAGCGCGCCTACAGAGCGGGCCTGGCCGGCGATCGGGTCAACCACTGGTGGATAGCTCTGGAGCGCGTGGTGGATGAGGTGCTGGAGGAGCATTTGGGCGGGGAACCCAAGGCCTGGTTGGAGGCCCACTACTGCATCGAGGAAGCCATTGACCCCCTGCGCCTCAAGGTCAACCAGGTCTACCACGAGACCAGTCAAGGCGAGCTGCTGGAGTCCGAGACCCGCCACCGGGCCCTGCTGCGCAACGCCAGCGACGCCATACTCACGCTGGATCCGGTGACGGGCAAGCTGGTGGCGGCCAACCTGCGGGCCCTACGGCTCACCGGCTACTCCCACGAGGAGTTGGCGGGGATGCGCTTCCCTGAGCTTCGGCCGCCGGAGGACCGGGAAGCCGCGGAGGCCGAGATTGGCAGACTCGTCTCCGACCGCGTGCTGGCCTTGCAGGATATCGAGCTACAGCGCAAGGACGGCAGCCGAGTCCCGGTGGACGTGAGCGCGAACCTCATCGAGGCCGGCGATAACGTGGTCTGCCAGGCGATTGTGCGGGACATCTCCGAGCGCAAGGAGCTGGAGCGGCGGCGACTGGAGTACGAGGCTGAGCTGGAGCGCCGGGTGGAGGAGCGGACGGCCGAGCTGCGCTGGATGACCTCCTTCAGCGAGAGTGTCATCCAGTCAATGCCTACACCGATGCTGGTGCTGGACAGCGACCTCACCGTACTGCGGGCCGACCAGACCTATCTGGAGCAGCAGGGCATATCCCAGGAGGAGGCGCAGGGCACCAGCATCCACGACCTCTTCGCCGAGGACCTGCTAGAGGGCACCGGTCTGCTGGACGCCCTGAGGTCGGTGTTGGAGACGGGCCAGCCCGTGCAGCTGGACAACGTGCGCCACACCTCCGAGGACCACGAGGAGAAGATCCTCAACTTCCGCATCCGCTGCGTAGACAGCGAGACCTCTCGGGACCTGATCTTGCTCTGGGACGACGTTACCACGGCTGCCAAGCGCACCTCCGGGCTGTCGTTGCTGTACCAGATCGGACAGGCCGTGCAGGGGGCGCTGGAGCTGGACCGGCTGCTCTACGCCATCCTCACCTGCGTCACCGCCGGACCGACGGCCGGCCTGGGTTTCAACCGGGCCTTCCTGCTGCTGCCGGACCCAGAGACCGGGGTCATGAAGGGCCGGCTCGGCGTGGGGCCGGAGAGCGCTGAGGACGCCCACCGCATCTGGTCGGCCATGGCCACCGGCGACTACTCCCTGGAGGCCTTCCTGGCCGCCTACGATGACATAGATCCGGAGACCATGCCTCTGAGCCAAGTGGCCGCAGGCATGGAACTGCCTCACGAGGGTCCCTGCGCGACGGCACAGGCTCTGGCGGAGAAGCGTGCCATTCTGGTGCGGAAGGGCGAGGGAGAGACGCGCTTCCCCGGCTGCCACGACATACTGGGCAGCAGCGAGTTCGTGGTGGTGCCGCTCATCGCCCGCGATCAGGCCGTCGGCGTGATCCTGGCCGACAACCTGTACAGCGGGCACCGCATCAAGGAGGAGGACATCTGGCTGCTGGAGATGTTCGCCGCCCAGGCCGGGGGAGCCATCGCCGCCGCCCAAACCTATCAGGCGCTGCAAGATAATCTGGCGGCGCTGGAGAAGGCGTACGAGGAGCTCCGCAACACTCAGGAGCAGCTAGTCCGCAAGGAGCGGCTGGCGGCGGTGGGAGAGGTGGCGGCCAAGGTGGCTCACGAGATCCGCAATCCGCTAACCACGATCGGCGGATTCGCGCGGGTCATGGCCCGCGATCCCAGCGATCGGCCCCGCATCCAGCAGAGCGCCAACATCATCGTGGAGGAGGTAGACCGGCTGGAACACATCCTGGGCAATCTGCTCAGCTTCACCAGGCCTTCCTCGCCGGTCTTCCAGCCCACGGATGTCAACGCCGCCGTCCAGGAGACGTGCGCACTGCTGGCTGACGACTACGACGGAGAACTGCGGCGGCTGGAGCTAGATCTGGAGCCCGTCCCGCCCGTACTGGCCGACCAGCGCCAGTTGAAACAGGCCTTTCTCAACCTGGCCAAGAACGCGGCGCAGGCCATGCCCGAGGGCGGCACGCTGACCATCCGCAGCCGCTGTCGCGACGGGGAGGTCTGGGTTCAGTTCATTGACACGGGCAAGGGAATCCCTGAGGATGTCCAGGAGGAGATCTTCGAACCCTTCTTCACCACCCGCACGGTCGGGTCCGGCATAGGCTTGGCCGTCACGCGGCAGATTGTTGACGAGCACGGTGGTCGTCTGGAGCTGGAGAGCACATGGGGCCAGGGCAGCATCTTCACCACGGTGCTGGCGGCGCATCAGCCGGGTGGTCCCGACGCAAGGCCAGCGACCTCGAGGCGCCAGGAGGCGAGCAGCACGTGAGCCAGGAGAAGAAGACGATCTTGATCGTCGAAGACGAGCGCAACTTGCGCAGCTTCTACGAGCAAGAGCTGAGGACGGCCGGCTACGACGTAATCGGAGTGGACGGGGGCATCGCGGCCGTCGAGGTGGTGGGTCGCGAGAAGGTGGACCTGGTGGTCCTGGACATCGGCATGCCGGATATGGACGGCCTGGAGGCCATGCGGAAGATGCTCGACAAGAACCGCAAGCTCCCGATTGTGCTAAACACTGCCTACGAGGCCTTCAAGGATGACTTCATGAGTTGGGCGGCGGAGGCTTATATCCTCAAGTCCGCCGACCCCAAGGAGCTGCTGGACACCATCGCCTCCATCCTGGCGAAAGCCAGCGCGCGGGATAGCTGATGTCGCTCCCACGACCGCCAGTTCCGGCGCTATCGGGGTTCCCCGCCGACACAACCATCATGCTCCTGGCCGGGGGTCAGGGAGAGCGCCTGTACCCTCTGACCCGCGATCGGGCCAAGCCGGCCGTCTACTTCGGCGGCATCTACCGCATCATTGACTTCACGCTATCCAATTGCGTCAACTCCGGAGCCCGTCGCATCCTGCTGCTCACCCAGTACAAGTCTCTATCCCTGGACCGCCACATCCGCCGTGGCTGGGGCCTCTTCAGCGGGGAGCTGGACGAGTACATCTACACCATCCCCCCTCAGCAGCGGATGGGAGAGCAGTTCTACCTGGGCACGGCCGATGCCATCTACCAGAACATCTACTCGCTGGAACAGGACAGGCCCGAGAACGTGTTGATCCTCTCCGGCGACCACGTCTACAAGATGGACTACCGCCCGTTGTTGGCCTTCCACCTGGAGAGGGACGCCGACCTCACCGTCTCTTGCGTGGAAGTGGACGCTGAGTATGCCACGACCCTCGGCGTGGCGGAGGTGGATGAGGATTGGCGGGTCGTCGGCTTCCACGAAAAACCGGCCGAGCCTCAACACATCCCCGGACGGCCTGGACGCTGTCTGTGCAGCATGGGGGTCTACGTGTTCAGGACCGAGAGGCTCGTGAAGGCCGTCATCGAGGACGCGAAGTCGGACACCTCGCACGACTTCGGCCGCGACGTCATCCCCGCCCTGGTCCAGTCGGCCTCCGTCTACGCATACAGCTACGTGGACCCCGATACGGGCGAGGCAGCATACTGGCGCGATATCGGCACTCTGGACAACTACTTCGAGGCCAACATGGACCTGGTGGCGCCCGTACCCCCATTCAACCTGTACGACCCCAACTGGCCCATCCGTGCGCACGTCGAGCCTTGCCCGCCCGCGCGTGTGGCTCGCTGCGATGGGGCGGGCACCGGGGCCGAGGACTCGCTCATTTCCGGCGGGTGCATCCTGGACGCCGCTCACGTGGTGCGCTCGGTGCTGTCGCCGAACGTGCGGGTGGAGGAGGGGGCCGAGGTGGTCGAGTGCGTTCTGTTTCCAGGGGTGAGGGTGGAGAAGGGAGCGCGCCTGCGCCGCACCATAGTTGACCGCAACATGACCATTCCCGCCGGCACGGAGATAGGCCACGACGCCGAGCGCGATCGGCGGGCGGTGACTCTGACCCCAAGCGGCGTGGCCGTGGTGCCCCGGATGGCCCCGCAAATCGCCGCGGACCGCTAGGTCCGCCAGGAGACTGATCCCCGATGAAGGTGCTCGTGGCTGCCGCCGAAGCTGCCCCGCTGGCCAAGACGGGGGGCCTGGCCGATGTAGCCGGGTCTCTGCCCATAGCGCTGGCGGAGCGTGGCGTGGATGCACGCCTTGCGCTGCCGTGCTACCGGGGCGCGGCGGAACGCGCCGAGCGGCCTCCCCAGAAGGTGGGCGACATCCGCGTCGCCATTGACGGCGTTGAGGTGCCGGGCGCGCTGCTAGAGACCACCCTCGGCGACGGCACAGTGCCGGCCTACCTGGTCGAGAACGGCGACTATTACGACCGGGATCAGCTCTTCGGCTACCCCGACGACTTCCAACGCTTCACGTTCTTCTGTCGGGCGGCGCAGGGCATGTTCGAACTGCTGCATTGGCAGCCGGACGTCATCCACTGCAATGACTGGCACACAGGGCTGATCCCCGTGGACGTGTTGATGGGGGCCGCCGGGGGGCCACGGACGCTGTTCACCATCCACAACCTGGGCTATCAGAGCCCCTTCCCCCGCGAGCGAGTCGGCGTGCCCGGCTTCGCCTGGGGCTCGAAGGGATTTCGGCTGCTGGAGATGGGCGACTCGCTGAACGTGATGAAGGGCGGCATCGTCGCCGCCGATTTCGTGTCAACCGTGAGCCCGCAGTACGCCGAGGAGATTCGCCGGCTCGAGTTCGGCGCCGGCCTGGACCACCTGCTGCGCGCGCGCGAAGACCGCCTGGTGGGGATCATCAACGGGATTGACTACGAGGAGTGGAATCCGCGCACCGACCCCGACATCGCCGAGACCTACGGGCCCGACTCTCTGGAGGGCAAGCTCGCCTGCAAGCGAGCGCTTCAGCAGGAGAACGGACTCGAGGCGAGCGATGCGCCCCTGTTGGGGATAGTCAGCCGCCTGGCCGGCCAGAAGGGCTTCGACCTATTGGTGCCCATCATGCGCGAGGTCCTCGGCCTGGGCGCGCAGTTCGTGCTTCTGGGCACGGGCGATCCCGAGTACCACCGAGCCTTCAGCAAGCTGGCGGAGGAGTTCCCGGGCCAGGTCGGCGTCAACCTGCTCTACGATGCGGCCATGGCCAAGCGCATCTACGCTGGCTGCGACATGTTCCTCATGCCCTCGCGTTACGAGCCCTGCGGCCTGGGGCAGATGATAAGCTTGGCCTACGGCACCATCCCGGTGGTGCGGGCCACCGGAGGGCTGGCGGATACCATCCGCGAACATGGCGAGGCATCTAACGGCTTCGTCTTCTTCGACTACTCGCAAGATGCGCTGTTGGCCGCCATCGGGCGCGCAGTTGAGGCCTATGGCGACGGCGAGCGCTGGCAGGCTCTGGTTCAGCGTGCCTTCCAGTGCGACTTCTCCTGGAGCCAGTCGGCCAGCCAGTATATCGGCCTTTACGAACGCATCCTGGCCGCCGAGCCGTGGCGCTAGGACGTGGTGCCTTCGCCCGGCAGACGCCGTCTGGCGCCCCAGCCGGCGCCGACGCCACCTCACCAGGACCCAGAAGAGGCGATACCCCTGGCAGCCTCCCGACAGCTTCCCACGGCGCCTGGCCGCGAGACAAATGGCGAGGCCAGGATCGGCCGCCTCTTCGGCGCCTTGGCCGGCCTGGTGGGCCTCGCCCTTGTGGCCTACGTCCTGCACTCGTGGCAGAGCCGGCCCGCGCTCTTGCACGCCGCAGACCTGGCCCTGGTGCTGGGCTATCTGTGGATGCTGAGGCATCTGGCTGCCCTACGCGCCGACAGGGGCCTGGCCCCCGGCCACTCCTTCCTCGAGCTGCACACGGTCTTCTTGTTCGGCGGCATCAGCGGACTGAACCTCTTCCTGGCGCTGATTGAGCGCGTGGGCCTGGGGCCCGGCCGGGTACTGCCGGAGCCGATCAGCCTGCTGGGCGAGCTGTTCTTGGGCGCCTCCGCCTTCGGCAAGTGGAACATGATACGCCAGGGCTCGCCCCGCCGCCCGCTGGTGGCCCGTCTCCAGCCCGCCCACACTGTGGCTCTGGCCTTTGGCCTCACCATCGCCGCCGGCGCCCTACTGCTGCTGCTCCCGCAGGCAGTTCCGGCCGGCCAGGGCCTGGCGCCCGTGGACGCGCTCTTCACGGCCACCTCAGCCACGTGCGTGACCGGCCTGATCGTGAAGGACACGCCCGTGGACTTCACGCCCTTGGGCCACGCGGTGATTCTGCTGCTCATGCAGTTGGGTGGCCTGGGGATCATGACCTTCTCGGCCCTGTCCGCGCTCTTGCTGCGGAGGCGGTCCTCCATGCAGCACCGGCTGATCGTCCGTCAGGCAATGTCGCCCGAGTCCAGCGTGGACTTCCGTCAGATCGTGGTGGCCATCGTGAAGTTCGTGCTCGTGGCTGAGGGGGTCGGGACTCTGGTCCTGCTGGGCATCTGGCTCGTGCAGGGCGAACACGGCGCCCGAGCGGCTGCGCTGGCGGTCTTCCACTCGGTCTCGGCTTTCTGCAACGCGGGCTTTTCGCTCTACTCGGACAGCTTCGTCCGCTATGTGGGGAACGTGCCCCTCAATCTGGTCATCTGCGGCCTGATCCTCGTGGGCGGAGCGGGGTTCCCAGTCGTGCGCGACCTCGTACTGGCCCTGCGGGCGCGACGCCGGGGCCGGCAGCCGTCCCTCTCCCTCCAGACCCGCATGGTCGTCGCCGCCAGCCTGTGGCTGCTGCTCACTGGCTTCGTCGGGACGGTGGTCTTCGAGAGCGACGGAGTGCTCGGCGGATTGTCAGGTCGAGACCGGACGCTGGCCGCCTTCTTCCAGGCGGTCACGCCCAGAACTGCCGGCTTCAACACCTTGGACATCTCGCGCCTGGCAGGCAACACTGCCTTCCTATACGTATTGCTGATGTTCATAGGCGCCTCGCCCGGTTCCACCGGCGGGGGCATCAAGACCACCACTGCCGCCACGCTCTACCTGACCGCCAAGGCCATTCTCCTGGGCCAGCGGCGGGTGCATGTGGCGGGCCGCGCCATCCCCGAGTCGGCCAGGCATCGCGCCATGGCTGTGGCCGCCTTGTCGGCCGCCTTCGTGGTGACGTGGGCTCTGGTTCTCAGCCTCACCGAGGACAGGGGCGTCCCGTTCCCGGACCTTCTCTTCGAAACGGTGTCCGCGTTCGGAACCGTGGGCCTGTCGCGGGGAGTAACGCAGCGCCTCAGCGGCGCGGGACGTGTGTTGATCGCGCTGGCCATGTTCGTGGGCCGAGTCGGTCCCCTGACGGTCGCGGCGGCCATCAGGCCCAGGAGGGAGCGAGCCGTGGCTGCCTATCCGGAGGAAGACATAATGGTCGGCTGACCGCTGCCGACGAGGAGGGGTGCTGCCATGCGCGAGTTCGCCGTCATCGGCCTGGGGCGCTTTGGCCTGCGCGTCGCGGCCGGGCTGTACGAGTACGGCGCCGACGTGATCGCCGTGGACACTGACGCCGACAAGGTGGACGACGCCAAGTCGCTGGCCACCACGGCCATCCAGCTTGACGCCACCGACGAGGCGGCCCTGCGCACCGTCAACGTGCAGGAGCTGGACGCGGTAGTGGTGGCCATCGGCAAGGACATGGAAGCCAGCATTCTGGTGACCGCCCTACTCAAGCAGCTAGGGGCGCGTCAGATCATCGCCCGCGGCACCACGCCCATCCACGCTCGGATCCTGGAGCTGGTGGGGGCCGACCGCGTGGTGTACCCGGAGGACGAGGGCGCGGCGCGTTTGGCTCGCAGCTTGCACTCGCCACACATCCTCGACCATGTGGACCTATCGGGCGACCTCGACCTGGCGCAGATCATCGCCCCGGAGGCGTGCGTGGGCAAGTCCCTGCGCGAGCTGGACCTGCGGGCGCGCTTCCAGGTGAACGTGGTAACCGTGCGGCCTGCGGGAGACGAGGGCCTGGACGACCAGGGGCGTCCTGCCTACTCGGTGCCTGATGCCGACTACGTCATACGCACCGGCGATACCTTGGTGGTCATCGGGACGCCGGAGGCCATCAACGAGCTCGACCGGCTAACCTAGCCGCGCTCTAAGGAGGTCCAACCTTGCATCAACTCACCGACCGTCGCTTGCCGTCCAGCCTGCCAGAGACTGCCATAGGCTTGCTGCTGATCATCCTCGGCGTGAGTCTGGCGTGGGGCGACGCTGACATTGTCCGCGGTCCCTACCTGAACGACGTGCGCGCGGACGGCGTGGTGGTGCGTTGGGACACCGCCACGCCCTCAGTGGGCGCGGTGCGGCTCATGCCGCGTGGCGGCCAACCGCAGGAGGTGAGGGAGACTCAGGCCACCAAGCGCCACCAGGTGCGACTGCAAGGCCTGACGGCGGGCATCCGGTACCTTTACCAGGTGGTGAACGGACCGACTGACGGCCCGTCGGGGAGCTTCCGCACGACGGTGCCTCCGGGCCGCGGCTTCTCGTTCGTGGCCTACGGTGACAGCCGCAGCCGGCTGGCGGAGCATCGCCAGGTGGCCGATGCCATCTTGGCCGCAG
>JBHIEF010000092.1:0-16099 GCA_046760465.1 Armatimonadota bacterium | reverse complement strand
GTCATGATGATGACGGTGTTCTTGAAGTCCACCACCCGCCCCTGAGAATCGGTCAGCCGACCGTCTTCCATCATTTGCAGCAGGATGCTGAAGATCTCCGGGTGCGCCTTCTCGATCTCGTCCAGCAGCACCACGCAGTAGGGGCGGCGGCGCACGGCCTCGCTGAGCTGTCCGCTCTCCTCGTAGCCTACGTAGCCCGGCGGCGCTCCCACCAGGCGCGACACCGAGAACTTCTCCATGTACTCGGACATGTCTATGCGGATGAGCGCCTCTTCGTCGCCGAACAGGAACTCAGCCAGCGTGCGAGCCAGCAGGGTCTTGCCCACGCCCGTCGGTCCCAGGAAGATGAAGGAGCCGGTGGGCCGGCGCGGGTCCTTGATGCCCGCGCGGGCGCGGCGCACGGCGCGACTGACGGAGTTGATGGCCTCGTCCTGGCCGACCACGCGTCGGTGCAGTGCCTCCTCCATCTGGAGCAGGCGCTCGGACTCCTCCACCGAGATGGACGTGACCGGGATGCCCGTCCACACCGAGAGAACGTGAGCGATCTCCTCCGGCGTCACTTCCGCCTGTTCCTTACCCTCCGACTCCAGCCACTGCTCCTCCATCTCGGACAGCTGCCGTCCCAGCTCCTTCTCCAACTCCAGCTTGCGCCCGGCCTCCTCGTAGGCCATGTCGTTGACCGCCTGCTCCTTCTCCGCCTTGATCTGCTGGAGCCGACGGTTCAGCTGCCGCAGTTGGGGCGGAGCGGCCGCCCGCTGGAGCTTGACGCGCGAGGCGGCCTCGTCCACCAGGTCAATGGCCTTGTCGGGCAGGCAGCGCTCGCTGATGTAGCGCGCCGACAGCTGAGCGGCGGCGCGAATGGCCTCGTCGGAGATGGTGACCTCGTGATGCTCTTCGTAGCGGCTGCGGATGCCGCGCAGGATGCTGACCGTCTCCTCCAGGGTGGGCTCGCGCACCATGATGGGCTGGAAGCGACGTTCCAGCGAGGAGCTCTTCTCTACGTACTTGCGGTACTCGTCCAGCGTGGTGGCCCCGATGCAGCGCATCTCCCCGCGCGCCAGGGCGGGCTTGAGGATGTTGCTGGCGTCCATCGCCCCCTCGGCCGCCCCCGTGCCCACCAGGGTATGCAGCTCGTCCAGGAACACGATAATGTCCCCGCTGGAGGAGCGGATCTCGTCCATGATGTGCTTCATCCGCTCCTCGAACTCCCCCCGGTACTTGGTGCCGGCCACGATGCTGGCCAGGTCCAGGGATACCAGGCGCTTGTTGCGCAGTGGGCGAGGCACGTCTCCCTCGGCGATGCGCTGGGCCAGGCCCTCGGCGATGGCGGTCTTACCCACGCCCGGCTCCCCGATCAGACAGGGGTTGTTCTTGGTGCGGCGACTGAGGATCTGGATGACCCGCTCAACCTCGTCCTCGCGCCCTATCAGCGGGTCCAACTCGCCTGCGCCTGCCAGTGCGGTCAGATCGCGGCTGAAGTGGTCCAGGGTGGGCGTCTTCGACTTGGGCTGGTCGGCTGTGGTAGGCGCACTGTGTGGGTGGCCGGCTACGGCCTGGCGCACCTTGGCCAGGTCCATGCCCGACCGCTTCAACGCGCGGAAGGCGGCCCCCCGCCCCTCTCGCACTAGGCCGATGAGGATGTGCTCGGTGCCGATGTAGCTGTGGCCCAGCATCTTGGCCTCGGTGAAGGCGAAGTGCAGGGCCTTCTGCGCTCCCGGGGTGAAGGCAATCTCGCTGGTGGCGTCCTGGGCGGCCCCGATCTCCATGGCCTTGCGCAGCTCGGCGCGCAGCCGGTCCAGGTCTATCCCCATGCCCTGAAGTACCTCAGCGGCCACGCCCTCGCCCAGGCGAACCAGCCCCAGCAGGAGGTGCTCGGTGCCGATCTTGCGCATCTTGGCCTTGGTCGCCTCGTCGTGGGCGAGCAAGACCGCTCGGCGGGCGTGCCCGGTGAAGCGTTCCCACAGCTCCATGCTTAGTTCCTCCGGCAGCCCGGCGCAGCCGCTCCCCGGCGAGCAGTGCCCACCGACGGAGCCCCTGCCCGAGGCCTTACTTCAGTCAGATGCCGGCCGCTGCGGTCGACTATACTACTACTACGAGACGGGCTTCTTGTCAATTCGTTCCGCCGTATCCCGACCGCTAGCATTGTTCCCTATGGCCGCCCGGAACCAACGCGGCCGTTCACACAGGCGACTGGCGAAGACCCGTACGCGGGGCCGGGGGGTTTGTTCCCGCTAGCTAGAGCGTGCCGGTGCCCTGTGCGGTCCTACGAGGAGCGATTTGGCGACGCGGCCGCAGCGGGCCACAGCGCCAGTCTACCGCAGCACAGCCCCCGGGTCGGTGGCATCGCTTACACGGGCCGGGGGCACATAGGTGCCGGCCGCGCCAGGTCTTGGCTGGCTGCCACGAGTCGCCAGCGGGCGGCTACTCGTAGATGGGGGTGCCTTCGGACTGGGTGACTTGGCGGAAGGCCCGGCTCAGGCGGTCCGTGACCGGCCCGGGCACTCCGTCTCCAATCGCCTGTCCGTCCACCGTGGCGACGGGCACGACCTCGGCGGCGGTGCCCGTGATGAAGCACTCGTCGGCGTTGCACAGCTCGTCGGGTTTGAAGAGGCGCTCTGCGGCGGGCAGGCCCAGGCGCTCGGCGCACTCCAGCACGACCTGCCGGGTTACGCCTCGCAGGATGCCGGCGTCGCCCGGAGGCGTAACCAGGCCGCCGTCCTTGACGAAGAAGATGTTCTCCGCCGTGCACTCGGCCACGTAATCATCAGTATTGAGCATCAGCGCCTCGGTGGCGCCGGCGCGGTTGGCCTCGATCTTCGCCACTATGCTGCCCAGGTAGTTGAGGCACTTCACGCTGGGGTTGACGCCGTCACGGGCTGAGCGCCGCATGCTCGCCAGCACCAAGGCTACGCCCGTCTCGTATAGCTCTCGCCCGAACATCTGGATGGCATCGGTGATGATGATGAGCGAGGGCTCTGAGCACCTTCTGGGATCCAGACCGAGATCGCCGATCCCTCGCGTGACTACCAGGCGAACGTAAGCGTCCCGCAAACCGTTGTGGCGCAGAGTGGCCTTGAGGGCCTCGGTTATCTCCCGGCGAGACACGGGCAGTTCGAGGCCGATGCTGTCCGCGGAATCCCACAGCCGATCCAGATGCGCCTCCAGCCGGAAGATGCGGCCGTCATAGGCGCGGATGCCCTCGAAGACGCCGTCCCCGTACAGCAGGCCGTGGTCGAAGACGGAGATCTTGGCCTCCTCCTTCGGGTGGAACTGCCCGTCTATGTAGACGTCCGCGCTCACGGGGCTCTCCCCGGCCGTGGCCTCCCACCGGCCGCTTCCCGCCGTCTGAGCGGCTTCACTTGCTCGCAGCAGCGCACAGTATATCACACGACAAGGCTATTGACAAGCAGCCTCGGCATGGGCCTGGCGCCGACCTATCATTCGTCCTCCTCGTCCCGCAGGCCCAGCACGTATTCCAGCTCGGCGTCGCCTATGCGGATGGTGTCCCCGTGCTGGGCGCCGGCGCGCTCGAGCGCGGAGAGCACCCCCAGGCGGTCAAGCTCGGCGTGCAGGTGATAGAGCGCCGGCTCACTGTCGAGGTTCGTGCGCGCCACTGCGCGCTCTGCCGCCGTGCCCGAGACGGCGAAGACCCCCTCCTCGGCCTCCTTCACCATCAGTGGCCGCTCCTCGGGCTCCGGCTCGGCCTCGGCCGCCACGGCAAACGGGCTGGGCTCGGCGCGGGCCCGTTCCAGCTCGGCGAAGGCGCGGTCCGTCAGGTCCCGGACTCCCTCGCCCGTGGCCGCGGAGATTAACAGGACCTCACCGGCCTCGTCGGCCAGCTCCTCCTGCACCAACGGTGCCAGCTCGCGCGCGTGGGGCAGGTCCACCTTGTTGAGGGCCACGATCTGCGGGAGCTGGGTCAGACGCTCGTCGTGCAGCGCCAACTCCCGGTTGAGCGCGCGGTAGTCGCTGACCGGGTCGCGGCCGGCCGGAGCATCCCCGTCCAGCAGGTGGATGAGCACGCGCGTGCGCTCTATGTGCCGCAGGAACTGATGCCCCAGACCCACTCCCTGGTGCGCTCCCTCGATGAGGCCGGGCATGTCGGCCATCACCAGGCTGCGGCCGTCCGGCCCGGCCACCACGCCCAGGTTGGGCACCAGCGTGGTGAAGGGGTAGTCGGCCACCTTGGGCCGGGCGGCAGACACGCGGGCGATCAGGCTCGATTTGCCGGCGTTGGGGAAGCCCACCACTCCCACGTCGGCGATGAGCTTCAGCTCCAGACGCAGGGCGCGGGACTGGCCGGCAAGGCCCTTCTCGGCGAACTTGGGCGTGCGCCGCGTAGCAGTGGCGAAGCGGGCGTTGCCGCGGCCGCCCTCGCCGCCGCGGGCGACCACCAGCCGCTCCTCGTCCTCATTGAGGTCGCCCAGCACGCGCCCGCTTGCGGCGTCGTACACGACCGTTCCCACGGGCACGTGCACGACGCAGGCCGTCCCGCGCCGACCAGTTCTGTTGTTGGTGCCGCCGGGCCGCCCGTGTTCGGCGCGGAACCGGCTCTGGTACTTGAAGTCCAACAGCGTTGTCAGGTTCGCGCGCGCCTCGAGGATCACGTCCCCGCCGTCGCCGCCGTCGCCGCCGTTAGGCCCGCCGCGCGGCACGTAGGGCTCGCGACGAAAGCCGACCATGCCGTCCCCGCCCTTGCCTCCCTCGACCTCGATGGTAACCTCGTCCACGAACATGGTGCAGTCCTCACCTACGAAGCGAAACAGCCGCCCAGGCCGGCAGAGCGGCGGCGGCTGTCAAGCGTCCACCAATATGAACTGCGGCCTAGGCCGAGGCCTCGGCCAACACGCTAACCTGCTTCCTCTTGCCCCTGGTCGCGAAGCGCACGTAGCCCTCGGCCAGTGCGAACAAGGTATCGTCGCCGCCGCGACCGACGTTCAACCCCGGCAGCACCCTGGTGCCGCGCTGACGGAGGATGATCTGCCCGGGCTTCACGCGTTGTCCGTCGGCCCGCTTGACGCCCAGCCTCTTGGAGGCGCTGTCGCGGCCGTTGCGCGAGCTCCCCATGCCTTTCTTGTGTGCCATTGCTCTTCCTCCAGATACCAGCCCGTGGCCCCTCCCGGCAGCTAGGCCTCTATGGAGCTGATCAGGACCTTGGTCAGGTTCTGCCGGTGGCCACGACTGCGCCGATAGCGCTTCTTGGCCTTGTACTTGAATACCCTGAGCTTGCGCCCACGCTCGTGGGCCACAGCCTTGCCCACGACCTTGGCGCCCTTGACGTAGGGCGCGCCCACCTTCAGGTCCTCGCCCTCGCCCGCTGCCAGGACGTTGTCGAACTCGACTTCCTCGCCGACCTCGACGGGCAGTCGGTCCACGCTGATGACGTCCTTCTCCTCCACGCGGAACTGCTGCCCGCCGCACTCTATGATGGCGTACACGGCCAATCCCTTCCCAGCATGCGCGTCACAATAGCCGCCCCGAGGGGCGGCCGCACAGGTATTCTACCGCACCAGGCCCGACGGCGTCAAGTCGTTTGGAGCACGTTGCCGGTTCGCTCAGCGACCGCCAGGATGGCCGCCGCCGTCTTCGCGTCCTGTAGCTCCCCCGCTAGCACTCGCCGCCGCGCCTCCGCCAGGGGCAGAAGCTCGGTGGCGATGATCTCGTCCTCGTCGGGCGCCAGGTTCTCCTCGACCAGGTCCGTAGCCAGGAAGATGTGGATCAGCTCCGTGCTGTAGCCCGGCGCCAGGTACAGGCTGAAGAGGTGGTGCAGCCGCCCCGCGCGGTGGCCGATCTCCTCGGCCAGTTCCCGCTGAGCCGCCTCGGCCGGGTCCTCCCCCGGATCAATCACGCCCGCCGGTATCTCCAGCATGACCCTCCCCGTGGGCACGCGGAACTGCCGTACCAGCACGACCTCGCTGGCCTCCGTGAGCGGCACCATGGCCACGGCGTGGGCGTGCTCAACCACCTCGCGCGTGGCAGTGGCGCCGCTGCTGAGCTTGACCGTGTCCATCCGCACGTTGACGATCTTGCCCTCGTAGAGGCGCTCTATTGAGACGGTCTCTTCGCGTAGTCGCTCGTCGGTCATTCGTCTGCCCCCACGCCTTCGAGGCGCTGCCCCGCCAGGATGCCGGCCGCTCCCGCAGAAAGGAAGAAGGCACGGTCCTCCTGGACGGAGCGCCCCATGGTGGTCGGGTGGATGTCCAGCCCCTCCATCAGCTTGAGCGCCGGCTGCGCGTCCAGCACCGGGTAGGCCACGTTGTGGTAGTCGCGCCATGGCGCCAGGTCGTCGGCCACGATCTCGGCTTGCTCGTCCGGCAGCTCCGGTACGGCGAAGTCAGCCAGCGCGTGACAGCAGCGCAGGACCATGAGGCTGTGCTCGCTCACGCCGTGGTGTCGCGAGCGGCGGTCGGCAAAGCTCATGCGTAGGGCCAGGATGGCGTCGCCGTCCAGGCAGAAGGCAGCGTTGATCACTTCGGCCGCCTCCAGCGCGGTGCAGCCGTAGGGCGTGCTGGTGCCCACCCCGCCCGGCCCCATGGAGCAGACGGCCACGTCGGCTTCGGCCACGTGTCGGCCGACCAGCAGCGCGCTGTAGACGTTCACGGCCTCGTAGTCGCCCCCGAAGGCGTGCCCGCAGGTGACGGTGGCGGCGATGAGGCCCTTGGCTCGCAGCTCGGCCGCCAGGTGACTGAAAGAGGCCGGCAGCGCGCCACCCTCCGTCATCACATAGGCGATCCGCGCTTCGGGCGACACGGACCTCACCCCCGCCGCAATCGCCGGAAGCTGGCTGTGGACCGTGCCGACCACGACCGGCATGCCCTCCAGGTTCCGGTGCTCGGCCAACGCGTCGTGGTGGGGCGAGTCCGGCTCCTCGGCCGCGAGCACCTTCAGTTGCCACGGCGTGTAGCGCAACCTCATGATGTGTCCCGGCCCATCCAGGTCCGTCTCGGGTCGGGTCAGGTTGGCCATGACGAAGTGAAAGCCGCCCGTGCCTAAGCCCAGATGCACGGCCGTGGTGTTGAGGAGCACCTCGTCGCCGGCTTCGGCCCGACCCGTGAGGTCGGGGTAGTTCAGAGCCCGGGCGCGCTGCCCCTCGACTTTCACCTCCAGGGCCTCGGGTCCGCCCGGTTCGCGGGCGACGCCGAGGACCTGTGCGACACGAGAACGGATCTTGGCCATGGGTCCGCTCCTGGAGGATGCGCCTTGCGGGGCGTCGAATCAGCGTTCGCGGCGCGCCTTTCGGCGACAGCTCAGGTGTGCATAATGGCCCAGCTCAGCTTCTACGACTGCAACGCCCGCCTCGGCCGCTCGCAGCGCCCCCGGCCCACCGAGTCTACCACAAAGCAGGGCCTGCTGCGAGAGATGGACCGTTGTGGAATCGCTCGCGCGCTCGTGCATCACGCTGAGAGCGTCCAGTTCTCCCCCTCCTTGGGCAACGCCCGGCTTGTCGAGGAGGTCGCCGATGAGGACCGGCTCACCCCATGCT
This sequence comes from Armatimonadota bacterium, assembly GCA_046760465.1. Taxonomy (GTDB): domain Bacteria; phylum Armatimonadota; class Zipacnadia; order JAUWAU01; family JBHIEF01; genus JBHIEF01. The sequence goes on along the minus strand of JBHIEF010000092.1, from coordinate 8,616 downwards.
GGGTGGCACTGCCCTCGCACACCGGGGAGCAGCCCCTGCCGGACGTGGCTGAGATGCTGGCGGCTGGTGTGAGGGCCGTGCGGCTGACGCCGGTCACGCACAGGTATGTGCTGAACGAGGTCACCTCAGCCAAGCTGCTGGGGACGCTCGCCTCGCGGCGCCTCCCCGTGCTGCTGAGCATGGACGAGAGCTCCTGGGCGGAGGTTGACGGCATCCTCAGCCGCCACCCGACGCTGCCGTTGATCGTGCTCGATGTGGGCTATCGCTGCGACCGAAACCTCTACCCGCTGCTGGAGAAGCACGCCGGCCTGCGCGTGGAGACGGCCACCTATGGCGTGCACCGCGGCATCGAGGAGGTGTGCGGTCGCTTCGGACCGGAGCGGCTCGTCTTCGGCACCGGTATGCCGGGGCGCGATCCGGGCGGGGCCATGGCCGCCATCACCTACGCCGAGGTGGGGGACAGGGCCAAGCAGATGATGGCCGGCGGCAACCTGGAGGCCCTCCTGGAGGGGGCGAGTTAGGTGGAGGCAGGCGAGAGCATCTTCGCCCGCGCCGTTCTCGAGGGCCGGCCGCTCGAAGGGGAGCTGGTCATTGACTGCCACGTGCACCTGGGCCCCTGGCATAACTTCCACATCCCCGACAACGGGCCCGAAGGCCTGCTGCGCTCGATGGACCTGGTGGGCATTGACCTGGCCGTGTGCAGCCCGCACCGCGCCATCGCTCACGACTACCGTGGCGGCAACGACGAGGTGGCCGCCTTCCATCGCGCGCACCCCGACCGCGTCCGGCCCTACGTCACCATCAACCCCAACTACCCCGCCGAGGAGGTCGCGGACGAGATCGGCAGGTGGCGCAAAGAGGGACTGCTGCTTGGCTTCAAAATCCACCCCAGCGAGATGCACTACGCCGCCGACGGCGAGAAACTGGTGCCACTGTGGGAGGCGGCTCAGGAGTTGGGCCTGCCGGTGCTGGTCCATTCCTGGGCCAGCGACGACTATGCCAGCCCCGCCACCCTCGGTAAGCTGGCCGACCGGTATCCCGCGGCCAAGGTGATCGTCGCCCACAGCGCGACCACATGGGAGATGATCGAGCAGGCCACAACTGAGGCCCAGCGGCGGGACAATGTCCTCCTGGACCTGACCGGCTCCTCGATGCTGCCCGGCGCCCTCGAGACGATGGTCGAGTCGGTGGGCGCGGAGAAGATCCTCTTCGGAACGGACGTCCCCTTCATAGACCCCCGACCGCAGGTCGGCCGCGTCGCCCTGGCCCGCATCAGCGACGACGACAAGCGCCTCATCTTCGGCCTCAACGCCAAGCGGGTGTTTGGGGTATAGCGGAGCGGCCGTGCAGCGCGCGCCTGCTGTCCCAGCTACCGCCGTCGCGCCACGCGCAGCCGGTTCAGGGCGCGCATGAGAGCGGCGCGGGCGCGGGCTATGTCCACGTGCGCCTCGGGCCCGCCGCCCGTGAGGCGGGCTCTGGCCCTCGCCAGGGCCTGCTCCGCCCGCTCCAGGTCAATCTCCTCCGGGCGCTCCGCGATGTCGGCCAGGACGATGACGCCCTGCCCCGACACCTCCATGATGCCCCCCGCCACCAGCAGCAGCTCGCGCGCGTCGTCGGCGTAGCGTATCTTGAGCTGGCCGATGCCGAGCTCCGCTATGAGCGGTGCGTGGCGGGCCAGGATGCCCAGTTGGCCCTCCACGCTGGGGGCCACCAGGGAGACGATCTCGTCGCTGAAGATGACCCGCTCCTGGGTGGCCACGTCCAGGCGGTAGGTGGCTGCGGCCATGCCTATTGGCCTCGGCTCTTCTCGTGCCTCTCGACCGCCTCGTCAATCGTGCCCAGCATCCTGAAGGCCGACTCGGGCAGCTCGTCGTGCTTGCCCTCCAGGATCTCCTCGAAGCCGCGAATGGTCTCCTCCAGCGGCACGTAGCGCCCCTCCACGTCGTACATGTCGGCCACCACGAAGAAGGGCTGCCCCAGGAACTGCTGGATCTTCCGCGCCCGCTGAACGGTGAGCTTGTCCTCGTCGGAGAGCTCGTCCACGCCCAGGATGGCGATGATGTCCTGGAGGTCGCGGTATCGCTGCAGCACCTGCTGCACCTCGCGCGCCACCCGGTAGTGGCGCTCGCCCACGATGCGGGGGTCGAGGATTCGGGAGGTGGAGTCCAGCGGGTCCACCGCCGGGTAGATGCCCTTCTCGGCGATCTCTCGGGCCAGAACCGTAGTCGCGTCCAGGTGGGCAAAGGTCGCCGCCGGGGCCGGGTCGGTGAGGTCGTCGGCCGGCACGTACACGGCCTGCACTGAGGTGATGGAGCCGGTCTTGGTGCTGGTGATGCGCTCCTGGAGCTCGGCCATCTCGGTGGCCAGGGTCGGCTGATAGCCCACGGCGGAGGGCATCCGACCCAGCAGCGCCGACACCTCGGAGCCGGCCTGCACGAAGCGGAAGATGTTGTCAATGAACAGCAGCACGTCCTGGCTCTCGTCGTCGCGGAAGTACTCCGCCATGGTCAGGGCGGTCAGCCCCACGCGCAGGCGCACGCCCGGTGGCTCGTTCATCTGGCCGAACACCAGGCAGGCCGAGTCCAGGACACCGGCCCCCTTCATGCTCAGCCACAGGTCATTCCCCTCGCGCGTGCGCTCGCCCACGCCGCCGAAGACCGACACGCCGCTGTGCTCCATGGCGATGTTGTGGATCAGCTCCATGATGAGCACGGTCTTGCCCACGCCGGCGCCGCCGAATAGGCCTATCTTGCCGCCCCGCATGTACGGGCAGAGCAGATCCACCACCTTGAGCCCGGTCTCGAAGAGCTCGGGCTGGACCTCCTGGTCCTCGAAGCTAAGTGGGTCCTTGTGAATAGGGCTCCTGCGCTCGGTGACGACTGGGTCGCCGCGGTCAATGGGCTCGCCCAGCAGGTTGAAGATGCGGCCCAGGGTCTCCCGGCCCACGGGGACGGTGATGGGCGCGCCGGTGTCCTCGACCGGCAGGCCGCGCACCAGCCCGGCGCTGCTGCCCATGGCCACGCAGCGCACCATGGAGTCACCCAGGTGCTCGGCCACCTCCACGATCAGGTCGGCCTCCTGATCGCTGCGTTTGATGCGCAGGGCCGTGTTGAGCGGCGGCAGCTCGCCATCCTCGAACACGCAGTCCACCACCGGCCCGATCACCTGAGCCACCTTGCCTGTGCGCCGCGCTTGGCCCTCCATGTGCGCCTGACTCCTTCGTCGCCTCGCCCGTCACTAAGTAACCTGCCTCAGGGCCTCCGCCCCCGAGGCCACCTCAATGACCTCGGTGGTGATGGCCTGCTGGCGGGCTCGGTTGTGCTCCCTGGTGAGCGTGGTCAGCAAGTCCTCGCAGTTGTCGGTGGCGGCGGTCATGGCAGCCATGCGCGCCCCCTGCTCGCTGGCCGCCGCCTCCAACAGCAGATGGTACACCATGGTGTCCACGTACCTGGGCAACAGCCGTGCGAAGAGCCGCTCCGGCTCGGGCTCGAAGATGTAGTCCGGGCCCAGCTCCGTGGGCTCCCCCTCGGGCGGTTGCAGGGGCAGCAACTGCACCTCGGTGGGCACGTGGCGGATGGTGCTGACGAAACGCGAGTAGATCACGCGGATCTCGTCCACCTCTTCGGTCTCATACAGCGCCCGCAGGAAGTGGGCGATGTCCAGCGCATGCTCTACCCCGCCCTCGCCCGATATCTGACTGAAGTGGTACGCTGGCTCTATCCCCCGGAAGGACAGGTAGTCCCTCGCCTTGCGGCCGATGGTGATGACCGTCGTCTCCACGTCGCTGTGTAGCAGTTCCTCGATCGCCGCTTGCGCCTCGCGGTTCAAGTTCACGTTGTAGCTGCCGCACAGGCCTCGGTCGGCGGCCACCGGCACGACGGCCACTCGACGCAGCTCCCGCACGGCCAGCAGCGGGTGCTCGACTTCGCGCGCCAGCGGCGCCACCCGCGCCAGGATCTCGTGCATCTTGTCGCGGTAGGTGCGACCCATCTCGACGTGCGATTGGATCCGCTTGAGCCGTGCGGCAGCCACCATGCGCATGGCGCGCGTGATCTGCTGGATGTTGCCTACGGTGCGGATCTTGCGCCGCAGCTTGCGGATGTTGACGGGCATGACAGCCTATTCCCCGGCGCTCTCGGCGGCTGGCTCTCCCTCCGGGGCCTCGCCCTCCGCCTCCGCTCGCTCCTCTTCCGCCTCCTCGCTCGGCGCTTGCCAGTCTCCGACGAACTGGCGCATCGCCCCCTCGAGCTTCTCCCGCAGCTCGTCGGTCATGCGCGCCTGCTCTCTCAGCTCGCGCACCAGCTCGGGGTAGCGCTCGTGCAGGTGCTTCAGCAGCTGCGGCTCCAGGGCCTTGATGTCCGACACCGACGTCTCGTCCAGCGCCCCGCAGCCAGCGGTGAGGACGATCAGGATCTGGTCCACCACGTCCATGGGCTCGTATTGGTCCTGCTTGAGCACCTCGACCATGCGCTCGCCGCGGCTGAGGATGGCCTGCGTGGCGGCGTCCAGGTCGGAGGAGAACTGCGCGAAGGCCGCGTACTCGCGGTAGTTGGCCAGGTCCAGGCGCAGGCTGCCGGCCACCGATCGCATGGCCGGGTTCTGCGCGTCGCCGCCCACTCGCGAGACGCTGATGCCCACGTTGATGGCCGGCCGCACGCCCGCGTAGAAGAGTTCGGACTCCAGGTAGATCTGCCCGTCGGTGATGGAGATGACGTTGGTGGGGATGTAGGCGGCGTAGTCGCCCGCTTGCGTCTCCACTATCGGCAGCGCCGTCAGTGACCCCCCACCCAGCTCGTCGGAGAGCTTCGCCGCCCGCTCCAGCAGGCGAGAGTGCAGGTTGAAGATGTCGCCCGGATAGGCTTCGCGGCCCGGCGGACGGCGGATGAGCAGCGACACCTCGCGATAGGCCTGGGCGTGCTTGGAGAGGTCGTCGTAGACTATCAGCGCGTGTCCGCCGTTATCCCTGATCTCCTCGCCCATGGCGCAGCCCGCATACGGGGCGATGTACTTCATGGCGGCCGGGTCGCTGGCGGCGGCCGCCACCACCGTGGTGTGCTCCATGGCACCGTAGCGCTCCAGCACCGACACCACCTGGGCGACGCTGGAGAGCTTCTGGCCGATGGCCACGTATATGCAGTCCACGCCCTTGTCGCGCTGGTTGATGATGGCGTCAATGGCCAGGGCGGTCTTGCCGGTCTGCCGGTCGCCGATGATGAGCTCGCGCTGCCCACGGCCGATGGGCGTCATCGAGTCAATGGCCTTCAGGCCCGTTTGCAGCGGCTCCTCTACGGGCTTGCGCTCCACCACTCCCGGCGCCCGGCCCTCGATGGGACGGTGCTTGTCGGCCGTGATCGGCCCCTTGCCATCCACCGGCCGCCCCAGGGCGTCCACCACGCGGCCTCGAAGCTGCGGCCCCACCGGCACCTCCACGATGCGGCCCGTGGTCTCCACCATGTCGCCCTCGGCCACCTCCTCGTCGGACCCCAGCAGCATCACCCCGACGTTGTCTTCCTCCAGGTTGAAGGCCATGCCCATGACCTCGCCGGGGAACTTGAGCAGCTCGTCGGCCCGGCAGTTCTCCAGGCCGTACACCCGGGCGATGCCGTCGCCCACCTGGAGCACCACGCCGACCCCCACCATCTCCAGCTTGGTGCGGTACTTCTCTAGCTGCTGCTTGAGCAGAGAAGTGACTTCTTCGGGTCGCACAGCCAACTTCGTCTCACCCCAGTGGCGCGGCCGCTAGCTCGCCGCTCGCAGCCGCACGCCCTTCAGGTGCTCGCGCATCGCGGCCAGGCGCGTCTTCAGGCTGCCGTCCAACAGCAGATCGCCCACCCGGACCTTGGCGCCCCCCAGGATCTCGGGGTCCACCGAGGCCTTGAGCACCACCTGCCCGGCAAAGGCCCGCCGGATGAGTTCCACCAGCCTCTCCCGCTGGTCGTCGGGCAGAGCGACCGCGGTCTGTACCTCGGCCCGCACGATCCCCCGGTGCTCATCCGCCAGCTCCCCGTACATCTCGCGCACGGCCGCCAACTCCTGCGTACGGTGACTCTCCACCAGCATGTCCAGGAAGGTCAGCATCCCCTGCGAGACGGACTCACCAAAGGCGACGCGCACCAGATCGTCCTTGGCCTGGCGGCCCAGCAGCGGGTGCCTCAGCAGCAAGGCCAGCCTGGGCATGGACTCCAGGGCGTGGTGGACCGTGTCCAGTTCGCGGCCCACCTGCTCGACCTGGTCGTGGCCGACGGCGAACTCGAACAAGGCCCTGGCGTAGCGCCTAGCCGCCTTGCGGTTGACCATCCCTCATCAGCTCGAATCTGCTAACGCTGTAGGTCCTCGATGTCCTCGAAGAGCTCGTCCATCAAGGCCCGGTGCCGCTCCTCGTCCAGGCTCTGGCGCAGGGCCGTCTCGGCCATCGTCGTCGCCAGGTCCGCCACCTGGTCGCGAATCTCGGCCAGGGCCTTTTCCTTCTCGTGCCCGATCTCCTCGCGCGCCCGCGCCAGTATCTCATGCGCCTGCTCGCGGGCGTCGCTCACGATCTTGTCGCGAGCGCCGTGTGCCTCCTCGGTCGCCTTGGCAATGGCGTCGCGGGCTTCGGCCTCTATCTGGGCCAGCCGGTCCGCCAGTTCGCGCTCCCGCTCCCGCATCTGGTCCCGAGTCTTCTCCGCCTCCTCCAAATTGACCCGAATCTCCTTCTGCCGCTCGGCGAAGAACTCGCCCACGCGGTTCCAGAAGAAGTGGCGCAGGATCAACACCAGCAGGAGAAACCCCACGGCGTTGACCACCAGCTGCTGCCACTCGATGCCCAGTTGCTCGAAAACGGCGCCCATGAGCCCCTCACGAATCCGGCGGATCCACGGCTGGCCTCTCGGTTACTGCCCCAGCGTGTCCAACACTGGTGGCAGCCTCCCCATGAGCAGCAGGAACATGAGCAGGGCGTAAATGACCAGTGACTCGATGAAGGCCAGGGAGATGAGCAGGGCCTGGCGGATGTCCCCGAACGCCTCGGGCTGCCGGGCAATGCTCTCGATGCCCGCCGCCGCCGCGCGCCCCTGCGCCATGGCCGCCGACAGCACGGCGATGGGTACTCCCAGCCCCACCGCTAACGCCAATGCAGCACCGTAGGTCATGATGATCCTCCTTCGAGAGTGTCGGGCTCCGGCACGGCTCGCGCGGGGCCTAGTGGCCCCCCTCTATGGCCCCGCCCAGGTACGAGGCCGACAACATCAGGAACACCAGCGCCTGCACGAAGCTGGTGAAGATAGCCAGCAGCACGATGGGTAGATGCAGCGGTATGGGCAGCACGGAATGCGTGGCCTTGAAGATGATCGCCCCTATGGCAATGAGGCTGGCCAGAACCTGGTCTTCGCCGAAGATGTTGCAGAATAGCCGCACCGACAGCGATACGGGTCGAGAGAGCTCGCCGATCAGGTGTACCGGCAGCATCAGCGGAGCCAGGAACAGCGGCTCGCCGGCCAGGTTCTTGAAGTACCGCAGAGGCCCGTGCTGTGACACGCCAACGACATGGGTGGTCAGGAACACCACCAGGGCCAGGGCGAGGGTCATGTTCAAGTTGGCGGTGGGGCTGATGAAGCCGGGGATGAGCCCCAGCACGTTCATGACGAAGATGTACAGGAAGAGGGTGCCCAGAAACGGCGTCCAGCGACGGCCGCCGTGGGGCATGAGGCGCTCGATGAAGCCGGCCAGCGTCTCGTAGGCCCACTCGATCACGTTCTGCAACCCGCTGGGGACGCGCTCCATACGCCGCGTGCCCAGCGCGCACAACGCCCCCAGCACGATGATCACGAACCAGGACGCCGGGATGCCGGGGTCCATGTGCTCGAACCCCGGAAGGGCGCGGATCGCGTTGAAGATGGTGCCAACGTGTTCCTCTTCGCCCACCGAGTAGGTCTCCTACTTGCTCGGCGCCGGCTGCCGGCGTCCGACGCCTCCCCCGCGCTGGGTCAGCAGGGCATAGACCAGGGCCGCGTGGGCCAGCGTATACCCCGCCGCCAAGGGCAGCGGGGCAATGAGCTCCAGACGGAACCCATGGTAGAGGGCTGCGCCCACCAGGCTGTACTTGAGCACGCTCAGCGGCCCGTAGATCAAGCGCCAGCGTCGGTCCGGCTTCCCCGGCGGCGCCCCCACAATGGCGTTCACGGCCCGGTCCAGCAGGTACAACAGCAGCACGCCCAGCAGCGCGCCGCCGCAGAAGCTCAGCCCGGCTCGCAGCCCCCAGACACAAAAGAGCCACAGTCCGATGAACACCGCAAGGAAGACTGTGGTCCGGTATGCGCGGGGGAACGGCTCGTCAGCGACCGGCACCGTGATTGTCATTCCACGACCGATTGGCGATCCTGAAGACCTCGATGAACCCGGCTGCCGTCCCCAGCAGGAAGAACAGCACCATCAGCCACGGCTCCGTGCCCAGCCAGCGGTCCAGATACCACCCGATCAGCGCGCCGATGGACACGCAAGCTGCGAGCGCGATGCCGATCGTGGACAGGATGGCCACGCCCCGCAGGCCGCGTCCGTTGCCCCTGCCCATCCCTTTCCTCCGCCGAAGACGGCCAATACTACCGGAATCGAGGGAGCTTGTCAAGCCGCGCCGCGCGGGCC
>JBHIEF010000091.1:0-16249 GCA_046760465.1 Armatimonadota bacterium | reverse complement strand
CGCTCTCGGTCGGCTGTCATTGTGAGCGAAGCGGAGAATCTCGTGGTGGGCCCGATGCGAGACCCTTCGCTGGGCGGACCGCTCTGCATAGCGTAGCTATGCTACGCAGCGCAGAGCTCAGGGTGACGCCTTGGGGGTTTGGGATAGGCTCTCAGTGGGACAGAGGGCGGGTAACAGCCGGGGCGAGGACGGCGCGTTGTCAGGGGCGGGTGGTTCTGCTACAATCGCTGGGCTTAGTGGGAGGGTGTCATGGGCGCGCAAAGCCAGGGCGAGCCGGCGCGGACGCGCCAGCTGAGCTCCTTCAAGGTGATGGACATCCTGGAGGAGGCCAAGGAGCTCGAGGCGCGCGGCGAGGATATCGTGCACCTGGAGGTGGGGCAGCCGGACTTCCCCACGCCTGGGCACATCGTGGAGGCGGCGGAGCGGGCGATTGCGGCCGGCGCCACGCAGTACACACACAGCCTGGGGCTGCTGGCCCTGCGCGAGGCCATCTGCGAGCACTATGCCGAGCGCTACGGCGCCGAAGTCTCGCCCGAGCAGATCGTGGTCACCTCGGGGACCTCTCCGGCCCTGCTGCTGCTGTTCTCGGCGCTGTGCGAGGCGGGCGACGAGGTCCTCCTGTCGGACCCGCACTTCGCGTGCTACCCCAACTTCCTGCGCTACCTGGGCGTGGGCCTCCGGTACTTTGGGCTGAGTGCTGCGGGGGGGTATCAGTACGACCCCGAGGCAATCGGAGACCTCGTCGGGCCGCGCACGAAGGCGATCCTGGTGAACTCACCGGCCAATCCGACCGGCGCGACGCTCTCGGGCGAGGCTCTGGCGGAGATCGCCGAGCTGGGACCGTACGTCATCTCGGACGAGATCTACCACGGGCTCAGCTACGGGCCAGAGGAGGATCGCTCCATCCTGGAGGTTACGAGGCGCGCCTTCGTGCTCAACGGATTCAGCAAGCGGTACGCCATGACGGGGTGGCGGCTGGGGTACGTCATCGCCCCGCCGGAGTACATCCCGGCCATGCAGGTGATGCAGCAGAACTTCTTCATCTGTGCGGCCGACTTCGTGCAGCACGCGGGCTTGCAGGCCCTACGACATGGGTGGCCGGATGTGGAGCGCATGTGCCAGCAGTACCGGGCGCGGCGGGAGGTGCTGGTGCCGGGGCTGCGGGAGCTGGGCTTCGAGGTGCCCTACGAGCCGCAGGGGGCGTTCTACGTGCTGGCCGGGGCCAAACACCTCGTAGGCGACTCCCTGGTGCTCTCCAGGCGTATTCTCCACGAGGCCAAGGTGGCCGTGGCGCCGGGAATCGACTTCGGCTCCCGCGCCGAGGGGCACCTGCGGTTCAGCTACGCCAACAGCCGGGAGCGGATTGCGGAGGGGCTGAGGAGGCTGGGGGAGTGGGTCGAGAGGCAGTAGAGGCGGTCTCATGAGCCGCGGCGGCGTTCTAGTCGGGCGAGACGCCCCTCCTACAAGGCTGGGATGGCGGACGCGCGCGCCCCAGGGGGAGGGACGTGGAAAAGCCAAGGCGAAGCGGCGCTCGAGGTGAGAATTCATGAGACCTTCGGGATGGGGCTTTACGCTCATTGAACTGCTGGTGGTGATCGCCATCATCGCGATTCTGGCGGCGATCCTGTTCCCGGTGTTCGGCAGGGCCAGGGAGAACGCCAAGCGCGTGGCCTGCTGGAGCAACCTGCGCCAACTGGGGCTGGCGCTGCACATGTATGCCCAGGACAACGACGAGTGGTTCCCCATGGGCGAGGACCCGGAGCAGTGGAACTACTTCTTCAACCCGAAGCTGGCGTTGGTGGAGGCTACCTACTCGTACGCCGCCAACCGCAGCATCTACTACTGCTCCAGCGCGGAGACGCTAGCGCAGATGAACGCGTCGTCCACGAGGCCGGGCGTGCCCGAGTGGGCGGCGGGGCTGCGCAACACGGATGAGAACTGGGCGGTGGGGAACATAGCGTACTACTACTTTTCGTTTCTGAAGACCTGTAGCTCGGCGGGGCCGGGCAAGAGCTTCCCCGCGCGCACTCTGGGGGAGACCTGCCGCGAACCGTCGCGGACCTGGCTGATGACCGATCCCTTCAGGAAGGGGTGTCCATTCTTCCCTCACGCGGTCAGGCACGCGCGGGGCCTGCAAGTGCTGTACGTGGACGGCCACGTGAAGCCGGTCATCGGCCGGCCCAGAGACAACTACTACTAGCCTCTCGGTCGGCGGTCGCCCTAGGCGTGTTTGCCGGCGGGAGCCGGCGTGGAGAGCGGCTCTTTGCCGAGGGCCTGCTCGACGCGGCGGACTTCGCGGTTGGCCAGGCCGATGCGGCGGGCCAAGTCCCCACGGCGGGCGCTGGCCAGCTGCAGCTCCAACAGCTCTAGCTGCCGACACACCTCACGAGCGCGCGACATAACGCCGTCGGCTGGAATCGCCATAGTGCCCTCACCTCTGGCGCGGCGCTTGCCGCGCCTTTGCGTTGATGGTCTGACGGGACGGCGGCTGCATTCACGGCTTCCCGAGGCGGCCAGCGCCTCTCGGGTGTGGCCGACTCCTCACTGGTTCTTGGGGCCGCCCCCGGGCTTGCCGGACTTCGACGACTTGCCTCCAGGAGGTCCCGGCGGCTTGCCCGCACCTTTGCCGGGCGAGTGCTCGGATTTGCCCTTGGCTCCGCGGAAGGCCTGGCCGCCCTTGGGCTTGGACGGCTGCTGGAGGTCCGAGGCCGACAGCCCCAGGTTTGCGGCGATGGCCTGCCAGGACTTGCCCCGGTGCCGCAGGGCCAGTACATCGGCGGGCGCGGCGCCGCACTTGGAGGCCAGGTCCAGCGCGACGAATATGTGGACCGGCGAGTGGCCGCGGCTCTTCCAGCGCGAGACGTCGCGTCGCGGCGCGCCGTGGTAGGTGGCGATAAACCACTGGAGGGCCGCGTCCTCGAGGTCACGGTCACGGGCCTTGCCTGGGTCGAGCCCCTTGCGCATCTGGTTGAAGGTGCCCGGGTGGATGCCCAGATCGTGGGCGATGACGCCCCAGCCGTGTCCGCGCGACCTGGACGCGGCCACCTGGGCATGGGGGATGCCGGCGAGCTTGGCCAGGTACATCGTCAAGATGATCTGGGAAGGCGACAGCCGATGCCGGTCGTGATAGGCGCCGACCACGCCCTTGTCCACTCCAAAGAAGCTGCCGATGGCACTGCGGAGAAGCCCACTGCCGAGGGCATCGTCGTCCAGCACTGCCGCAGGCGCGGGGCGGCCGCTTGAGCCAGCCACCGTGAGCAAGAACACGCCAACCAGCACTGCGCATGCAGGCAGGAACCTCGCACCACTCGTGCGCATAGCCATGTCACCCCCTGGCCGACCTGAGTCGAGCCGGCCTATGTACTCCTTTACCGTGGAGTCAAGGGGTGGGAACACAAGTTTTGTCTGGCGTGCACGAGTAGGCCCATCAGGCCCCCGGAGGGGGGCGCGGGTTGTCCCAACCGTACGCGCGTGTGGAGCCAATCAGGTGGAATCGGGGGGCAGGAGGAGCCGTCCTAGGCAACAGGCGGCCGGGAGGGCGTCTGCGTTGCCTGCTGTAATGGAGATGACAGGAGGGGGGTCGGTGGACGTCGAAATGGCGGGCGGTGGATGGCGCGAGGCGGTGCAGGCGCGAGAGGCGGGCAGGCAATTGCGTCAGTAACATACCCCCGGTGGGAAAGGAGCCAGGAGATGCTGAAGAAGGGCATGTTGTGCGCTGCGATCGGCGTTGTGCTGATTGGGGCGGCCTACTTCGCCGTCGCGCAAAGAGGGCCTGGAGCGCGTGGGCCGCGTGGAGACGAGGCTCAGGCGACCTTCATGCGGGCGGGGCCGGTGGCGCAGAACGAGGCGGAGAAGAAGGTCCTGGGCGTGCTCCAGGACATGTACGAGAATCAACGCAGGGGCATGATGAACGTGCCGCCGGACGACGGCAGGTTCCTGCGCGTGCTCACGCAGGCGATGGACGCCAAGCACGTGGTCGAGATCGGGACCTCCAACGGCTATTCGGGCATCTGGTTCTGCCTGGCCCTCCAGACCACAGGGGGCAAGCTGACCACCTACGAGATTGACGCGACGCGGGCCAATCTGGCTCGGCAGAACTTCAAGCGAGCGGGGGTCGAGGATATCGTGACGCTCGTGGAGGGCGATGCCCACGAGGAGGTCGTCAAGCTCGAGGAGGAGATTGACATCCTGTTCCTGGACGCCGACAAAGAGGGCTACATTGACTACCTGAACAAGCTGCTGCCCCTGCTGCGTCCAGGCGGAGTGGTGGTGGCGCACAACATGAACCCACGCATGGCCGACCCGAGGTACATCGAGGCCATCAGCACCAACCCCGACCTGGAGACGGTGCTGATCAACAGGTACGCCGGCGGCGTCAGCCTGACGCTGAAGAAGCCGGCGACGGAGGACTAGGGGGTACCCGAGGGCGCGGGCGCACCTACTGAGTGCGACCGGCGGCGGAGACAGCCGCTTGCAGCCATTCCATGGCGGGCGAATCGAGCGCGCGGTGATGCCTCAAGACGCGCCCGGCGAGCTTCTTGAGGGCGCTCCTGTGCGCACGATCGCCCGCCAGGTTGTTGGTCTGCTCGGGGTCGGCGATGCGATCGAAGAGCATGTGGTCGCCGTTGGACCGGAGGACCAGCTCGCGTCTCGGGGTGAAGATGCCGGCGCCCTTGAGCGAGGAATGGTGGATCCAGGCCACGTCCTCCCACTTGCGCCGGTTGCCGCGCAACAGCGCGGAGGCGTCGCGCCCCTGCTCGCGGCCGCACGGCTCGATGCCCATCAGGCCCAAGAGAGTCTGCTGCACGTCCACGTTGGTGACGAAGCGGTCAAGCACGGTATTGGGCGGGATCTGGCGCGGCCAGCGGACCAGGAAGGGGAGCTGGTAGGCGGTTCGGTACCACTGGTTCTTACCGTATAGCCCATGCTCGCCCATGTAGTCGCCGTGGTCGGTGGTGAAGACGATGATGGTGTCGTCCAGGATGCCGCTAGCTTCCAGGGCATCGAGGATGCGCTTGACGTTGTCGTCAATGCACTTGACCAACCCGCAGTAGTGGGCCTTGCGCTGCTTCATAGTCGCCTTGGCCTGGTCGGGGTCCTGTTCGCCCTTGGGCGGCGTGAAGGTATTTGGGACGGGCATCTGCTCGGGGTCGTACATGCTCATGTAAGGCTCGCGCACGGTCAGGGGGCCGTGGGGATCGGGGAAGCTGACCACGTAGAAGAAGGGGTTAGCCCGCCGGCGAGTGGCGAACTCGATGGTCTTGGTGGCCAGGAAGTCGGTCATGTACGTCTCTTCGTCGCCGATCTCCTTATAGTGGCCGGTTAGCTCGGGTTTGCCCAAGTCGTTGTCCCACATCTTCTTCCAGTGGCCGCGGTTGAACATGTAGGTGCAGTCGTCGAAGCCCATGGCGCGGTCGGGGCTCATGAAACCGGGCTTGGGCGGGCCGTCCAGGTGCCACTTGCCCGAGTAGCCGGTGTCGTAGCCGTTGTCGCGGAGCACGTGGGCGATGGTAACCTCGTCGCGGCCGAGCTCGATGTTGTTGCGATAGGCGCCGTGTGAGTGAGGGTAGCGGCCGGTGAAGAGGCAGCCGCGGGAGGGCGTGCAGACCGCGCTGTTGGTGAAGAAGTTGGTGAGCACGACGCCCTCGCGGCCGATGCGGTCAATGTGGGGGGTCTCGACCAGCGTCGCGCCGTAGTTGGGGGTTTCCGTCAGATTGGGCGCGTAGATGCTCAAGGCCCACTGGCTGAGCTGATCGGTGTGGATGATCAGCAAGTTGGGCGGCTTGCGCTGCGCTTGAGGCTTGGCCCTGTCGGCGTCGGCAAGGGCCGCCAGTCCGGCCGCGGCGCCGGCCATGGTCCTCATGAAGCGTCGCCTGTCTGTCTCTGGAGTCATGTGGTCACTCCCCGTGCCGTGCCAGGTGCACGAGATTCGCATTTCCCCGCGCGCGTCGAGAAGACCTCGTGCGGGGGCTCGGGCCGCGAGGAGGGCCACAGTGCGACGGCGAAGGTAGGTAGGCGACATCGGCGGACTGGCGAAACCACGCCCGGGGGTCACGACTATGAAGCACCAGTCCCACGCGAAGGCAGCACGGTGCCGAGCCCTGCTGGTTGCGGCCTTGGTGGTGCTGCCTGCGGTTCTGCACGGGCAGGCCGCGACGCAGGACGCCACGCCCATGATCGGCACGCTGCCGATTCCCGAGGGCGTCAAGGTGGTGCCCGACATCGTATATCGGGAGGGGGAGAGCGAGGCGTGGCGGCTGGACCTGGCGATGCCGGAGGAGCCGGGCGAGGAGCCACGGCCGGCGCTGGTCTTCATCCACGGCGGGGGCTGGCGGTCGGGCGACAAGCGCCGGGTGGCGTTTCTGGGGCCCACGCTGGAGTACGCCACCAAGGGATATGTCTGCATTACGGTCGAGTACCGGCTGGTGGACGAGGCGCCGCTGCCCGCGTGCATTGAGGACGTCAAGTGTGCAGTGCGCTGGCTGCGGGCGCACGCGCAGGACTACAACGTTGACCCGGATCGCGTCGGCGCCTACGGCAACTCGGCCGGAGCCCACCTGGCGGCCATGCTGGCGCTGTGTCCGCCCACGGCCGGGCTGGACGCGGAGGGCCCCTGGCAGGAGCATTCGAGCATGGTACAGGCCGCGGTGTGCAGCGCCACGCCGGCGGACTTCACGGCCATGGGGCGTCGGCGGCCCGGAGCGGCGCGCGCCAGGGCGAGCCGCTTCGGCGGTCCCGAGGAGACGCTGGAGGAGCGCATGAGGCAGGCCTCGCCAGCCACCTACGTCTCGGCGGAGGCGCCGCCCCTGCTGCTGATCCACGGCACCGAGGACAGAACCGTGCCGGTGAGCCAATCGGACGACCTGGTCAAGGCCCTGCGCCAGGCCGGCGCGAAGGACGTGACCTACATGCGCATCGAGGGTGCGGGTCACGGGGTCTTCAGGCAGCACATCGAGGAGACCGGGCCGGCCATGGAGGCGTTCTTCGAGCGAACGCTCAAGGGCAAGGACTAGCCACGTTTGACGCGCCAAGGACAGCCGTTGGCCCTTTGAAAGAGTGGCATTGCCGACACCATGGGCATTCACCGCCAGATCGTGGAGTTCGCCGAGGCCGGGCGGGACTGCGCCGTCGCCTTGATCCTCAAGGCAGAGGGCTCCACGCCCCGCGAGGCCGGCGTTAAGGCCATCATCGAGGCGACCGGCAAGATCCACGGGACGCTGGGCGGGGGCGCGGTCGAGGCTGAGGCACAGCGCCGCGCGGTGGAGGCGTGCAGGTCGGGACATCCCGCAGTGTTCGACATCGAGCTGGAGGGCGCAAGCGCACAGGGCGACCAGCCCATCTGCGGAGGGGCCATGCGCATTCTGGCCGACCCGACCGCGGCCAAGGATAGGGCCTGCTATGCGCAGGTGGCTGAGGCGGTGGACCAACGGCGACGAGGCGCGCTGCTGACCATCGTGCGCACGGAGGCGGAGGTGCAGGTGGACGTGCAGTGGGTGCCCGAGGAGGCCACGGAGGGTCTCCCCCACGCCGAGACCATTCGCTCGTGCCTGGAGGACGGGGAGGCGCGGCTGATGGTGGAGGGGGGAGAGGGCGTGGAGGTGTTGGTCGAGCCGGTGATCCCCGAGCCGCTGCTGTTGATCGTGGGAGGCGGCCACATCGGGCAAGCCCTGGCGCGCCAGGCGGTGCTGATTGGCTTCGACGTCACGGTCATAGATGATCGGCCGGAGTTCACCGATCCCAGCCTGTTCCCCGAGGGCGTGAGGACACGGTGCGGAGAGGTGGCGGCAGAGCTGGCGGCCTGTCCCATCGCCGAGGACACTTACATCGTGCTGGTCACGCGGGGGCACAGACACGACACGGAGGCCCTGGCGGCGTGCATCCACGCGCCGGCCGCGTACATAGGCATGATCGGCAGCAAGCGCAAGGTGGCCCTGGTGCGGCGGCAGTTCCTCGAGTCCGGCCTGGCTACGGAGGAGGAACTGGACCGCGTGTTCGCGCCCATCGGGCTGGACATAGGGGCCGAGACGGTCCCGGAGATAGCGACCAGCATCGCAGCTCAGTTGGTCGCGGTGCGACGCAAGAGCGGGCCATACACGCCACCGGGCGACATGGTGCTGCGATGACCTGCGCGATCATCCTGGCGGCAGGCCGGTCGCGCCGCATGGGCACGCAGAAGCTGCTGCTGCCCTTCGGCGGGACAACGGTGATCGCGCACGTCGTCGGCCAAGTGCTGGCCAGCGGCGTTGAGGAGGCGTACGTGGTGGTTGGCTGCGACGGGCGGCAGATAGCCGACGAGCTCTCGGGGCGGCGCGTGACCATCGTGACCAACCCCGACCACGACTCCAGCATGCTGGATTCGGTGCGCTGCGGGCTGCGGGCGCTCCCGCAGGGGTGTGAGAGCATTCTGGTGGCCCTGGGCGACCAGCCAGGCATTACCTCCGAGCTGGTGGACGACATGCTGCGTGCGTTCGCGGCGACCGACCGGGCCATTCTGGTGCCAGTCCACGAGGGCAGGCGGGGACACCCGCTGCTGTTCTCGGCGGGCTATTGCGAGGACGTCCTGACGCGGTACGACGAGGTTGGGCTGCGCGGACTACTGCGGGCCCACCCGGACGAGGTTTTGGAGCTGCCCGCCTCGAGCTCGGCGGTGCTATCGGATATGGACTATCCAGGGGATTACCGGGAGGAGTTGGCGCGGCACGAAGCGAACGGGGCAGGGAGACATGCGGAGGAGGACTAGGTCCGTGCTGGTGGGAGGGGGAAGGCGCGGCGGCTGAGGCGTCTCTGCCGTCCGGCAGCCAGCGGTCGCTGCGTGTGGTGTGGCTAACAGGAAGGGGTCGCCTTCCGGCCCATATCCCTGATAGGAGACTGCGCCTGATTCCAGCTACAGCGAGGCCCCCCGCGGGCGTCTCGCTCCCCAGGACAGGGGGAGCCTGCCTTGAACTACGAGCGCCGCCTTGCTTCCGTTAGCTTAGTCATACTGCTCCTGGGCAGCGCCGCTGCCCACGCTCAGGAGTTCGGTCCCCGAGCCTACGCCCCACACATAGTCGCCGCGGACGCCGAGTGGACGGTATACGTCGAGGGCGCCGACGGTCAGCCACTGGCTGGGCAGAAGCTCAACGCCACCGTAGGCCGGGGTGATGCCGCCACCACCATCGAGGTGGTGGCGGACGATCAGGGCACGGTCAACATGCCCACGCTGCCGGCGGACGAATGCGTCAAGTGGGTGTCGCTGATAACCCCCGAGGGCGTGCCGATCATGCCCACCTCGCCCACGGTGCCCCTTCCCACGCTGCCGCCACCACCGCCGCCGTTCCCCCAACCGACGCCTCCGCCCAGTCCGTGGACGCCGCCGACCTTCTCGCCGGGCGGTCCAGTCAGGGTCACGGGCCAGGGCGTTGGGGACCTGTCGGACTGGGAGCTGGTGCCCGAAGGGGGCGGTGCGCCGCAGGAGCTGACGCCGCTGTGCGGCTCTCCGTACGAGCAGATGCTGCGGGCGCCGACCGGACTGCCGGACGGGGCCTACCGAGTGCGGGGGCACGATGCAGCGGGGAATCCGGTGGACTCGCAAGGCACGACCTGGCCGGTGTCGCTGTCCCTGAAGGGCGAGACACGCGTGCGCGAGGGGACGGGCGGGACGCTGGTTGTGTCCGCCACCCGCGACACCTGGGTGCACCTGGAGGCGGCTGCCGGCATCGAGCTGGCCACGAACGACTGCTATGTGAAGACGGAGGAGCCGGCCAGAGTGCCGTTCAAGGCACCGGTGCGGGGGACCTTCCAGGTCCGGGCCGAGGCGACGAGCGGGCCGCAGGGCGGGGACGTGAAGGGCAAGGTGCCCAAGGCGACCTTGAGCCTGGCGGAGGACCCGGTAATCAACTACAACCCGGCTACGGACACGACGGTTGTGAGGCAGGACATCAAGCTGGATGTGGGGCGGCGCGGGCCCAGCCTGGAGGGGGGCAAGGCCCTGGTGGGCGTGGGCAGTTGGGGCGAGAGGCCGCAGATCGAGATCGAGCTGGTATCCCTGAGTCTGACGGGCGTCACGCCCATCACGGTCGAACTGCCCGGGCAGCACGAGCCGGACCACATCGGGACGTACATCCTGGACGTGGCGATCCCCGAGGCGCCGAACCTGGGGCTGACGGGGATTCTGGCGACCAAGGGCGACGAGCTTTGCCATCCTCCAACGGTGACGCGCAAGCCGGGGGACACCGGCGCCAAGGTCGCGGGCGGGAGCATCACGCTCACGTACGAGCCGAAGAAGGACCCGTGCTGCACCAAGCTGGTGTGGATACAGGTGATGCAGGAGCTGGTGGACGGCAAGCCGGTCAAGCCCAGCAAGATCGGCGACGGCTATATGGACGCCGACACCACCGCCAGCGGGCACCACGTGGACTACAAGAAGGGCGAGAAGGACCCGTACTACAACGGGGACGACAAGGCCGACAAGTTCAAGGGCAACCAGCAGGGGAACACCACCGGGCCCAAGAACTCGACGATGAGCGACACGCCGAACCTGCCCAAGGTGCCCGCCGGCGCCAAGAAGGTGGAGTGGGTATTCGAGAGCTGGGCCTTCTGCGCCGAGGGTCCGTGCAAGGGGACGTGGTTCAAGGGCCGCAAGTGGAAGTACACCAAGGAGAAGGGCAAGCCGGGCAAGGTGACCGACGAGGGCGAGGCCGGCAAGACGCCGTCCAAGGGCTTCAAGGATGCGCTGGACAAGTGGTGCAAGAACCACAAGTTCAATCTGCCGAAAAAGTAGGCCCGGCCGAAAGAATCGGCGCCGGTTCGGAGGAATAGAGCCATGAGAGCGAGGCGGAAGCACCCGTACAATCTGATCGTGCTGGCGCTATGCCTGAGCGGCGTGGCGGCCCTGCCGGGGGGAGCCGACGTGAAGCCGGGAGACCTCGCGCCCCTGAGCGATTTCCAGGCCTACAACCAGGACGAGCTGTTGGGGCTACAGGTGAAGCTGACCTACGTGGGCGTGCAGCGCAAGACCACGCCGACGCTGGCCTTCACCTCGTACCAGCACGTGCTGGACATGTCCAGATTCGCCTCCTTCCGGCGCGAGGGCGTCCACTACGGGAACGACGATGCCGCAGTGTGGAACTTCACCGCCACCACGGCGGAACTGTCGGCGGTGATACAGGGGGCCGCCAAGATCGCGGCGGTGGCTCAGCCGCGGGACGTGGGCGATCCCTGGGTATCGCTGATGCTCTACAACGAGGTGGGCGGCGAGGAGAAGGGGTTCGAGGCGCTGTTGGGGCGGGCGGATGCCGAGAAGCTGGCCTCGGCCGTGGCGGACGCCATCGCCAGGCAGAACGGCCTGGCGCGCCAGATCGTCGCGGACTGGGTAGAGCAGGTCTTCCCGTAGAGATGCACACAGCAAGGGCGAACAGGTGGCCCGCCGCATGCGGCGGGCCGCTTTCATTGGCGGGCGATGAGGATGAGTTGGCGGTGCCAGTCCACGAAGGGCTTGCCGCGGTAGTCGCCCAGGAGCTGCTCGATGCGCAGGCCGGCGGAGTCGAACATGTGCCGCAGCTCGGCGAGCTCGTAGAGCCTTATGGCGGCTCGGTGGACCAGGGCGCCGTCGTCCTCCGTGCGCCACTCGCTGACCAGGCGCTTGGAGGCCTCGTCGTGGAAGCAGCGGAGCTTGGCGCGGCGGCCGTCGTTGAGGCGGACGGTGTGCTGGTAGGGCACGGCCAGTAGCTGGCGGCGGCGGTTGCGCGTCTCCAGGAAGAAGCGTCCGCCGGGCCGCAGCACGCGCGCAGTCTCGGACAGGACGCGCTGGTTCTCCTGCTCGGAGCCGTAGCCGAAGCTGTTGAAGAGGTTCAGCACCACGGAGAAGGCGCCGTCGCGGAAAGGGAGGGCGGAGGCCTCCCCGCGCACGAAGCGGGGCTGGCGGTCGCGGCGCGAGGCGGTCTCCCTGGCGCGGCGGAGCATCATGGAGGAGCGGTCCAGACCCACCAGATGCAGCCCCTCGGCGGCGAGGGGCACGGCATGCCGCCCCAGGCCGCAGCAGGCGTCGAGGATGAGGTCGTCGCGGGTCAGGTCGAGCAGCTTGACGAGGCTGCGCACCTCGCGGCGGGTCTCGGCCGCGCCGGGAAAGTAGGACAGAGGGATGGAGTCGGGCGACTCGAAGAACTCGCGCCACCAGCCCTCATCGTCGGGCGGCGGCTCACGGCCTGCGGCGCTCTCTGTCGGCATGCGGGTCCGGCGGGGCATGTGCCATCCTCGGAGACTACTTGCCATCCATCACGCCGGGCGCGAGTGGCGCCCACAGCACCTGCGAGGCCTGGACGGAGCCGTTGAGGCCGATGGCCTGGAGCCGGTAGGCCTGCGCGGGCCGCTCGTCGGTGACCTCGTAGGCGGCCCCGACTCCGCCGGCGGCGGGCAGTAGGGCGCCACGCCCCCGCACGTCCGTCCATCCCTGTGGGCGCAGGGCCTGGAGCCTATAGCCAGCGACAGCGACCTCCGCCGCGGCTCGCCAGGAGATGGCCGCGCGGCGCCCCAGCGGGCGCACCAGGAAGGAGGCCAACTGGATGGCGGCGGGCTGGCCGATGGTGAACTGGATGGCGTCCTCGCCCAACACGCTGGTCCAGTTCATGGTCTCGTGGAAGTCCTCCTCGGTGAGGATGAAGCGGCAGTCGTAGTCGCCAGAGGTCATGACGAGTTCGCCGGGCAGGGCGCGCGTGGGCTCCCACTCGCCGTAGAGGTCCACCGTCTCGACGGAGGGGAGGCCCGGGCTGTAGTAGCCGTAGCCGTCGTGTGGGTCGAGGGTGTGCGAGGTGGGGGTGGAATCGTTGGAGCCTGGCGTGCGCTGGCTGGTCTTCCACAGGACGTGGAAGCTGTTGTCGGCCACGAACGCGTAGTTGACGTCGCCGTAGCCGTCGGTGCAGAAGTAGTCTATGAGCAGGTAGCCCCGGTAGATGTGACTGGGGGCACGCGACTCGTAATCGGCGTCGGTGCGGTTGCCCTGCGTCGGCCACGACTGCCACCAGCGGCCCATGTAGCCGAGGAGCTCGTTGGTGGCGTCGTCGCCATCAGTGCCCCACTCGGCCTCGGGCTTGCCCTCCAGCTTCACCTGGTAGGTGAAGTTGGGTTTGAGGCCGCTGGCGACGACCTGGCCGCGCAGGTTGGTCGGATCGCTGGGGGAGTATGAGAGGGTGACCGCGGCGTCGCCGTAGTCGTAGCCCTCAGACCACGTCTGGTCGTAGTCGTTGCTGGCGTAATCGCGCCAGCGGCCGTCCGGATAGCCGCCGACGCCGGGCAGGACCGACAGCGCCACGGTCACGGCCTCAGCGGGCGCCACGAGCCGCTGGCCGCAGAGGAGCAGTACGGCCAATCGAGTTAGAGGGCGGAGGTGACGCACCAACTGTTCCCGACTCCCCATCCGTTCGCAGGCGACGCCCATTTTCGGCCCTGGGAACGGTTTCCCCTGCATGGCCCTGTTTGCCCTACCTGCTGGTCCGCGGGCGCTGAGCCCTCATTGACGCCCGCGCCTGCCATGGTGTACGGTTGGCGGGCGCCGACGCTGCTGCGGCTTGGCCTGTATCCCTGCCGACAGCGAGCGAGCGGGCCACAGCGAGTCAAGGGGGCACATGGTATCCTGGGCACCCGAGGATCGAGCCCTAAGAGATGATTGACATCGGCAAACTCTACTGCGGCGGGGAGTCCACGGGGGACGCCATCCGCTACGGGCAGGCGCGGCAGGGGCAGCAGGCGCCCAAGGCCGCCCACGAGCGGCGGCCGGTCACGGTCTGGAACGTGACGCGGACGTGCAACCTGCGGTGCATCCACTGCTACACGGACTCCGAGGCGCAGAGCTACAGCGGCGAGCTGACCACCGAAGAGGGCAGGGAGCTGCTGCGGGACCTGGCCGACTTCGGCGTGCCAGCCGTGCTCTTCAGCGGCGGCGAGCCGCTGATGCGTAAGGACCTCTTCGAGCTGGTCGAGTACGCGGTGGAACTGGGACTGCGGCCAACCCTCTCGACCAACGGCACGCTGATTGACCCGGCGACGGCCCGGCGCATCCAGGAGGCCGGCTTCACGTACGTGGGAATCAGCCTGGACGGCATCGGCGAGATCAACGACCGCTTCCGGGGCAAGGAGGGCGCCTTCGACAGGGCGGTGACGGGCTTTCGCAACTGCGTGGAGGTGGGCCAGCGGGTGGGGCTGCGGCTGACGCTGACCCGGCACAACTACGAGGACCTGCACGGCATCTTCGACTTCATCGAGGCCGAGAGGGTGGACCGCGCGTGCTTCTACCACCTGGCCTACGCGGGCCGCGGCCGGGACATCAGCGGAGACGACCTGAGTCGGGCGGAGACGCGACGGGCGCTGGACATCATCCTGGAACGCACCGAGGACTACTACGCGCGAGGCCTGGAGAAGAACATCCTCACGGTTGACAACCACGTGGACGGGGTCTACCTGTACCTGAAGCTGCGCGAGAAGGACCCGGGGCGCGCCGAGGAAGTGCTGAAGCTGCTGCGCTGGAACGGCGGGGGGAGGTACTCGTCCGGCGTGGGCATTGCCGACATAGACTTCATGGGCAACGTGCACGCCGACCAATTCTGGATGCACTACTCCTTCGGCAACGTGCGGGAGCGCAAGTTCAGCGAGATCTGGATGGACACGGGCGACGCGCTCATGGCCGGCCTGAAGGACCGCCTGCCGCTGATCAAGGGCCGCTGCGCGCGCTGCCGGTGGCTGGATGCCTGCGGCGGGGCGCTGCGCGTGCGGGCGGATGTGTACTACGACGACCCCTGGGCGCCGGACCCAGCCTGCTATCTGTCTGACGACGAGATCGGCCTGACTGAAGAAGTCAAGCAGGAGCTGCGCGCGGCAGGCGAGTGGTTTGAGATGCCGGCGTTCGGCGCCGAGACAGACAGCGTTCCCTCCCCATCGTGACCGCAATGAACCCCGGCCAACAGGAGAACGCCTTGCGCCTGGTCTTCTGGGAGACCACGGCTGGCTGCAACCTGCGCTGCATTCACTGCCGGGCCTCGGCCACGGAGGTGAGCTCTGAGCAGGACCTCTCCACCAGGGAGGGTAGAGCGCTTATCGAGGGGATTGCCGACTGCGCGCCGCCCTTCGACCCCGCTCAGGGTCGGCCCTCGCAGCGTCCCATTCTGGTTCTGAGTGGAGGCGAGCCGCTGTACCGAGAGGACATCTACGACCTGGCCTCGCACGCCACAGAACTGGGGCTGCCGCTGGCCCTGGCGACCAACGGGACGCTGGTCACGCAGGAAGTGGCCGCCAAGGTGAAGGCGACGGGGGTGCGGCGGGCCAGCATCAGCTTCGACGGCGCCGACCCAGAGACACACGACTCGTTCCGGGGGCTGCCGGGCTCGTTCGATCGAGCGCTGGAGGGCATGCGCCACCTCCAGGAGGCGGGCGTGCCGGTGCAGATCAACTCCACCATCGCCCGGCACAATGTGCACCAGATCGAGGAGCTGCTCCAGCTAGCCCTGGCCCGGGGGGCCGTGGCACTGCACATCTTCATGTTGGTCCCGGTGGGGTGCGGCGTGCAGATCGCGGATGAGCAGATGATCGAGGCCGAGGAGTACGAGCGGGTGCTGGAGTGGTTCTACCAGAAGTCCTTAGAGGTGCCCCTTGACCTGAAGGCCACCTGCGCGCCGCATTACTTCCGCATCATGCGTCAGAAGGCGCGCGAGGAGGGCGTCTCCATTCGGCGAGAGACTCACGGGATGGGGGCGACCACGCGCGGCTGCCTGGCCGGCACGGGCGTGTGCTTCGTCAGCCACAAGGGCGAGGTCTACCCGTGCGGCTACCTGCCGGTGCTGGCCGGGAACGTGCGCCAGCAGCCGCTGAAGGAGATCTGGGAGCATTCTGAGGTCTTTGCACGGCTGCGCGATCTGGGGAACCTGGGCGGCAAGTGCGGCGTGTGCGAGTACCGGGCCTGCTGCATGGGCTGCCGGGCCCGTGCTTTCGCCGCCACCGGCGACTACCTCGACGAGGAGCCCTACTGCATCTACCTCCCGAAGCCCCTACGTTCGGGCGCGGGCTAGCGCCGCATTCCTGCACTGCCTGGAAGTCGTCTGAGCGCCTAGTGCGCAGCGTTCTAGTCGGGGCCCTTCGACGAACTCAGGATAAGCGAGACGCCCCTGCTACAGGGTTGAGGGGCCGAGGCCCGCGCGTCCACGAGGTCGTGACACGACTTGTCGGCGCCCGTAGGAAGAGGCCGACCTCCTCGATCTAGGCGGCGCTAAGTCGCAGTGGTCACCGG
>JBHIEF010000090.1:0-16256 GCA_046760465.1 Armatimonadota bacterium | reverse complement strand
AGCAGGGGACTCTTAATCCCAAGGTCGGAGGTTCGAATCCTCCACGACCCACCAGGAGCAGTTGGTCGATCCGAGGCGGCCTGCTGGACAGTCCCCTGAAGGACGGTGGGGCGCAGGTCTGGCAAACAGGAGGATCGCCGAGATGAGTGACTCCACGAGGGGCAGTGAGGGGCGACAGATCAGCATCCGCGAGCGACTGGGCAAAGCGCACGGAGTCCCCTTCCCGTGCTTCTATGCGGACGCTATCGCGACGCGCGACGCACCTCACGGGATGATCCAGATCACGTTCGCGTACCTGCCCATCCTGGAAGAGCTGTTCGAGCTGACAGGCCCAGACGAGGAGACTGTGCCTGAGGAAGTGGAGGCGGATGCCTACGTGGTGGCTCACGTCACGGTTCCGAAGGCAGCCTTCGATCAGTGGTTCGGGCAACTCGCTAGCCGACGTGGCCTCCTTCCGCCGGCGAGTGACAGCGAAGTGGAGGATGACTGAGGTGATCACCGAGAACGTGGGCATCAGCCGTCTGGACGCTGCGGAGTCCGCGAGATCGCAGGCACGGGAGAGCGCGGAGGCCGCGGCCTCCGCGCAGGCGCTACGCCTCGTGGAGAGCTACATCCGGTCCAGAGACCCTGGCAGTCCGGCGCCGCCTGGCACGGCCGAGTCGCTTGAGCGCTCGCTGCGGACCCTTCGGTCCCTGCCAGCGAACGAGTGGTCGCGTGCCTGCCGCGAGATCTTCCTCGCGGCGCTGGAGTCGTATTCGGCGGAGAGTCTGCATGCAGTCGACGATGTGGTGGGTGGGTGGCTAGCCACGGCCGAGGTGTGGACAGACCCCGGACTCGCGTCCGAACTCGCTGCGGCAATGGGCCGCACGCTAGAGGTCGTCACGACGTGGAACAGCGGGAGCAGCCGGATCGTAGAGCATATAGAGTCGAGGACCCGCAGCGCAGGATCCCCCGTTACTGTAAGCGTCAGCCTGCGGGGGTAGCCGAGGCCATTCGCCAAGCCTGCGCCGCTGTTGCACAAGATCCGTACAAACCGACAGCGCAACGCTGCGTGGTCCATCACCTGAGGGGGCAGTTCCGCTGCTGCCGGGAGTTCCGCAAGCTACCGGACAACCGACGCCTGTTCTACCAGGTCGATGATGAGACCCGTGTCGTGACGATAGTGTACGTTGGGCCCCATCCGTGAACGGCGAGGAGCCGGGCGCGTGGCGGAATTGGCAGACGCGCAGGATTTAGGATCCTGTGGGGCAACCCGTGAGAGTTCAAATCTCTCCGCGCCCACCAAGTAGAGCTACAGGCAACCCGTCATTCCGCGGCGAGTGACGGGCTTCGTTTACTGCTCTGGCAGGCCAGGGCGCCGCAGGAGCAGGCTTGTGTAGAGGCGGGAAGCAGCGGGCCATGAACGCAGAGGACACTCAAGGGACGGCAGCGGAGCCCGAGCAGGCTCCTGAGCCGCAAGAGGCCACTGCGCCCGGCTTGGACGGCGAGGCGCAGGGGGCAGCGGCGACGCCAGAGGCCCAGCCAGCAGGGGCGGCGCAGTCGCCGCAGGGCCTGGCGATGAAGGTGGAGGTGCAGCGCCTGCCGGCCAGCCGGGCGGCGCTGCGTATCGAGGTGGACAGCAGCGAGGTGGACAGGACCTACCGCCGCGTCTACCGGCAGCTGAGCAGGTCGGGGCGCATCAAGGGGTTCCGGCCGGGCAAGGCGCCCAAGGACATCATCAAGCTTCAGGTGGGCGAGGAGGCGGTAGCCGAGTACGTGCTCAACGAGCTGCGCCCCCGGGCCTTCGAACAGGCTCTGGGGGAATCGGGCATAATCCCCTTGAACGAGGCGCCCGAGCTGAGCGAGCCGCAACTGGCTGAGGGGCAGCCGCTGACCTTCACGGCCACGCTGACGGTGCGGCCCGAGCCGCAACTGGGGCCATACAAGGGGCTGAAGCTGCAACGTCCGGTGACCGAGATCACCGAGGAGGACGTCCAGGAGGAGCTGGACGAGCTGCTGGAGCAGGCGGCGGTCTACGAGGAGGTGGACCGCGACGAGGTGCAGGAGGGTGACCTGGTCATTCTGGACCTGGCCGTGGCCGTCGGCCAGGAGCAGCCAGACAGCCGCCGCGACGTGGAGTACTTGGTTGGCGAAGGCAGCCGCGACCCGGAGATAGACGAACACCTGGTGGGCGCCCGCAAGGGCGAGACGCAGACGGTGGAGGCGACCTACAACGAGGATTACCCCGAACCGGAGTTGGCCGGCGCGCAGGCACAGGTGACCTTCACGGTCAAGGAGATCAGGGAGAAGCGGAGGCCAGAGCCCACGGACGAGTTCGTCAAGGAGAACTACGGCTTCGACTCGCTGGGGGAGCTTAGGGAGGACATCAAGGAGCGTCTGGCCAGCAACGCGCGGGAGCGGGCCGAGC
This sequence comes from Armatimonadota bacterium, assembly GCA_046760465.1. Lineage (GTDB taxonomy): Bacteria > Armatimonadota > Zipacnadia > JAUWAU01 > JBHIEF01 > JBHIEF01. The sequence goes on along the minus strand of JBHIEF010000090.1, from coordinate 13,849 downwards.
AGGAGCTGCGTCGGCAGGCGATCGAGCAGGTCACCGAGGCCTCGCAGGTGGAGGTGCCGGAGAGCATGGTGGCGGCCGAGGCGGAGGAGCGGGAGCAGGACGCGGCGCTGGGAGCGGCGCAGCTGGGACTGTCTTACGACGACTTCCTGCGCGTGGCGGGTAGAACCAAGGAGCAGGCGCAGGAGGAACACCGTAGGGCCGCGCGGGAGGGGCTGGCGCGGGCCCTGGTGCTGGACGCGGTGGCGGAGGCCGAGGGCATCAGGGCCACGGCGGAGGAGCTGGAGGCGGAGATCGCCAGGATAGCGGCGCGTCAGGACCAGCCCATGGAGCCCACGGCGGTGCGACAGGTGCTGACGGAGACGGGGCAGTTGAGCGTGGTCCGCAATCGGCTCCAGAACGACAAGGTGGTGGAGTTCCTGCTGGAGCACGCCGAGATTGAGGAGGTCCCCCTGGACGACTACCTGGCCGCGGCAAACGCTGCCGACCAGGACAGCGAGGGCGAGGGATCAGCCAGTGAGTGAGCAGAACAACTACTTGGTTCCCATCGTGGTGGAGCAGACGCCGCGGGGCGAGCGCTCCTTCGACATCTACTCTCGCCTGCTCAAGGAGCGCATCGTGATGGTGAGCTGGGCCATTGATGACACGCTGGCCAGCAGCATCATCGCCCAGCTCCTGTTCCTGGCCAGCGACGACGACACCGAGCGCATCAACATGTACATCAACAGCCCCGGGGGGATCGTGACCGCGGGCCTGGCCGTGTACGACACCATGCAGTACATCCGGCCGGAGATACACACCTGGTGCATAGGCCAAGCGGGGAGCATCGCGGCGGTGCTGTTGGCGGGCGGAGCGCCGGGCAAGCGGGCGGCGCTGCCCAATGCCAAGGTGTTGATCCACCAGCCCTGGGTATCCTCGATGGGGGGTGCCGCGGCGGACGTGGAGATCCACGCCCGGGAGATCATCCGCACGCGCAAGCGCATCAACGAGATTCTGAGCAAGCACACCGGCCGGGACCTGCCCCAGTTGGAGCAGGACACGGACCGCGACTACTTCATGAGCGCCGAGGAGGCGCGCGACTACGGCATAGTGGACTTCGTGGCCGAGGAGGCGCCGGAGCTGGCACGAGAGGAGTAGGCGCCTCCGTGGCGGGCCAGCGGCGTATGGGACAGATGAGGACGCCATACGGCCGTCGGCATGGGATGGGAGTACGTGGCAAGTAGCCGGGGCCGCCGGGAGCAATGAGGAGGGAAGCAGCTTGCGCTGCTCATTCTGCGGGAAAGAGAAGCCGACACAGGTCAAGGAGCTGATTGCCGGGCCCGGCGTCTACATCTGTGTGGAGTGCGTGGGGCTGTGCAACCAGATCCTGGCCGGGCGGGCCGTGGACGCCGGGCGGCACCGGCCGGTGGGTGGGGTGGTGCCCACGCCCCAGGAGATATGCGAGTTCCTCGACAAGTACGTGGTGGGCCAAGAGCGGGCCAAGAAGACGCTGTCGGTGGCGGTCTACAACCACTACAAGCGCATCAAGTTGGGCACGCTGGACGCCGACGTGGAGCTGGACAAGAGCAACATCCTGCTGATCGGCCCGACCGGCTGCGGCAAGACGCTGCTGGCCCAGACGCTGTCGCGGATCCTGGACGTTCCCTTCACCATCGCCGACGCCACGGCGGTGACGGAGGCGGGGTATGTGGGCGAGGATGTGGAGAACATCCTGCTCCAGATCTACCTGGCCTCGGATCAGAACCGGGAGCGGGCCGAGCAGGGCATCATCTACATAGACGAGATTGACAAGATCGCGCGCAAGGCGGACAACCCCTCCATCACGCGCGACGTATCGGGCGAGGGGGTGCAGCAGGCGCTGCTGAAGATCCTGGAGGGCACGCGCGCCAACATTCCGCCGCAGGGCGGTCGCAAGCACCCGCAGCAGGAGTACGTGCAGCTAGACACCAGCAAGATCCTGTTCATCTGCGGGGGGGTGTTCGAGGGCCTGGACGAGATCATCCGCGCCCGCACGCACACGCGGGCGCTGGGCTTCGGGGCGCCGCCGGCGCCCAAGGGCTCGGAGGAGCACGACGCCCTGATGAGCCAGGTTCTACCCGAGGACCTGCTCAAGTTCGGGCTCATCCCGGAGTTCATCGGCCGCCTGCCCATCGTGGGCACGCTGTCGTCGCTGAGCAAGGACGACCTCAAGCAGATCCTGACCGAGCCGAACAACGCTCTGGTGAAGCAGTACCAGAAGATCCTGTCGCTACTGGACAACGTCCAGCTCACCGTGACCGACGGCGCCCTGGAGGCCATTGCCGAGGAGGCCATGGGGCGCAAGACGGGGGCGCGCGCGCTGCGGACGATCTTCGAGGAGCTGATGCTGGACGTGATGTTCGAGGTGCCCTCGCAGCCCGACGTGGTGGAGTGCATCATCACCGCGCGCACGGTGAAGGAGCGGCGGGCGCCCGATCTCCGGCGTGTGACCCCGACCACCGCGAAGAAGAAGTCTGCCTAGCCGGGGCCATCCCGGCCGGCCGAGAGGCGAGCCACGTGTCTGAGACAGAGGTACAGGACGAGGCGCAGCCGCCGCTGGCGGAGGAAGAGCCGAGCGCGGTGCGCACCTACCCGGTGCTGCCCGTGCGGGACACGGTGATCTTCCCGTACATGGTGGCGCCCCTGATCGTGGGGCGCGACCGCTCGGTGCAGGCCCTTCAGCAGGCCAAGCTGCGCGGCCGGGCCATCCTGCTCATCACCCAGAAGCAAGCCGACACGGACGATCCCAGCCCGGAGGAGCTGCACCAGGTAGGCACCATCGCGCGCTCCCTGCAAATGCTGGAGCTGCCGGACGGGAGCATGCGGGTGGTGGTGGAGGGGCTACAGCGGGCGCGCGTGATCGAGTTCGTGCAGGCGGAGCCGCACTACGAGGCTGCGGTCGAGGAGCTGGCCGAGGTGGAGGACAAGACCAAGGAGATCGAGGCGCTCATGCGCAGCGTGGTGGGGCAGTTCGAGCGCGTGGTGAGCCTGAGCCGCAACATCCCGCCCGAGGCCCTGGTGACGGCCATGAACATCGGCGAGCCGGGGAAGCTGGCGGACCTGGTGGCGGCCTACCTGGGCGTGGGCCTGGAGGCCAAGCAGGAGCTGCTGGAGACGACGGCCAGCGACCAGCGGCTGGAGAAGCTGAGCGCGCTATTGAGCCAGGAGCTGGAGATCCTGGAGCTGGAGAAGAAGATCCACAGCCGGGTGCGGGACGAGCTGCAGAGCTCGCAGCGGGAGTACTATCTGCGCGAGCAGATGCGCGCCATCCAGGACGAGCTGGGCGAGCAGGAGGGGCTGGGCCTGGAGGCGGAGGAGTACAAGCAGAAGATCAAAGAGGCGCGCATGTCGGAGGAGGCCACGGAGAAGGCCCTCAAGGAGGTCTCCCGGCTGGAGAGGATGCCGGCCATCGCGCCGGAGGGCACGGTCATCCGGACCTACCTGGACTGGCTGATCAGCCTGCCCTGGGATGAGCGCACGGAGGACAAGCTGGACATCAAGGAGGCCGAGAAGATCCTGGACGAGGATCACTACGGGCTGCGGCGCGTGAAGGAGCGGGTGGTGGAGTTCCTGGCGGTGCGCAAGCTGGTGGACCGCGTCAAGGGGCCCATCCTCTGCTTCATCGGCCCGCCGGGAGTGGGCAAGACCTCCATTGGCCGCTCGGTGGCCCGAGCGCTGGGGCGCAAGTTCATCCGCATCTCGCTGGGCGGCGTGCGGGATGAGGCGGAGATTCGCGGGCATCGGCGCACGTACATCGGCGCGCTGCCGGGCCGCATCATCCAGACCATCCGCACCTCGGGCTCCAAGAACCCGGTCTTCATGCTGGACGAGATAGACAAGATCGGCATTGACTTCCGCGGCGACCCCTCGGCGGCGCTGTTGGAGGTGCTGGACCCCGAGCAGAACCACGCCTTCAGCGACCACTACCTGGAGGTGCCCTTCGACCTCTCCGAGGTCATGTTCATCGCCACCGGCAACCTGCTGGACCCGGTGCCCCCGGCGCTGAAGGACCGCGTGGAGGTCATCCGTTTCCCGGGCTACGTGGAGGAGGAGAAGCTCCAGATCGCGCGCCACTTCCTGGTGCCCAAGCAACTGGGGGAGCACGGGCTGGAGGACGGGGCCAAGGTGCGCTTCAGCGACGGTGCGCTGCGCAACATCTGCCGGTATTACACGCGGGAAGCCGGCGTGCGCAACTTCGAGCGCGAGATCGCCTCCATCTGCCGCAAGGTGGCCAAGCAGGTGGCCTCGGGCGAGCAGCCGGACGTGCACGTCACGGCCCGATCCCTGGACGGATACCTGGGCCCGCGACGCTTCCGCTACGGGGCGGCCGAGGAGAAGGACGAGGTGGCGGTGGCCACGGGCCTGACCTACACGGAGCTGGGCGGCGACGTCATCGCCATCGAGGTGTCGCTGGTGGACGGCAAGGGCGAGCTGCTGCTCACCGGGCAGCTCGGCGACGTCATGAAGGAGAGTGCGCAGGCGGCCATGAGCTATGTCCGCTCGCGCGTCAAGGAACTGGGCGGCAGCCCGGAGCTCTTCGAGAAGCGCGACATTCACATTCACGTGCCGGAGGGGGCCGTGCCCAAGGAGGGGCCTTCGGCCGGCATCACCGTGGCCGTGGCGCTGGCCTCGGCCCTCAGCGGTCGTCCCGTGCGCAAGGACGTGGCCATGACCGGGGAGATCACGCTGCGGGGGAAGGTGCTGCCCGTGGGCGGGGTGCGGGAGAAGGTGCTGGCGGCCCACCGGGCGCAGATCGGCCGGGTCATCATGCCGCGGGAGAACCAGAAGGACCTCAAGGACCTGGAGGAGATTCCCTCGGACGTGCGCAAGAAGGTGAAGTTCACCTTCGTGGAGCACATGGACGAGGTGCTGAAGGCGGCGTTGGTGTGAGCACGGCGCCGAGGTGCATCATAGATAGCGAGCAAAGGCACTGACGGGGAGGAGTACCTGCGAGGGGCGGACAGAGAGGGCGGCCGAACGTTGAGAGGCCCCCACGCACAGCTTCGCAGGGAAGGTCGCCCCCGAGCCGTCGGGTCGAAGGCGACAAGCTGGTAGGCCCGGTCGCGCGCGGCGCGTTACAGCCGCCTCGAGGGCCCCTGGCGTTTGGTGCCGGGGGAACAAGGGTGGTACCGCGGAAGCGACAGCCTTCCGTCCTTTGGGCGGGAGGCTTCTTTGTGCGCCCGCAAGACACGGAGGAGTGACATGGCACAGGCGGATCTGCCCAAAGCCTATGACCCGCAGGCGACGGAGCCCAAGCAGCAGGCGATATGGGACCGGCACGGGGTGTCGGAGGCGGAGGTCAACACGGAGAAGCAGCCCTTCTCCATCGTCATCCCACCGCCTAACGTGACTGGGGCGCTGCACATGGGGCACGCGCTGGACACCACCATTCAGGACCTTCTGATCCGCTGGCGGCGCATGGCCGGGGACGAGGCGCTGTGGCTTCCGGGCAGCGACCACGCCGGCATCGCCACGCAGAACGTGGTGGAGGGCATGCTGGCCGAGGAGGGCCTAACCAGGCACGACCTGGGGCGGGAGAAGTTCGTGCAGCGCGTCTGGCAGGCCAAGGAGGACCATCACGGGCAGATCGTGGAGCAGCTCACCAGCATGGGCGCGTCGTGCGATTGGCGGCGGGAGCGCTTCACGCTGGACGAGCAGTGCTCGCGCGCGGTGCGGGAGGAGTTCGTGCGCCTGTACGAGGAGGGCTTGATCTACCGCGGGCGGCGCATCATCAACTGGTGCCCGCGCTGCTCCACGGCGCTGTCGGACATCGAGGTGGAGGACGTGGAGCATCAGGGGAGCCTGTGGCACATCTGCTACCCCGGGGTGGAGGGCGGTGAGGACGTGGTGGTGGCCACGACGCGGCCCGAGACCATGCTGGGGGACACGGCGGTGGCGGTCAACCCCGAGGACGAGCGCTACCGGGGCCGGGTGGATCAGCGGGTGCTGCTGCCGCTGATGGAGCGCGTGATTCCCATCATCAGCGACCCGCAGGTGGATCCAGAGTTTGGCACCGGCGCGGTGAAGATCACGCCCGCGCACGACCCCAACGACTTCGAGATCGCCCAGCGACACGGGTTGGAGGAGGTGGAGGTGATCGGCGCGGACGCGGCGATGACGGAGTCGGCGGGGCGGTTCGCGGGCATGACGCGCGAGGAGTGCCGGAGGGCGGTGGTGGAGGCCCTGGAGCAGCAGGGGCTGCTGGTGCAGGTGGAGCCCCATGGCCACGTCCTGCCGCAGTGCTCGCGGTGCGACACGGTGGTGGAGCCGTTGGTGTCGGAGCAGTGGTTCGTCAGGGCCCCGGCGCTGGCGGGCCCGGCCATGGAGGCGGTGCGGGACGGGCGCATTCGGTTCGTGCCGGAGCGCTGGACCAAGGTGTACATGGACTGGATGGAGGGGCTCAAGGACTGGTGCATCTCCCGGCAGCTCTGGTGGGGGCACCAGCTCCCGGTGTGGTACTGCCAGGACTGCAACGAGGAGATCGTGGCCCGGGAGGACCCCATCGAGTGCCCCAAGTGCGGCGGCCAGGACCTCGAGCAGCATCCCGACGTCCTCGACACCTGGTTCAGCTCGGCCCTGTGGCCCTTCTCGACCATGGGTTGGCCGGACACCACGCCGGAGCTGGAGTGGTTCTATCCCACCAGCGTGCTGGTGACCGGCTACGACATCATCACCTTCTGGGTGAGCCGCATGATCATGATGGGGCTGCACTTCACCGGCAAGGAGCCCTTCCGCGAGGTGTTCATCCACGGGCTCATCCGCGACGAGAAGGGGCGCAAGGAGTCGAAGAGCCGGGGCAACGTGCGCAACCCGCTGGACCTGATGGCCGAGTACGGAACCGACGCGCTCAGGTTCGCGCTGGTGAGCCTGATCACCCACGGGCAGGACATGACCCTGACGCCCGACAAGCTGGCCGGGTCGCGCCACTTCTGCAACAAGCTGTGGAACGCGGCGCGCTTCGTGCTGGCCAACCTGGATGGGGCCAACGGGGACTGGGCCCTGCCGCCTGAGGAGGAACTCTCGCTGCCGGACAGGTGGATCCTGTCGCGCCGGCAGGCCATCGTGGCCGAGGTGAACCGGCACCTGCACAGCCGCGACCTCGCCGATGCCGCCCGCGGGCTGTACGACTTCGTGTGGGCCGAGTACTGCGACTGGTATTTGGAGATGGTGAAGGGGGACCTACAGGAGGGCACGGAGGAGCGCAAGCAGGCGGTGCGCGCCATTCTGGCCAGCGTGCTGGGCGACATTCTGAAGATGCTGCATCCGATCATGCCCTTCATCACCGAGGAGATCTGGCAGCACCTGCGCGACGGGGAGAGCGTGCTGGCACTGGAGCCCTTCCCCGAGCCGGGCGAGCGCCCCGCCTACGCGGAGGAGGCGGAGGCGCAGATGGAGGTGCTCATGGAGGTCATCCGGGCCATCCGCAACGTGCGCGCCGACCTGGGCCTGGCGCGCCACCAGACGTCGCCGGTGCTGCTGGTGGGCCCGGAGCCGACCATCTCCCTGCTGGGGGCGCACGATGAGCACCTCTTCGCCCTGGCCCAGGTGAGCGAGCTGGAGATCAGGCGCGAGCGGGGCGAGGTGCCGGAGCGGGCGGCCTCGGCGGTGGTCGCCGGCGTGGAGGCGTACGTCAAGATCGAGGAGGAGATGAACTTCGAGCAGGAGATAGCGCGTCTGGAGAGGGAGCTGGGCCGCGTCGAGAGCGACCTCAAGGCGACGGAGGGGAAGCTGCGCAACGAGGGCTTCCGCGCCAAGGCGCCGGCCGAGGTGGTGGCCAAGAGCGAGGCCCGGCGGGAGGAACTGGCCGCCGCCCGCGAGAAGCTCCAGCGGCGCCTGAGACTGCTGAAGGAGCTCTCGGCCCCGTGAACGCACCTGGCCGGCGGCGGCTATCGCTGGGGGCGCGGCTGGCACTGCTGGCCGCGTTCGCCGTGGCCATGGGCTACCTGGAGGCCACGGTGGTTTGGTACATCCGGGCGATCCTGGACTGGATTCCGGTGCCGGCGGACCTGACGCCGGAGGCCATCGAGCACGTGCCGAGCTGGATCATCTTCGCGGAGCAATGCCGCGAGGCGGCCACCATCGTCATGCTGGTGACGCTGGCGCTGTTGGTGGGCAGGACTTGGCGCGAGCGGCTGGGCGCCTTCCTCTACGCGTTCGCCATCTGGGACATCTTCTACTACGTTTGGCTGTACGTGCTGATCGGGTGGCCGCCGTCGCTGTCCACGCAGGACTGCCTGTTCCTGATCCCGAAGCCCTGGCTGGCGCCCGTGTGGTTCCCGCTGTTGGCCTCCGGCGTGCTGGGGATGATCTCCCTGCTGCTGCTCGGAGTCGGCAAGGGAAGCCAGCCACGGGCTCCCCGCTCTTGAGCCCCTAGAGCAGCCCGCCCCTACTCGGCCTGTCGGTCGGCGATCAGTTGGCCGCCAACGCCGACGTTCTCGGGAGCGTTCTCGCGGATGAGCACGACGATATGCTCCCTGTCCATGTCGTAAACCCCGGCGGCGGCGTCGGTCAGCGTCTGCGCCAACTGGCGCTTGCGGTCCAGATCGTCAATGCGAGGTCCGTCTACTCTGATCAACGGCATTGCGATCAGCCTCCTTACGGGTAGTTAGCGTTCGGGCTGGGGCACACCGTCGGTGCGTCCTGCCTCACTGCTCCGCTTCCTGGACTCTTCGGAGCTCGAGCGTTATGCCCTTGGGATCGGGGCAGTGGATCGTGGCCACGCCCTCCTCCTTCTCCCAGGGGAAGTTGGCGCCGTGGCGCAGGGCGGTCAGGTAGGGGGCGATGGCGTTCCAGGCGCCGAAACACATGCCCGCGGGCGTGGTGTGCCCGATGGTGATCACCTGCCCGACCTGGTGGAACTTGCCGGAGCACTGGCCGTCCATGACGGTCACCTGTATCGGCATCAAGTAGCACCTCCCGGTGCGTATTCGTTCGGCGGAAGCGGGCGCAAACCTGCCGGCCAGGCGCGCAGAGCGCGAGGGACCAGACGGCCTGATGGGCATCAAGGCCCGGCCGGGAGCGGACGTGCTGGCGCGACCTGGGCGTGCTTGACACTGAAGGAGGCGTTACGTATACTGTGGCCGCTTTGTGCCTGGGAGAGCCGTTCTGAGGGCTGAATCCCCCGTAACGTCGCCGGTCACAGGGAAGGGTTGGTGTGCCAGTTGAAGATCGCCTCGCAGCTCGGGCTGGCGCCGGGCAAAGACGTGCTGGAGCAGTTCGAGAACCTGAAGGAGTACGGCTTCGAGGGCGTTGAGATTCCCGGCCGAGTGCTCAGGGACATCCTCGGCGACGTGCAGAAGGCCAGCGAGCAGACGGGCCTGCCCGTGACTACCATCTGCGCAGGCTATGGCGGGTGCCCGCTGGATTCGGACCCCGGCGAGCGGGAGATCGCGGTGCGGGAGGCCAAGGAGCTGCTCACCATCGCCGGCGACCTGGGCGCGGTGGGCCTGATCTTCGTGCCCATCTTCGGGGGACCGCGCGTGCCCGACCTATCTCCGCTCTACGGCGCCGTCGAACTGGAGAAGCTGCTGGTGGCCAAGCTGGTCGAGGACCTGGGTGCGCACGCCGAGAAGGCCGGCACGCTGCTGCTGCTGGAGCCACTGAACCGCGGGGAGACGCACTTCTGGCGGCGGCTGCGAGACGCGGTGGAGATAGCCGAGCAGGTGAGCAGCCCGGGCGTCAAGATCATGGCCGACCTGTACCACATGAACATCGAGGAGCCGCGCATTGACGAGAGCATCCGCGAGGCGGGCGACTGGATCGCGCACGTGCATCTGGCCGATAGCCACCGGCAGCAGCCCGGCACGGGGCACACGGACTTCAGGTCAGCGTTCGCGGCGCTGAAGGACATCGGCTTCGACAAGTACATGGCCCTGGAGTGCGGGGTTACAGGCGATCCGGAGCAGGCCCTGCCGGAGTGCGTTGAGTTTCTCAAGGGCTGCTTGTAGCCGCGGCCGCGGCGCACTGGGTGCGACGATGTCGGCCGATCTCGCGCCGGCGCTGTCCGCGCCGGCTCGCCGGTTCGGTTGGCGACGACAGGCAGGATAGGCGGATTGGCCAGCGAAGGGTCTGGCGCCCAAGGCACGCGCAAGAGGAGTGACCGGCATCCCCTCCCCCCTCGCGGAAACCGACTCGCCCGGCCCCGGTCCCAGCAAGTGGGGCGCGATGCTGGCGGTGGCCATCGGCGTCTACATGGCCACGCTGGACGGCAGCATCGTCAACATCTCCCTGCCCACGATCAAGGAGCACTTTCAGAGCCAGTGGTCCACCATCCAGTGGGTGGCCATGGCGTACCTTCTCACCATCGCGGTGCTGCTGCTGGCGGCGGGGCGGCTGGCCGACCTGCTGGGACGACGCGGGGTCTACGTCACGGGCCTGGCGCTGTTCACCGTGGGGTCACTGCTGTGTGGGCTGTCGCAGGACCCCTCCCACCTCATAGCCTCCCGAGTGCTCCAAGGCGTGGGCAGCGCCCTGGTGATGGCCAACGGGCCCGCCATCGTGACCGCCGTCTTCCCGGGCAGTCAGCGCGGGCTGGGAATGGGCATCATCGGCGCAGTGGTGTCGGCGGGGCTGGTCAGCGGGCCGCCCCTGGGCGGGCTGATCGCGGGCTCGGCGCGGCTGGGCTGGCCGTGGATCTTCTTCATCAACGTCCCCATCGGCATCTGCGCGGTGCTGCTGGCCATGTTCGCGCTGCGCGGCCTGGCCAAACCGGCAACGGCGGGGCGCTTCGACTTTCTGGGGGCCGTGCTGCTGCTGGCGTGCCTGGGGTGCCTGCTGCTGGCGCTGAGCATGGGGCAGGAGCGCGGTTGGACCAGCCCCTTCATCCTGTGGCTGCTGGCCGGCTTCGGCGCGGCGCTGGTGCTCTTCTCCGTGCTGGAGGTGGCGCAGAGGCATCCCCTGCTCGACTTCGCCCTTTTCCGCAGTCGCATGTTCTCAACCGCCAGCGCGGCCGGCCTGCTGGGAGCGACCTCCGGCATGGCGATGGTATTCCTGATGCCCTTCTACCTGGAGCTGGTATTGGGCATGGAGACGCGCCTGGCGGGATTGGTGCTCGCCTCCGTGCCCGCCTGCACGGCCTTGATGTCACCGGCCAGCGGCGCCCTGTCGGATCGGATCGGGACTCGCACGCCGACGGTGCTGGGGATGAGCCTGGCCTGTCTGGCGTTAGTCTGGCTGAGCCGGTTGGGCACCCAGGCCGAGGCGGCCGACGTAGTGCCGAGGCTGATGCTGTTCGGCTTCGGCTTGGGGATGTTCGGCAGCCCCAACAACAGTGCCATCATGGGGGCAGTGCCCAAGGACAGGCTGGGGACGGCTGCGGGCATGCTGGCCCTCATGCGCGTGGTGGGGCAGGTGATGGGGATCGCGGTCAGCGGCGCGGTGGTGGCGGCTACGGTGGCGCCGGGGGGCGTGGCCGGGCGTGCGCGAGATATTCTGGCCGCGGCGGGCACGCCGGACGTATTGGTGCACGGGTTCCACAACGCCCTGCTGATGGGAGCGGCCGTGGCTGCCCTTGGAGCCCTGGCCTCGGCTCTGCGCGGCCGCATCTCCCGCCCGGCACGGCCGGAGGAGGCCATCAGCGTACCGGGCCAGTAGGTCCGGCGGGGACTGCTGTGCGCGGCTGCCTCCCGCTGCTCAGGACGAGGGTTTCGGGCGGCGCAGGAGGATGAGGACGGTCACGATGCTGGCCACGGGGACGCCCGGGGCGGCGGACATGAGGAAGGCCTCCCACCCTTCGGCGGCGGCCTCATTGAGCTGACGCTCAGCGCTATCCTGCGCACCCTCGACGATCTTGTACTCCCACTGCCCTTCCGCCATTGGTCTCACCTCGGCCATGAGTTGGTGAGCGGCCGCGAGGGGTCTAGGGGTAGCCCTTCTGGTGCAGGTCCAGCCAGGTGCCGCCGACGCGGTTGACGTGGCGAATGGTCTCGGCGATCTTGGGCACCTTGTGCCCGGCGGCCGCCACGCGACCAGGGCCGGCGTTGTAGCAGGCGATGGCCAGCATGAACTGATCGCGGTTGGAGCGTCCCTGATAGCGACGCACCTGATCGGCCAGGTACCGCACGGAGCCGCGGATGTTCTGCTCGATGTCGTAGGCGTTGGTTACGCCCAGGGCCTTGGCCGTGCCGGGCATGAGCTGCCCCAGGCCCATGGCCCCCTTGTGCGAGCGGGCGCGCGGGTTGAAGGACGATTCCCAGGCCAACAGAGCGAAGACGAGGCGGTGGTCCAGGCCGTAGTCGGCGCTGTACTTGAGCACGGAGCGCACGATTAGATCGAGCTGCTGGTCGGTGAGCTTCTCGTTGAAGCTGGCCACGAAGTCCTTGTAGGCTATGAGGGCGCGCTGGTACCAGTCGGCGGAGGGCCGTGGCGGCTGCACCGGCTGCGTGGTTCCTGGCCGAGAGCCGCCCATGCTGATGCTCTGAGGCGGGACCACGCCGGGCGTGCCGCTGGGCACGGCCGCGCCGCCGGCCGCTCCTGAGGGTGCGTTGCCGCCGGCCGGGGGAGGCGCTTCTCGGTCCGGCTTCTGCCAGGAGGCGGGCAGGTCGCGTTCCGAGACGATGGCCAGCAAGGGCACGCGGGCGAGGGTGGGTTCATCGGCGTCCAGGCGCGTGAGGATGCGCACCTGGTTGCGGCCGCGCACCTCGGGGATTCCCTCGCCGCAGTCCACGAACAGGCTGCCGCCCTGCTGGCTGCACTTGAGCAGAAAGGTGACGGCCTTCTTGCCCTCAACCGATTGGCCGCTGCGGGAGAGAATGCCGGTGATGGTGCCGCTCAGCTCCACCACCTTGCCACCGAGGTCCAGCAGGCGGGCCTTCAGGTCGCGCAGACTCAGGTCAACGACTGCCTTGGTCTCGGCGCGGGTGGCGACGTAGCGCCGAGCGCTGGCGGAGAGCTTGCGGCCCTCGGCGGCCGAGGCGGCCGACACACACGCGGACAGCAGCAGGGCGACGACCACACCGTTGCCGGCTCGGCGGACCACCAGCGGACTCTCCTATGGCTGCTCGGCGCTCAGGACCTGTAGGCGCCGGGCAAAGGGCTGCTCGACGTCCTCGCTGAACAACACGAAGCTCACCCTCCGTAGACTGGAGGGCTGTCCGGCGAAGCGGACGACGGCCTCGACCATGGCCTCGGCCGCCTGCTCGGGCGGAAAGCCGCCCACGCCGGTGCCGAAGGCAGGGAAGGCGATGCTGCGCAGGCCGAGCTCATCGGCCACCTGGAGGCAGCTCCAGGTGGCCGCGCGGATCTTCTCGGCGTCGGTGACCAGGTCCGTGCCCATCACGGCGCCGTGGATGACGTAGCGGGCGGGCAGGGAGCCGGCCGAGGTGTGAACGGCAGCCCCGATCTCTATGGGTCCCTTGGCCACGGCCTCGCGCTCGATCTCGGCCCCGCCTTTGCGCTTGATGGCTCCGGCGACGCCCCCGCCCATCCACAGGGCGTTGTTGGCCGCGTTGACGATGGCATCGGCCTCGAACTCAGTAAGGTCGCCGCGCGCGGCCTCAATGGTGAGGGAGCCGACGTTGGCGGAGACCATGGACCGTCACTTCCGCCCCTGGGATTCTGCGGCCAGCGGATGGTAGAATGGTAGCCCCACGGGGAGTCGAACCCCGGTTTTCGGGCTGAGAACCCGACGTCCTGGGCCTCTAGACGATGGGGCCACCGAGTAGCGGCAGCGGCGCCGCGCCCGTGCGACCCGAAGATTCTACCGAAGTGGGGCGGCGGTGTCAAGGGCGGGGCCTGTCGCGCCGAGGCTTCCGCGTGGCAGGGGAGAAGGAGTCTGGCGTGCCGGGGCGCAATTGGCGGCAGGAGGTGATGGGGCGAGATGGTCGCCAGCCGGCGA
>JBHIEF010000089.1:0-16286 GCA_046760465.1 Armatimonadota bacterium | reverse complement strand
GGAGAGTGGGCCTATAAGCCGAATTCTGTGCCCCTGCGAACGGCACGTGCGGCCGTCCGCAGGGCGGCGGCCATTTGTCTGGGAGGCCTGTTGCCAGGCCCCACTAGCACCCTACCCGAGGGTCTCGGAGCGGGCCACTCCGTTGGGCTCGGGGGCCCTTCCCCCTCCTATGCGGGCTTGCTCCGGGCGGGGTTTGCCCAGCCGCCGCGTCACCACGGCGCTGGTGCGCTCTTACCGCACCATTTCACCCTTGCCCCACATGGGGCGGTGTGTTTCTGTGGCACTGTCCGTCGGGTCGCCCCGCCTCGCGTTTCGCGAGCGCCCTGCCCTGTGGAGTCCGGACTTTCCTCATCCCACCTGGGCTTGCACCCAGACGGAACGCGGCCGCCCGGCCCACTCTCCTCCACCAGTATACCCACCGCCCAGCCTTCCAGTCAATCAACCGCGCGGCTACAGCCTCTGCCGCGGCGCCAGCAGCTTCTCCTCGGTGCCCAGCTCCGCGAGCATCCTCGCATAGTGACGGTGCAGCTTCTGCACCACCCGCCGGTTGCGCTTCGCCAGATTGCGTTGCTGCCGGAGGTCCGACTTCAGGTTGTAGAGCTCGGCCGGCTGCCCCTCACGGGAGTACAGCATAGACCACGTCGGGGTCGTGATGGTCGCCGGCAGGTATGCGTGGACCCTGCGCTCGAAGGCGTCCACCACCCTGGTGACATCACCGGGATTGTACAGCGGCATGGTGGAGACTGCGAAGCCGCGGCCCCTGTTGGTCTCGCCGCGCATGAGCGGAACCAGCGACCGGCCCTGCACCGTGTCCGGTATCCTGGCCCCCGCCAGTTCCAGAATCGTGGGCATCAGATCGGGCAGGGAGACCAACCCGCCGACGCGGCGGGCCTTGTACCCCGGCACATACGCCAGCAAGGGCACACGAGTGATCTCCTCATATAGCGGCGCGCCGTAGAAGTCCCCCTTTTGCATCATGGCCTTGCCGAAGAAGCCGTGCTCGCCGAAGTAGAACCCGTGGTCGGTGGTGAAGATGATGGCCGTGTCCTCCATCAGGCCCAGCGACTCCAGGCGTTCGATGAGACGTCCGGTCCAACGGTCCACCATGGTAACCTCGCCGGCATAGCAGGCCCGGGCGATGCGCATCTGCCGCTGAGTGAGGCCCCGCTCGCGGTAGTCCCAGTAGACCGGCGCCACCAGCGTGCCGTCCCACCTCGGCAGGTAGGACTCCACGTAGTGCGCCGGCGGGTCCCAGGGCTCGTGCGGGTCCCAGGTGTCAACGTAGAGGAAGAACTCCTCCTTGTAGTGGCGCTCCAGCCAGCGCTCGGCGGCCATCATCGTCATGGGCGCGCAGTAGTCCTCCTCGTAGCGCCGCTCGTAGTTGGTGTCGGCCCGGTCGCTGCTCTGGCCACGGATCCAGCGGAAGTCGTGGAAGCCGCGGTCGTACCCGTAGCCGTTCTTGACGTAGAAGGGCGTGTCCACCACGGCCATGGTGCGATAGCCCGCCTGGGAGAGCACCTGGGGCAGGATCACTTCCTCGCGCGGCAGCGGCGCCCAGCCCAGGTAGTTGAAGGTGAACTTGCCCGTCAGTATGTCCGCGCGCGTGGGCATGGTGGGGAACGACGCGCAGTAGGCGCGGTCGAAGATCATGCACTGCTCGGCGAAGCGATCCAACTGCGGCGTGCGCACGTCGCGCGCGCCGTAGCAGCCCAGGTGGTCGCGGCGAAGGGTGTCGGCGATGATGAGCACGATGTTCATTGACACTTGCTCCCTTGCGCAGAGAGGTACGGACGAAGTTCCAGTCCGCCCGCCGACATTCCTCTCTCCGTTCGCGCGGGGCGGCTCGTGCGCCGCACGGCCGGTGGAGGCACATGGCCATCTGTCCTCTATGCCACACCCTACCTGTCCGCGGCAGGCACGAGGGTCGGGTGGGGCGAACAAGTGGCCTCGCGGCAGCCCGGACGGCCGCGAGCGAATCGAACGGCCTCCGGGCCCACCAAGCACCATCCGTGGCCTCCCCCGCGCAAGGAGGACTAGACCGTGTTCATGGAGCGAGTGCACTCACCGGGGCTGGCACATATCTCCTACGTCCTGGGCGACGCCGGCCGCGCGGCCGTCATTGACCCGCGCCGCGACTGCGACGTCTACGTGGCGATCGCGCGGGAACAGGGCGCGCGCATCACGCACATCTTCGAGACCCACCGTAACGAGGACTACGCCATCGGCTCGGTCGAGCTGGCGCAGCTAACCGGCGCGCGGATCTACCACGGCTCCCAACTGCCGTTCACCTACGGCAACCCCGTGGCCGAGGGCGACAGCTTCGATCTGGGCAGCCTGCGCCTCACCGTGCTCAGCACGCCGGGCCACACGGACGAGAGCATCTCGATCACGATGGCCGATCTGGACTTCAGCCAGGAGCCGCTGGCGGTCTTCACGGGCGACGTGCTGTTCGTGGGCGACGTAGGCCGGACCGACTTCTTCCCCGATCGCCCCGAGGAGGTGGCCGGGCTGCTCTACGACAGCATCTTCGCCAAGCTGCTCCCGCTGGGCGACCATGTCCTGATCTACCCCGCGCACGGTGCGGGCTCGGTCTGCGGCGCCCACATGGCCTCGCGGGAGGTCTCGACCATCGGCTACGAGCGCAGGCACAACCGCATCCTACAGATGACCGATCGCGACGAGTTCGTCCGCTTCAAGGTGGCCGAGCACCACTACATTGCGCCGTACTTCAGGCGCATGGAGAAGTACAACCTCGAAGGCACCCCACCTGCCAGCGAAGCCGCCCAGCCCGAGCCATGCACGGCCGACGACTTCGCCGCATCCATGGAGGAGGGGATGTTGGTGGTGGACGTGCGCGATCCGGAGGCCTTCGGCGGCGGCCACATCCCGGGCAGCTTCTCCATCCCCCTCGACACCGTGCCCGTGTTCGCCGGGTACCTGCTCCCCTACGACCAGCCCATCGGCCTCGTGGTCGAGTACCCTGAGCAAGCCCGAACGGCCAGGCAGCACCTACTCCGCATCGGCTACGACCACGCCGTTGCCTATCTGCACAACGGCATGCACGCCTGGCAGGTGTCGGGCCGGGAGTTTGAGACGCTGCCACAGGTGCACGTCGGCAAGCTCAAGGACCGCATGGACCGGGGCGACGAGTTCGCCCTGCTGGACGTTCGCAGCAAGTCCGAGTTCGACGCCGGGCACCCACCCGGCGCCGTGAACATCTACGTCGGCGAGCTGCCTCAACGCCTGGCCGAGGTGCCGGCCGAGCGACCCATCACCTGCTTCTGTGGCAGCGGCATCCGCGCCATGGTCGCCGCCTCGGTCCTGCGCCGCAACGACGTGCAGCAAGTGGAGAACTGCCTGGGCTCGATGATGGCGTGGGCCGCCACCGGCGGCCCGATCGTCACCGAGGACTAGGGGTGAAGACCATGTCCATGCTGGCATCGCTTCTGCTCCTGATCGTATCAGCGGCGCTCGTCGCCCTGCTGAGCTGCCTGACGCCGCCCAGTTGGTCGCCCTACGCCGCGGGGGGCGCCATCGGCGTGCTCAGTTGGCTGGCCTTCCTGAGCTCTGACCGAGGGTTGGGCGCCTCCACAGCCTACGTGCGCCTGTCTGGCCTGATCGCCCGCCCCTTCGCTCGACGCGCCGTCGAGCAGAACGAGTGCTACCGGGACGTAGGCGTCAAGGTGGACTGGCAGATCATGCTCCTGCTGGGCGTCTTCCTGGGGGCCCTCGTCTCTGCGCTGACCTCGGGAGCGTTCGCCCCGCGCTGGGTGCCCAGCCTCTGGCATGGCAGCTTCGGCGGGGCCATAGCCCCCCGTCTGCTGGTTGCGTTCGTGGGTGGGGTGCTCATCGCCTTCGGGGCACGATGGGCCGGCGGCTGCACCAGCGGCCAGGGCATCACCGGCACGCTCCAGATGTCGGTCGCGGGCTGGCTGGCCGCCATCTGCTTCTTCGTCGGCGGCATCGCCACGGCCATGCTCATCTACGCGCCGGGAGGTGCGCCTCAGTGAAGACCGACGCCACCAATAACGCGGGAGCCGAACGACTCACCGGCCTCGCCCTGGGCCTGATGTTCGGCCTGGCGCTCCATCGCGCCGGCGTCACCAGCTACGACGTCATCGTCAGCACGCTGCTGCTGAGGGACCTGCTGGTGGTCAAGGTGATGATGACCGCCGTGGTGGTCGGCGCCGTCGGCGTCTACGCCCTGCGCTCGATGGGCCTGGCGCGCCTGCACGTCATCGAAGCCGGCTTCGGCAAGACGGTCATCGGCGGCCTCATCTTCGGCGTGGGCTTCGGACTGCTCGGCTACTGCCCGGGCACCGCGGTCGGCGCCGTCGCTGAGGGCCGCCTCGACGCCCTGGTGGGCGGCCTGCTGGGCATGCTCGTCGGGTCCTTCATCTTCGCCCAGGTGCGGCCGAGCGTCGCGCGGCTCTCCAGGTTGGGCTACATCGGCGACAAGACGCTCTGGGAGGTCCTGCGCGTCAATCCCTGGGTCGTCGTCATCCCCATGTCCACCGCCATCATCGGCCTCCTGTTCTGGATCGAGTCCATGGGGCTCTAGGGCGCCGGCCACCGCGGGAGGATGGGTTGACTCGGTACGTCTTACTAGGCGCATTGTCTGTCTTGCTCGCCGCGTGCGGATGCCCCCGCCCGCCGGCGCAGCCCCCACCTGTCGCCCCGGAGCCAGCTAGCAGCGTCGTCGCAGTTGAGGAGGAAGCGCAGCCAGCCGCGGAAGAGCCCCCCGAGGAGGTCAAGATCGAGACGCTGGAGGCAGCCGGTTACACGGTCACGTGGGAACACCCGGCCTGGCCCGGCACGTGCGAGCTTAAGATCACCCGCGACGGCCGTCTGGTGCGGCAGTTCGCGTTCGAGGGTTGGGTGAGCGCCGAGGTGCTCGAGCCCGGCGGGGGCCTGCCGCCGCACCTGGTGCTAGACTACTTCTCCGGTGGGGCGCACTGCTGCTCGACGCTGTACATCTACTCGCTTGGGCGCCGGCTACGCCATTTGGGCACCTTTGACGGCGGCCACGCCGGTTCGTTTGAAGCCAAGGACGTCAACGGGGACGGCCTCAAGGACATGGTCTCCGGCGACGACTCCTTCGCCTACTTCCACTGTGCATACGTGTCCTCGCCCTGGCTGCCCTACGTCCTCGTGTACCGAAACGCGCGCTACGTGGATGGCACGTCCGAGTGCCGCTGGCTCCTGCGGCAGCAGATGGCAGAGAGCAAGCAGGCCTTGCTCAAGCCCCCAGGCGAGACGCTCGAATGGGACTATGCCCTGCCCACGGACCCGGAGCGCCAGGCCGCCATCGTTGAGTACTACTGTCTAGGCAAGCTGCTGGGCGAGGGCGACGAGGCGCAGAAGTGGCTGGAGGAGAACCTGGATCCCATCCACCACAAGTGGTTCCTCGACCACCGCGCCGTCATGGATGGCAAGCTCGCCGCCCGCCCAACCAAGCTCACCTACCAGGAGCCACCGGGCTAGGCCCCGCCCCCGGAACCACACTGCTCCCACGTTCGTCCAACCCCCAGACACACCCGCAACCGAGGGCCTCACTGGCTCGTAGCAAGAGGTAGGCAGCAGTCACCGCGTGCGATTCACCGCGCCTGCGCCGAAGGGGTGAGCTGGCATGAACGCCAACCGTATCGCGGCTCTGTTCCTCATCTTCATAGGCGCCACCGCAGCTTGGATCACCTTGGGCGGCGCCATTCACATGCGCTCGTCAACCAGCTATGAGGGCCTGGAGTCGCAGGTGGCGGCCCTGTGGGGGGCGCCGCAGAAGCAGTCCGCGCCGATGCTATCCGTCGAGGAGACGATACCTCCCGCCAAACGCGGCGAGGAAAGCAGGACAGTCAGGCACGACCTGGAGCCCGACTCCAGCGACATCGTCGTCAACCTGCGTCTGGACCTGCGCCGCAAGGGCCTGCTCTGGTACCGAACGTATGAGGTGGACTTCGACGCCACCTACACCGTCAGCCATTCCTACTCCCGCCAACCGGTTCTCATTGCCAAGGCCTATCTGCCCTCGCCGCGAGCCACCTACGACGACTTCCTGTTCTCGGCCAACGGCAAGGAGGCCGTGCCCAGCGGCGACTTCAGCCAGGGCGTGGTGCAGCGCCTCCCCCTGCCCGCCGGCCAGAAGGCCACCATCCGCCTGCGCTACTCCTCGCGGGGAATGAACACCTGGAGCTACAGCTTCGGCAGTCAGGTCTCGCGGGTGAAGAACTTCACGCTGACGGTCAACACTGACTTCGACGGCTTCGACTTCCCCACCCTATCGCCCACCGGAAAGGACAAGCTCGACGGTGGCTGGAAGCTGGTCTGGCAGTTCAAGAGCGTCATCTCCCCGTTCGAGCCCGCCATCGAGATGCCGGGCAAGCTCAACCCCGGCCCCCTGGCCTCCCGCATCAGCTTCTTTGCCCCGGTGGGCCTGCTGTTCTTCCTGGCCGTGATGGTGATAGTCGGCGTGGTGCGCGACCGCAACATGCATCCCATGCACTACTTCTTCGTCTCGGCGGCCTTCTTTGCGTTCCACCTGCTGTTCTCGTACCTGGTGGACCACATCGAGATCAACCTGGCCTTCCTGATCGCCGCCCTCACCTCGGTGCTCCTGGCCAGCACCTACCTAATGCGCATCGCCGGCCCCACCTTCACCCTGGCCATCGCCGCACCCTCGCAACTGCTCTTCCTGGTCCTGTTCTCGTACGCGTTCTTCTTCAAGGGCTACACCGGCCTGACCATCACCATCGGATCCATCATCACCCTGGCCATTCTGATGCACGCCACCGCCAAGGTGGACTGGGAGCGGGCCTCGGCGCCCCAGAAGGACCAGCCCCCGCCGGAGGGCTAGACCCGCTCCGCCCTCTCCTCCTCGGCGTCGAACTCGTACACTCCCCTGTTCAGGTACGACCTGACCCCCATGTGCAGCGCGGTCATCACGTAGTAGCCCAGCACCTCGTTGCTGCGTGGCTTCTCGCGCGTCTTGACGCAGTTCAGCAGGTCCTTGAAGTGCTCGTCCAGCGACGCCCCCCGCTCCCGCTTGATCTCGATGCGCTCCTTGTCCTTGGCAGGGGGCTGCCGGTCAATGATCGCGCCCGGCCCGCCGAAGCTCAGTGTGGCCTCGTAACCCCCGATGAGCATGGGCAGACCCGTGTTGTTGGCCACGCCTCCCAGCAAGTGCACGGAGGGCCCCTCCGGGTACTCCAGCGTCAGCCTATGCACGTCGGGCGTCTCCCGGCCATCCTCGTAGTGGTACAGCCCCCCCGAGGCGACCGCCCGCTTGGGGAAGGTCAGCCCCATGGTACGCACCAGCGGCGTCAGGATGTGCGGGAAGAAGTCCGTGCACACCCCCCCGGAGTAGTCCCAGAACACGCGGAACGCGAGAAAGCGTCCCGGGTAGAACGGCCGTTTCTGGGCTGGGCCCAGCCACATGTCCCAGTCCAGATTCTCGCCCGGCTTGAGGTTGTCGTCCTTGCGCAGCGGATCGTAGAGCCCGATGTACCCGTTGCGCATGTCGCTGGCCTGGGCGTGGATCAGGTCCCCCAGCTCCCCTCGCTTGACGTACTCGGCCGCCTGCTCCCAGATGCTGTCCGACATTCCCTGTGTGCCCACCTGCATGACGCGCTTGTTGCGGGCGATGGCCTCCACGATGCCCTTGGCCTCCGACAGCTTCCGCCAATGGGTCATGGGCTTCTCGCAGTAGACGTCCCTGCCGCTCTCGGCCGCGTCTATGGCTATGCGCGAGTGCCAGTGATCGGGCGTGGCAATGCTGACGGCGTCGAGGTCCTCCTTCTCCAGCAGCTCGCGGTAGTCGGTGTAGGCCTTCCCGCCCGTCCGCTGTGCCGCCGCCTCCGCCCGCGGCTGGTACACGTCACACACGGCGGCGATGTTGACCAGCCCCTGCTCCCTCAGCCTGAGCAGGGCGCTCAGGTGCGCGTTGCCCATGCCGCCGCAGCCGATGGTGGCCATGGTCACCCGCTCGTTGGCCCCGACCGCGCCCTCTGCCTGCGCCCTCAGGCGGACCCGCGAGCCCGCGCCCACGAGCCCCAGGCCCGCGGCTACCTTTGCCGACTGCCTCAGGAACTTGCGCCTACCCATCGAGTCGTCCTGTGCCATGTGAGTGCCCCCTCCGGACGTTGTCTGCCCATAATGCTGGACTCCGCTGCGTGCGCGCGGCGACGGACGCTACAGGGCCACCCACACGCTCTTGACCTGCGTGTAGAGCTCCAGAGCGTGCTTGCCCAGCTCGCGCCCGAACCCGCTGAGCTTGTAGCCGCCAAAGGGCGAGGCCGCGTCGAAAGTGTTGTAGCAGTTGACCCAGATGGTGCCCGCACGCAGCCGTCGCGCCAGCTCATGCGCCTTGCTCACATCCCTGGTCCAGACGGCTCCGGCCAGGCCGAAGATCACCCGGTTGGCCATCTCCATTACCTCGTCCACATCGCTGAAGGGGATGACTGCCACCACCGGCCCGAAGATCTCCTCCTGAGCCACCCTCATCTCGTTGCTGACGCCGGTGAGCACTGTCGGCTGGACGAAGTAGCCGTCTCGGCCCAGGCGCTGGCCGCCCGTCGCTAGCTGAGCCCCTTCCTCCTGCCCGATGGAGATGTAGCTGAGGATCTTGTCCAGGTGCTCCTGCGAGATCTGCGCCCCCATCTCCGTGTCCGCCGCGAGCGGGTCGCCCACCTTGAGGCTGGAGGCGTGCGTCGCCAACTGGTCCACGAACTGGTCGTGGACGCTCTTCTCCAGGAACAGGCGCGAGCCGGCGCAGCAGACTTGCCCCTGGTTGAAGAAGATGGCCTTCATGGCGCCCTCCACGGCCGCCTCCATGTCCGCGTCTGCGAACACGATGTTGGGGGACTTCCCGCCCAACTCCAGCGACACGCGCTTCAGGTTGCCGGAGGCGTACTTCATGATCTCCTGGCCGGTGATGTACTCCCCCGTGAAGGCCACCTTGTCCACGTCCTCGTGCTGCGCCAGCGGCGCCCCGGCCGTGAGGCCAAAGCCCGTCACGATGTTGACCACTCCAGGCGGCACGCCCGCCTCCAGGCACAGCTCCCCCAGGCGCAGCGCGGTGAGCGGCGTCTGCTCCGCCGGCTTGAGCACCACCGTGTTGCCCGTGGCCAGCGCCGGCGCGATCTTCCAGGCCGCCATGAGCAGCGGGAAGTTCCAGGGGATGATCTGCCCCACCACTCCCATGGGCTCTCGCAGCGTGTAGTTGAAGTAGGGCCCATCCACGGGGATGGTCTCGCCGTGCACCTTGTCGGCCCAACCCGCATAGTAGAAGAAGGTCGCGGCCGAGAAGGGAACGTCGCCCGAGGCGGCCTCCTGGAGGGGCTTGCCGTTGTCCAGGACCTCCAGTTCGGCCAGTTCGTCCGCGTTCTCCATCACCAGCTCACCGATGCGGTGCACGATCATCCCGCGCTCCCGCGCCGTCATCTCGCTCCACGGGCCGCTCTCGAAGGCCCGCCGCGCGGCGGCCACGGCCGCGTCAACGTCCTCGGCCTGCCCGTCCGCCACCGTAGTCAAGGGCTGCTCAGTAGCGGGGTTGAGCGTCTCGAACGTCTTGCCGGAGATCGCCTCGCGCCACTCGCCATCTATCAACAGCTTCCCCGGCTTGAGCTGCTGCGCCACCGTACTGGCTGCACTCATCTTGACCCCTCCTTTTCCCGTCGGCCAGTCTACCCGCGACGTGCTTGCCCGCTGCGCCACGGGGCCCTGATAGTTCCTGCCGCAGGGGCAATTCCCTCCCGCCGCCTGGCCTGTGCCCACCCTCTAGCAGGAGCGCCTCGTCTCGCCGTCGAATCGAAGACACAATGGGCTCGTCAAGGACAGCGGAGCGCGCCAGAATGGCTCGCGTCGGTGCTCATCTCCGGAAGCGCATGCCCGTCGGCCTGGCCCTGGCCACCGCAGCGCTTGCCGCCTTGCCCTCGGCCTCCGCCCCGTCCGTGCCCGAGGTGGTGCAGCGCGACTGGTACTTCCGCGAGACGCTGCGCGCCATTGACGATTGGGAGGCCATCTGCCAGCGCCTGGAGGGCGAGTCGGACCTCCCCGTCTTCCCCGTTCTCGAATCCGGGCAGGTCGTGGAATGGCCCAACCCCATCCCCGCCACCTTGCTTCCGCGCGACGACGCAAAGGGACGCGTATGCCTGCGCGTGCAGGCCGGCGAGATTGCCGTCGAGCGCGTCGCACCGACCGGCGAGGTTGAGGACGAGGAGATCAAGCCGGGCGACGTCGTGGTCGGTTACCATCATCCGGGCGGTGGCGGGCACGACCAGTGGTACCACGGCTTCGAGCGCCGCTTTGACAGGCTATGTCAGTTCCGCCCGCAGCCTGCGCCCTTTGGCCTTCGGCTGCAGGCGCCCTTGGACTTGCGCCCAGGCCAGAACGACCTCACGCTGGAGCTTGCCGGCGCCGGCCCCAAGCGTGTGGACGTTGGCCTCCGCGTCGAGCTTCTGACCCCCGACGATACGCGAGAGCTCTTCCGGCATCAGGTCAGCATCGGGCTGGCAGAAAAGGCAACTGTCGCGCTCTCGGTGCCTCTCGATGGCCCCGGCGGGGCCTTGCTGCTGCTCACACTCGAGGCGGACGGGATGACATACCGGGTTCCGCTCCTCACCCATGTGGAGCGAATCGCCCCGATCCTCGACGGAGTTGCCAAGATCCTCCGCGACGCTCCCGACGAGCCAGCAGAAGCGCAGCTCCGACGCCTCCGCCGCACTCACGCCGACCTTCTCCCCCAGATGCCCCCCGCCGCCGGCCCGATACACGCCTGGCGCGACCTGTTCGAGCAGGCCTCGGCGCTGCGCGACCGACTGCTGCTGCGCCGCCTCGCCTTCGATGAGCTGCTCTTCATCAAGCGCAAGCCGTACTTCTCCGAGCAGCCCTACATGGACGCCCACCACCTCTACAACCGCCCGGGCGGCGCCATCCATGCCCTGTCGCCGGTCCGGCCCGACGGCAAGCTGCGGACGGTGGCTGGTTCGCTCGGCGAAGGCATCTACCGCGACATATGTCTGCACTGGGACGCCCGGCGCCTGCTCTTCTCCTTCGGCAACGGCTCAGACAAGTGGCGCGGCGACCAGAGCTACCACCTCTACGAGGTCGGTCTGGATGGCCGGGGACTGCGCCAACTGACCTTCGGGCCCAAGAACGACTGCGAGCCCTTCTACCTGCCCAACGGACAGATCGGTTTCACCTCCGATCGCCCCGAGCACTACGTCATGTGCGGGGGCGATCGCCACGCCGCGCTGCTGCACACCATGGAGGCTGACGGCTCCGGCATTCAGCAGATCAGCTTCAACCTCTTCAACGACTTCAACCCCTCGGTGCTGCCGGACGGCCGCATCATCTACGACCGCTGGGAGTATAACGAGCGGTCGGTCACCTCCCTGCATTCGCTCTTCACCATCCACCCCGACGGCACCCACATGGCACCCTTCTACGGCAACACCACCATCCGCCCCAACGTGCTCATGTGGCCGCGGGCCGTGCCCGGCAGCCGCAAGGTCATGGCCCTCTTCACCGCCCACCATGGCCAGACCCATGGCCCCGTCGGCCTGATTGACCCCGCCCTCGGTGTAGACTACGCCGAGCCCATCGAGATCCTCACCCCCGGCATCCCCCTGATGGGCGAGGCCAACGAGGACACGCGCGTGGGCTGGTGCGCCGACCCACAGCCCCTGTCTGAGGACACCTTCCTGTGCTCTTACACGCCGACGGTGCTGCCCTGGCTGGAGTGGACCTGGGGTCTCTACGTGGGTGACCGACACGGCAACCTGGCCCTCGTCTACCGCGACTGGGACATCTCCTGCGCGGAGCCGGTCCCCGTCGTGCGGCGACCCACGCCGCGCTCCTTGCCCCCGCCACCGCCCGGAGCCGACGCGCGCGAGGTTGACACCGACGCCACGCTCCTTCTGGTGAACGTCTACCGGGGCCTGGACGGCGTCCCCGCGGGTGCGGCTAGTTACCTGCGCGTACTGGAGGACGTGCCCCGAGTCAGCGTTCCCACGGGCGGCGTCATCAAGGTCTCGCTCACCTCCATCTACACGGTCAAGCGCATCTTCGGCACCGTGCCCATCGAGGCCGACGGCTCCGCCCACTTCGTCGTGCCCGCCAACCGGCCCGTTTACTTCGAGGTGCTCGACGCCGACCAACTGGAGATCCAGCGCATGCGCAGCGTCGTGTGCCTCAAGCCCGGCGAAACCCGCACTTGCATTGGCTGCCATGAGCCGCGGACCACGGCGCCGCCGAGCCGGGCTGCACTCGCCGCACGCCGACCGCCCGATCGCCCCCAGCCGCCGCCCTGGGGCCTGCACACCATGAGCTTCCTGCGTGACGTGCAGCCCATCCTGAACGACCGCTGCATATCCTGTCACGCGTACGACCGCACCAGCAACGCCGTAATCCTCACCGACGACCTGACGGCCAGGTTCTCCGTCGCCTATCGGGAGCTGGTGCCCTACCTCAACGTCGCCAACGCCATGCGCTGGGACAACCCGGCCGACGTCCTCCCCGCCAGGCCCTTCTCCTACGGCTCCCATTCCTCGCCCCTGACGCGCCTGCTGCGCGAGGGCCACCACGACGTCAAGTTGGCGCCGGACGAATGGCTGGCACTCATCAATTGGGTTGACGCCAACGGCGTCTACTACGACGACTACCGCTGGACCTGGCACGACCGCAACATCTTCACCGACCAATACGCCGAGCCCTTGGGCGAGGTCTACGGCCGCCGCTGCGCCACCTGTCACGGCGAGGGAGACGGCGCCCACGGCACCTGGTGGCTGAGCCTCAACCGCCACGACGTGCGCCAGAGCCGCATGCTGATCGCGCCCCTGGCCCGCAAGGCCGGAGGCTGGGGCCGCTGTGGGGAGAGCGTCTTCGCCGACGACGGTGACCGGGACTACCAGGCTGTCCTGACCACACTCACCGGGCTCCGCGACGCCCTGCGCCAGCGACCGCGACAGGACCTGAAGTCCATCATCGGCACTCCCGCTGAGACGCAGGTGGTGTCCCTGCCCCGGCCCCCACCCCCTCCGCCGAGCCCCGCCATAGAGCCGGACGAGCCCGGCGAGTGGGTCTGGCTAAGCGACCTGCCCTGGGAGAGCGGCAGCGCCGGCTGGACGCCCAACAACGATGGCCTGCCGCGGCGGGATGCGGACATCGAGGAGCGCCGGCTGCGCCTGGGGGCGGTCGTCTGCCCCAAGGGGATCGGCACGCACGCCTCTTCGGAGATCGTCTATCGCCTCGACGGCGCCTACGACCTGTTCCGGGCCACCATCGCCGCCGCCGAGGCGCGGGGGACCGTGGTCTTCCAGGTCTACACGGACGACCTGCTGGCCTACGAAAGCCCCGTCATGCACGGCCTGCGCGGCAGCCGTGCCGTTCGCGTGCCGGTCGCAGGCGCCCACGTGCTCCGGCTGGTCGTCACCGACGCCGGCGACGGGATCATCTGCGACGAGGCCAACTGGCTCTCCGCCAGACTGCGCCGCCGCTGAGTCCACTCCGACACCGCGCCGCGCCAGCCTCGGCCAAAGAAAAAGGGGCGAGCCGCACTTGGGCTCGCCCCCTCGTCTGGTCTCGCTTCTTGCGGCTACGGCCCGGGCAGGTGGCGGGGATTCACCACGGGCCACTGCCGGTTGGCACCGTCGTCGTGCATTACCTCTGACCTCTTCAGGATCTTGGCGTGCCCGTCGACGTAGCTGTAGTTGTGCGCCTCCATGTGCCGGTTGCGGCACGGGTTGTAGTGGTCGTAGCGGATGCGACCCATGCCGTCGGTCGCCCCGCAGCCACCGTCCCAGTCGTTGAAGATACCGGTGCTGTAGCACTCCCCGATGATGGCGATACTCGCCTCGCCCGCGGCCACTCCGCTCAAGGCGCCGAGCTTGTAGAGGCCCCGGTTGGCGTCGTAAAGGTACTCGTTGTAGCCGTAGCTCAGGGGCGGGCGACGCCAGTCGTCCCACCGGTCGCGGTCCCCGTCCGACGGGCAGTGCAGCAGGTCCACGTTGCGAATGTAGGGCTGAATGGGGTCGAAGAACACGCTGCCCCAGCCGTAGTCCGTCCAGATCGTCCACGGCCAGTTGCCCCCCGGGTTGTTGAAGCCGGTTGCCGGGAAGGCCTCGTCCGCGTCGTTACTGTACATGATGAAGGCGAGCGTGATCTGCTTCACGTTGGACAGACACGACGCCGTGCGCGCCTTCTCTCTGGCCTTGGCGAACACCGGGAATAGGATGGCTGCCAGGATTGCGATGATGGCGATAACTACCAGGAGCTCAATCAAAGTAAACCCACTTCTACTACGCGTCATGCACTCCTCATCCTCTCGCTTCGGCCTAGTCGTTTGGCCTGCACTGGTTGACCACACGTAGGCCACACCTGACGCATGTTCGTCCCACCATCACCGTCCTTTCTCGCCAGCCCTTCGGTTCTGTTCCCACTATACCCGCTGGGCGGTCATTTGTCAACGGGAGCCTCCGTCCGCCAAGGCCCCGTCGAGGTGCCGTCGGAGCACGGGTTCCGCGGCAGGTGTCGGCCCGCTTGGGGGGAAGACCGCTCTCGAGAGGGCATGCCCCGATGCCGCAGACCGAGGATGACTGATGCAGGACACCGGGCCGTCGGCACAGAGGCTTCTCAGGACCATCAACTGGCAGCCCAGCGACCGCGTGCCCATCTTCCCGCCCATCCCCTGGGACCCGCGCAACTGGCCCCCGCCCGAGCCGCCCAGCGGCTGGCGCGGCGAGGACAACTACCTCCAGCTCGCCGAGCTATGCGCCCAGCACTGCGACGTGATCGTGGGCACGGGGACCCTCGGGCCCATCTTCGACCGACGCTTCATGCTCATTCCGCCGGAGTACATCGAGGTCGAATCGCGTCAGACCACCAACGGTAAGACCACCGTCCGCCTCCGCGTGCGCACTCCCCGGGGCGACCTGCACACCACCGAACTCAGCCACGCGGGCGTGTCAACCGGCTGGTACCCCGAGCCACTGCTGAAGGACAAGGACGACGTCGCCCGCATACTGTCCGTGCCCTACCGCTTCGACCCGCCCGATCTGGCGCCCTTCTTCGCCGACCGCGACCGCCTGGGCGAGCGCGGCCTCATGCAGATAGGCGTCTCTACGCCGCTGGTGTCCACCGGTCGCATGTTCGAGTTTGGCCACTTCCTGGAGTGGTGCCGCGCCGAACCGGCCCTCGTCGAGGAGCTCGTCGCCACCCACGCCGAGCGCATCCGCGAGAGGCTGTTCTGGCTCCTGAAGAATGGCGTCGGGCCCGTCTACTGGTTCGGCGGCTCCGAACAGGCCACGCCACCCATGATGTCGCGCGACCTCTACGATCGCCTGGTGGTGAAGTACGACCGGCCGCTGATCCAGCTCGTCCGCGAGCACGGCTGCTACGCGCACGTCCACTGCCACGGCAAGGTGAACCACCTGCTGGAGCGGGTCATGGACATGGGCGCCCACATGTTCGACCCCTGCGAGCCGCCGCCCGACGGCGACCTCGACTTCGCCGACGCCAAGGGCAGGGCCTACGGCCGCATGGTGCTCATGGGCAACATCGAGTTCCGCCACCTGGAATTCGCGGAGCCCGACGAGGTGGAGCAGATGGTCGCCGACGCCATCTGCCGCGGCGGCAAGCAGGGCACGATGCTCTTCCCCTCGGCCACACCCATCACCACCGTGACCGACCGCTACCGCGACAACGCCATCCGCTACATCAAGGCCGGGCTGGAGCACGGCCGGCTGAACGGCTAGGCCGTCTACCGCCCCCGCCTTCCCCTCACCTTCCGCAGCAGCCCCAGGGCCGTATCCGTGACCATCCCCGCCGCCTCCGGGCCCACCCTCGAGGCGTGGCTGACCTCGTAGCCCCCCTCCGGGTACGCCTCCGGAACCGGCACATACCCGATGGACCCGTTGGTGTAGCCCAGGAACATGGTGTGGGCGAAGGGAGAGCCCTCCTTAACGGCCCGACCTATCTCGCAGAAGATCTCGCCTGGCGCCGTTGCCAGGCCGACCTCGCCGAGGCCCAGGGCCCACATATCGGCCGTCACCGGCGGCTGCGGCTCGCCGGTCCGCATGCTCTCCAGCGCCGCCCGCCCACGCTCCAACCGCGCGTTCACCCAGTAGATCGAACCCTTCGCGCCGTGTTGCTTGCGCAGGCGCTCCAGCTCGCCCTCCAGATCGGCCACGGCCTGCTCGGCCTCCTCCAGGGACGCGAACGTCTTCGCCGGCAGCTTGACCCGCCGACTGGCCACGCGCACCGGCCCGGCCTCGATCGGCTCCGCCGACTCGTAC
>JBHIEF010000088.1:0-16310 GCA_046760465.1 Armatimonadota bacterium | reverse complement strand
GCTTCCCGTAGGGCCGCGGGCGGAGTCGGTCGTACACTTCGGCGGGGCAGGTTGGGGCAGCCTGCCCCGCTGTGCCGTTTGCGTGGTGCGGTTGCCCCCTCCGCAGTGCTGTCCAGGCCCCAGAAAAGGCCGTGTGAGGCGGGTATACACGGGTGAGATGCCGGGCTTGATTCCGCGGCGTGATTGGGCTATAATGCGCCGGTAAGCAACAGCTTGGGCGGGTAGGAGGACGGCTGTAATGGCCGAGATTCAGCAGCTCACGAAGGACGAGTTCGACGGCAAGGTGATCGAATCGTCGCTGCCCGTGTTGGTGGACTTCTGGGCGGACTGGTGCGCGCCGTGCAAGATGGTGGCGCCGGTGGTGGAGGCCATTGCTGAGAAGTACGAGGGCAGGCTGGCGGTGGGCAAAGTGGACGTGGACCAGGAGCAAGACCTGGCGGGCCGGTTTGCCATCCGCAGCATTCCCACGCTGCTGTTGTTCAAGGACGGCGAGGTAGCTGAGACCTTCATCGGCTACATGCCGGAGGAGACGCTGACCGCCAAGCTGGACGAGGCCCTGTAGGCTGGGTGACAGTGGTCACGCGAACCGGACAGGGCCCGTCCGCGTCTAAAGGAGCAGAGCCCAGAGGTCAGGCGCGAGGGACGGGTTCAAGGAGGTAGCTTGCGCATGAGCACTCGCTGGTCAGACAGTAGGCACGTACACTCCCATCTGATACTGATCCTGCTGAGCATTCTGGTGGGCGTGGTCATCACCATGGCCTGGTACCGCCCGGCCAGCACTCGGGCGAACGTGGAGGTACCGACCGCCCTGGCGGCCATCGAGGGGGCGTTCACCAGTATCGCCGAGAACGCCCGCCCGGCGGTGGTGAACATCGAGGCGGAGCGGGCCGCGCCCCGACGGGCGGCGGACCTGGAGGAGATGCTGAGGCGCTGGGAGCGCCTCTTCCCCTGGGAGCCGCCCGAGGGGGACGAGCGCCGCACGCCCCGCATGCCCATCCCCAGCCTGGGCACGGGCTTCATCATCAGGCCGGAGGGCTACATCCTGACCAACAACCACGTGGTGGAGGAAGCGCGGAACATCTGGGTGCAGCTCTTCGACGCGCGCGGCATAGGGCGTCGGTATCGGGCCGAGGTGGTGGGCACGGACAAGAAGACGGAGCTGGCCGTGATCAAGATCGAGGCCCAGGACCTGCCGACGCTCAGCTTGGGGGACTCCGACGCCACCAAGATCGGCGCCCTCACCATGGCCATCGGCAGCCCCTTCAGGCAGGGGTGGACGGTGACGCTGGGGGTGTTGAGCGCCAAGCATCGCACCATCCCCGGCGAGACGGACTACCTGCGGGTGGGCGACCTGCTGCAAACCGATGCGGCCATCAACCCGGGCAACAGCGGGGGGCCGCTGCTGAACATGCGGGGCGAGGTAATCGGCATCAACGTGGCCATCCAGTCGGCCAGCCCGGTGCCGCGCAGCGCCGGCATTGGGTTCGCCATCCCGAGCAATAAGGCCCGGGAGGTCGTGCCGCAACTGATCGAGCACGGGCGCGTGGCTCGGGGCTACCTGGGGATTCGCTACCGCGAGCCCACGCCGGAGGACCGGGAGTTCTTCGGCGAGCAGACGGGGGTGCTGGTGGTGGACGTGGAGGACGGCTCGCCGGCGGCCAAGGCGGGGATAGCGCCGGAGGACATTCTGATCCGCTTTGCCGGACGGGAGATCCGGCGGACCGAGGACCTGGAGAACATCGTGATCTCCACGCCGCCCGGCGACACGGTGGACGCAGTGGTGGTGCGGACCAAGATTGACGAGCAAGGCAATCTGAGCAAGACGGAGAAGAACCTGCGCGTGACCCTGGGCGAGCCGCCGGCCGAGCACCTGGGCGGACGAACGGCCGAGCGTTCGGAGCCGGAGGAGGCGGCGACCGACACCACCGCTCTGGGCATCGGAGTGCGCGCGCTGGCGACCGAGCAAGCCGAGGCGCTGGGCATCGCGGGCGAGGGCGCGGTCGTGGTCGTGGAGGTAGAGGACGACAGCCCCGCGCGTGGTCGTCTCACCTCGGGTGACCTCATCTTCAAGGTGAACGGCGCGGCGGTCAAGGGCGCGGCCGATTTCCGGGCCAAGATGGAGCGGGCCGCACAGGGACACCATGTGGTGTTCAGCGTCGGCCATGTGCTGGCGGGCGAGCTGTCGCGAGACGTGGTCACGGTGCGGCTGCGGAAGTAGAGCGGCCGCCCCAACCTAGTACGGGCGTCGGCCCCGCCGTTGGCACAGGCGGGGCCGGCTGTTGCTGCCCTCGGAGAGCTGCATGCACTACGCCTTCCCGACTCAGGCCGGCTGGGTCTTCGTGGAGGCAACGGAGCGGGGCGTGTGCCGCTGCGGGCTGCCCCAGAAAACGTGGCGAGAGGCCGTGGACGGTGCGCGCAGCAACGGCGCCTGGCTGCGGGCGTCGCGGCGCGTGCTGCGGCTCGTCGAGCGCGAGATGCGTCGCTATCTGTCTGGCGAGCGGCTGGAGTTCAGCGCCCCGGTGGACCTGTCGGGGCTGACCCCCTTCCAGCGGCAGGTGCTGGAGGAGACGCGCAAGATCCCTTACGGAGAGACGGCCACTTACGGGGAGATTGCCCGGCGCGTCGGGCGGCCGGGGGCGGCGCGCGCCGTGGGGCAGGCGTTGGGCAGCAACCCCGTGGCCATCATCATACCGTGTCACCGGGTGGTGGGGGCCAACGGCAGGCTCACCGGCTTCGGCGGAGGCCTGGAGTGGAAGCAGATGCTGTTGGACTTGGAGGGGGCAGTTTGACAAGGCGGTGCGGGCGGGCCTATAATGCCCTCATCCCGACGGGGGGCGGTGACCAGCTATGCCCATGTCCGCGCGCGATCTGGCTCTGTGGGCCGCGGCGGTGATGCTGGCGGCCGCGGCCGGTGTGCTGGCCTGGCACATCGCCGTGGCCCCCTCGCAGGGGGTGGCGGCGGTGGCGGCGGAGGAGGAAGAGCAGGGCCCCAACATCAACGATGTGACGGTGGGCCGCAAGGCCGGGACCCTGGGCTACCTGAGCAGTGGGCGCAGGAGCGAGGTGGTGGCGGGAACGGACGAGGGGGTCAAGGTCTACCAGTTGCGCGAATACCGGCGCGAGTACGAAGTTACCGACGTGACCGAGGGCGCCGAGGGAGCGTCGGAGGCGGGCGGCACGAGGTCCGGCCGTCCCGGCCAGTAGGGGCGGGCGCTACAGCGATCGCCAAGCGCGGCGTGTGCCGGCGAGGGCCGCCGCGCTTTTTCGGCGTCTGGACGTGGAGCCATGGAGCCGCAGTGGAGCGTCGTTCTCGAGCACCTGACCAAGGACTTCGACAGCTTCCGGGCGGTCAACGACGTCAGCCTGCAGGTGCCGGAGGGGGAGATGTTCGGCTTCCTGGGGCCCAACGGTGCGGGCAAGACCACTACCATCAAGATGATGGTCGGACTGCTGCGGCCCAGCTACGGCCGGGCGGTGGTGGCCGGGTACGACGTGACGCAGGACCCGCTCAGCGTGAAGGCGCGCGTGGGCCTGTTGCCCGAGCAGCTCAACCTGTACGAGCGTCTGACGGGGCCGGAGTACGTCGAGTTCGCCGGGGTCATGTACGGGCTCAGCAGGGAGGAGAGCCGGCGCCGCACCGAGGAGCTGCTGGGGCTGATGGAGTTGGACGAGGAGCCGGACAAGATGATCGTGGACTACAGCATGGGCATGAAGAAGAAGACGGCTCTGGCGGCCGCGCTGATCCACGACCCCAAGGTGCTGTTCCTGGACGAGCCCTTCACCGGCATTGACGCGGTCAGCTCCCGGGCCATCCGCAACGTGCTCTTCCGGCTCCGGGAGCGGGGCACGACCATCTTCTTCAGCTCGCACGTGCTGGAGGTGGTGGAGCGCCTGACCACCAGGGCGGCCATCATCAACCGAGGGAGCGTGGTTGCCCAGGGGACGCTGCCCGAGCTGGCCGCCGCGGCGGGGCTGGAGGCCGGCGCCAGCCTGGAGGAAGTATTCCTGCGTTTGGTGGGTGCGGAGGTGCACCAGGAGGAGCTCAGTTGGATCAGCTCGCGGCCCTCATCTGGCTCAAGTGGAAGCTGACGACCGCCTCCTACCGGCGCAGTAGGTCTCGGCTGCTTGTGTTGGCCCTGATGGTCCTCTTCTTCCTGGGCCCGGCCTCGGTCTTCATCTCGCTCGGGCTGCTCAAGGCGTTCCTCCACGGCCCGGAGCCCATGGCCACGGAGCTGCTGCACATCGCCCTGGCGGGGGTATGGCTGCTCTGGGTGGCCGCCCCCGTGTTCGGCTTCTCGGTCACCGAGACCCACGACATCAGCAAGCAACTCGTCTTTCCCATTCCCCGGCTGCGCATGTTCCTGGGAGCCCTGTTGGGCGGCTTCCTGGACGTGCCCACGCTGTTCCTGCTGCCCCTGTTCGCGGTGGTGGTGGTGGGCTTTGCGCGGTCGTCGGTCGCGCCGCTGCTGACCGGGCTGGTGCTGGCCATCTTCCTGCTCCAGACGCTGGCGCTGGGGCTGAGCGTGCTTCTGCTGATGCTGGGAGTCCTGCGCAGCCGCCGCTTCCAGGACGTGCTCACCGTGTTGGCGCCCGTGACCGGCATCGGCATATACGTGCTCATTCAGGGGCTGATGAGCAGAGGGTACTTTCAGCGCATCAAGCCCTTCGAGCTGGAGGTCTCGCAGTACCTGGTGTACACGCCGGGCGGACTGGCGGCGCGGGCCATTCAGGAGGGCGCCGCGGGGCAGTACCTGCCCTACCTGGCCTTCGCGGGCGTGCTGCTGGCGGTCACGGCGGCGACGCTGTGGCTGGGCAGCTACGTCATGCAGCGCGTCTACGAGGGCGAGATAGTGGACAGCTACCGGGTGCGGCGGCGGCCCCGCGAGGCGCAGCCGGCCTCCCGGCGCCGCCGCTGGCTGCCGCGCCTGCTGTCGCCGCAGATGGAAGCGGTGCTGGTGAAGGAACTGCGCTACCTGTGGCGGGAGCCGCAGATGAAGTCGCTGCTGCTGACGCTGCTGTTCCCGGCGCTGTGGCTGGTGGTGGTGGCGCGGGGGGGCTTTCTGCCCACTGGGCCCTACTTCGCCGCCTCGGTGGGGCTGATGTGCCTGTTCGCCGGCTCTGCCTTCGCCATGAACATCTTCGGGTTCGATCGGGGCGGGCTCAACCTGCTGTTTCTGTTCCCCTCCGACCGCCGCACGCTGCTGCTGGGCAAGAACGCGCTCATCTTCCTGATCACGGCCTCGGCCGCCACCGTGGGGGTCTGCATCGCCGCCGCCTGGCGGGACGAGCTGCACTACGTGCCGACCGTGCTGCCCTTCGTGTATGCGGTCATAGTGCTGGTGGTCGCGGGCGGCAACGTGGCCTCCGTCTACTACCCGCAGCGGATACCGGCCCGGGGGGAGAATCCGTACGCGCAGGGGATGGAGAAGGGGTGCGCCACGGCCGTGGTGCGGGCGCTGATCGTGCAGGCGGTGATGGTGGTGGCGCTGCCGATAGCGGCGGGGTTCCTGGGGCCGCATCTGCTGGGGCGGCCGGCGCTCTACGTGATCACGGCGCCGCTGGCGCTGGTGTATGCGCTGGCCATCTACTGGGGGGCGCTGCCCCATCTGGCCCGGGCGCTGTTGCAGCGCGAGACGCGCATCATCGAGGTCTGCACGACGGTGAGCGGTGGGCAGTGAGGGGTGTGGGGGTAGCGCGAAGGCCAATCGTGTGGAGGCGTCGGCCGGCTGGGTAAGTCGCGGCCCCTCGGGGCACGTAGGCGAGGCTGCCAAGCTCTAAGGGAGGCGAGCTTCATGCGACGTGGCTTCAAGATCGGCGTGCTGGTCGGCGCCGTTGCCCTGCTGGTCACTGCGGCGCTGACCCAACGCGATGACAATGACCATGTCAGGGCGCAGCCCCGTGGGCGGCGGGCCGATCTGCCGGTCGGAGTGAGGGCGGATTTCGACGTCGCCTACCGCAGCGACACCGAGCCCCCCTACAACCTGCTGGACATAAGCTATCACGAGGAGAGTGCGCCGGGCGGGAGGCCGGCCATCATCTTCGTGCACGGCGGCGGCTGGCGCGGCGGGGACAAGTCCACCTATGCGCAGCGCCCGGCACGGGAGTACGCCGGCGACGGCTACGTCACCGTCAACGTCAACTACCGGCTGTCGGGGTCGGCGCCGTTCCCCGCGGCGATTGAGGACGTCAAGGCCGCCATTCGCTGGCTGCGGGCCAACGCGGAACGCTATGGTGTTGATCCCTCGCGCATCGGCATGATGGGGGGATCGGCCGGCGCGCATCTGGTGGCCCTGGCCGGCGTCACCTCGCCCGATGACGGCCTGGAGGGCGATGGGCCGCATCCCGAGGTGTCGAGCCGCGTGCAGTGCGTGGTGGCGCGGTCGGGCATTTACGACCTGCGGCCGGAGTTCCTGACGCAGAAAGGCAACGGCGACCCGGCCGTGGTCGGCTTCCTGGGCGGCCCCGCCGACGAGAAGGCCGAGCTGGCCCGGCAGGCGTCGCCGGTGGTCTATCTCGACGCCGAGGACCCGCCGCTGCTGCTGATCCACGGCACGGAGGACTGGCGCATACCCATCCTGGCTGCCGAGCACATGGTGGCGGCGCTCGAGCGGGCGGGGACTCCCTACCAGTACATCCGCGTGGAGGGCGGCGGCCACGGCGGCGCCCCCACGCCGAAGCGGGCCGCTGAGATCGAGGCGGCCATCGCGGCGTTCTTCGCCAAGCACCTCAAGCAGTAACAGCCCCCAGCACACCCTCGCAGGCCGGAAGCTACGACCCGCCGACTGGCGAGGCCTCGCCCCGCGGCGCGGGCCGTCCACCTCAACGATTCCCTCAATACTGCCGAAGAGACTGTTGGAGAAGCCAACAAGCTCAGGACGGTGGCCGGCGCCCCAGGAGGGCCGTTCCGGGCGGCTGGTGACGGTCGCAGGAGGGACACATGGCATTTGCCTGCCGGGCGGCAGGTGCCCTCGCCATCGTGGCCGCAGGCGCGGGAGGGGTGGCTTTTGCCTATCCCTCGGCGCTGAATATCATGCCGACCGCTGAGGTGCTGGAGGCCGGCGTGCGAAGGAGGTAGTCTATGCGCCCAGATACGACGGCCGTGCTGTTCCAGGGGCTGCAGGTTGATTTCTGTAGTCCCCAGGGGAAGCTCTACGACCAGCTAGCCGAGCAGTTGGCGGCGCGTCGGTTGGTGCCCGCGTTGGTCAGCTTCCTGGAGGAGGCTCTGGACCTTGGGCTGCGAGCGTACTTCGTGCCAATCGTCTTCACGCCCGACTACCGGGAGCTACGCCAAGTGGGGGGGATCCTGGGTGCCATCAAGGAGGCTGGCGCCTTCCAGGCGGGGACGCCCGGCGCCGAGCCGGTTGAGGAGCTGCGCCCGCTGCTGGACCGTATCACGGTGGTCCAGGCCAAGCGGGGGCTGTGCGCGTTCGGGTCCACCGACCTGGATGACCGCCTGCGCGGCGACGGCATCGAGACCGTGGCCGTGTGTGGACTGCTGACGAACGTCTGCGTGGAGACCACGGCACGGTCGGCCTACGATCTGGGCTACGAGGTCATCGTCCTGACCGACCTCACCGCCGCCAGATCGCCAGAGGAACAGGCCGCCTCCGAGCGGTTCATCTTCCCGCTGCTGGGTCGCGAGATGACGGGCGCCGAGTTCCTGGAGGAGGTCGGCCAGGCGCAGCCAGTGGTCTAGCAGCTTGCAGGCGTAGGCCGCTGTGGCGCGCGAGCGTGGAGAGGATGCGGAAATGCGACGGCCGCGGGTGCTGTTGCTGTCAACTCGCGACTTCGGCGACGCGTTCGGCGCGTGGGATTGCGTCAGGGCATGGCAGTCCGGGGACGCGCCGGTGGACTTGGCCGTGCTTGACCTGGTGAACGCCCCGGAGGGCCAGCGGGAAGCTGTGCGGGAGCTGGCCGGAACGGACAGCCTGGTCCTGGCCATCGGTCCTGAGGAGCAGATTCCGCCGGAGGCGCATGCGGATGCGGTCTGCTCGCCGGGCACGCCCCCAGTTGACCTGGAACGCCGCTGCCGACAGTTGCTGAGGTTGCGGGCGACCGAGGAAGCGCAGATGCGCCAGCTGGCGCTTCGGGAGGATCTCCAGAAGGCAATTGAGCGCTCGGCCCCAGCCGAGGAGCTGCTGGCCTTCTTCCAGCGCTTCCAGCTCGACGTTGCGCGCGCGGCACGTGAACGAGAGCAGACGCTGCGGGAAGTGCTGCTGGAGGAGCAGCGGCTTCGCGAGCGGCTGGAGCGCCAGCTGGCGCGGCGGCGCCGGGCCGAGCAGGCTCTGCGGGAGAGTGAGGAGAGATTCCGGGCGGTCTTCGAGGGCTCGAGCGACGGGGTTCTGGCGGCCGATCCGGAAACGCAGCGACTTACGCTGGCCAATCCGGCCATGTGCGAGCTAACCGGGTATGCGGCGGAGGAGCTGCTGGGGATGGGCGTCGCCGACATCCATCCTGCGGCCGACTTGCAGTACGTCCTGGAGCAGTTCAGGCGGCAGGCGGCGGGCGAGATCTCGCTGGCAAGGGACATCCCCGTCCTGACAAAGGACGGGCAGGTGGTCTACTGCGACGTCAACGCGGCACCCCTGGAGCTGTCCGGGCAGCGTGTCCTGGTCAGCCTCTTCAGGGACGTCACCGACCGCAAGCGGGTGGAGGAGGCGCTGCGGGAGTCGCAGCGGGAGCTGTCCGTTCGGAACAAGATCGCCAGCATCTTCGCCACCGTGGAGCACGAGGGCGTGTATGCGGACGTTCTGGACGTGATTCTGGAGGCCACGCAGAGCAAGCACGGGATCTTCGGCTACATTGACGAGGAGGGAGCCTGGGTGTGCCCCTCTATGATGCGGGAGGTCTGGGGCCACTGCCAGATTCCGGACAAGAGCATCGCGCTGACGCCGGACAAGTGGGGCGGGATGTGGGGTCGGGCGCTGAGGGAGAAGGTGACCTTGTGGTCCAACCGGCCTTTCCAGGTGCCCGAGGGACACATGCCAATCCAGAGGGCACTGGCCGTGCCCATCGTGCATCAGGAGGAGCTGTATGGGATGGTGATGGTGGGCAACAAGGAGACCGACTACGAGGAGCAGGACCGGCAGTTGGTGGAGGCCGTCGCGGCGCAGATTGGCCCGTTCCTTCACGTGCGGTTGCTGAGAGAGAGACACGCGCGGGAGCGGGAGCAGGCCGCAGAGAGGCTGAGACGAGCCAAGGCCGAGCTGGAGCGCTCGAACGCGGAGCTGGAGCAGTTTGCCTACGTGGCCTCCCATGATCTGCAGGAGCCCCTGCGCATGGTGGCCAGCTACGTGCAACTGCTGGCCGACCGCTACCAGGGCCAACTGGACCGCGACGCCGATGAGTTCATCGGCTATGCGGTGGATGGGGCGCAGCGAATGCAGAGGCTGATCGGAGACCTATTGAAGTACTCGCGGGTGGGAAGTGAGCGCAGGCCGTCTCAGGCGGTCGAGTGCGAGGGTGTTTTGGAGGAGGCGCTGGCCAACCTCCAGGTGGCCATTGAGGAGGCCGGGGCTGAGATCAGGCACGACGAGCTGCCCACCGTTAGCGGCGACCCGTCACAACTGGGTCAGCTCTTCCAGAACCTGATCGGCAATGCCATCAAGTTCCGCGGCGACGACCCTCCGCGCGTTGAGGTGTCGGCCCAGCGAAGCGACGGCGAGTGGGTCTTCTCGGTCCGGGACAACGGGATCGGCATGCCGCCGGAGTCGTCCGAGCGGGTGTTTCAGATATTCCAGCGCCTGCACAACAGCGCGGAGTACGAGGGGACCGGGGTGGGGTTGGCCATCTGCAAGAAGATCGTGGAGAGCCACGGCGGACGCATTTGGGTGGAGTCGGAGCCCGGCGCGGGGACGACGTTTCGGTTCACCATGCCGACGGCGGGAGGTGACAGGCCGTGACCAGCCCCCAAAGCCGCACGCCCATCGAGATACTGCTGGTGGAGGACAACCCCGGCGATGTGCGCCTGACCCAGGAGGGCCTCAAGCAGGGCAAGATCTGCAATCACCTCAGTGTGGTTGCCGACGGGGAGGAGGCGTTGGCCTTTCTGCGTCGGGAGGGGGAGTATGCCGATGCGGCGCGGCCCGACCTGATCCTGCTGGACCTGAACATGCCCAGGAAGGACGGCCGGGAGGTGCTGGCCGAGGTCAAGGCAGATGAGGCCCTCAGGCACATTCCCGTGGTGGTGCTTACCACCTCGGATGCAGAAAAGGACATCCTCCGGAGCTACGACCTGCACGCGAACTGCTACATCACCAAGCCGGTGGACCTGGACCAGTTCCTGGAGGTCGTGAAAGCAATTGACGACTTCTGGCTGAGTGTGGTGAAGCTGCCGCCCAGGAAGGGGGCGCGCTAGCCCATGAGGATTCTGCTGATCGAGGACAGCCCCGGCGATGCTCGACTGATACAGGAGCTGCTGGCGCGAGGGGACGGCGGGGGTTACGAGGTGGTGTGTGCCCAGCGGCTGGCCTCCGGGCTGGCGCGGATCGAGGAGGAGGCCTTCGACGTGATCCTGGTGGACCTGTCGCTGCCGGACAGTTGGGGCCTGGAGACGTTGGCGGCGGTGAAGGCCAAGGCCCCGGACGTGCCCGTGGTCGTGCTGACGGGCTTTGGCGACAGGATGGTGGCTCTGAGGGCGAAGCAGGAGGGCGCCCAAGCCTACCTGGTCAAGGACGACGTGAGCGGGCCCCTCCTGGAACGCACCATCCAGGGCGCCCTCGAGGCTCGGGTCGAGCAGGGGCAGTGACAGGCCTCAGGCGGAACCGGCCGCCTCCTGCCAGCCCTGGGCGCGCAGCTCGCGCTCGGCCAACTCCACGTCGGTCGGGTAGTCCACGTCGAAGGCCAGCTCGGCCTGCTGGCTGGCGACGCCCACGCAGTTGGCCTTGGCCAATTCCCCCATCCGGCGCACGATGTCGTGCCAACTGAGCACTCGCATAGGCAGGAACTGCTGCAAGAGGGCCCGCAGGATGAGGCCGGGCCCGACGATCAGGGCCAGCCGCCACAGGTGGCGCCTGGCCTCCAGCACCTGGCGCAGCAGCGCCTCGGCCCTGCGTAGGGCCTGCGGCCTGAAGTAGAACAGGCTGCCTCCGGTGAACTGGCCCTCGGCCACGCGGGCGAAGACCCAGCCGTCCTTGGTGGTGCCGCTGCGTCCGCGCCGGTCGCCCAGGCGCTCCAGGATGTGCCGCTTCTCGATGAAGGCGTAGACCACGTCGGCCTCGGGCGGGCATTGGTCCAGGAACTGGCTCAGCATTTCGGAGGTGATGAGCGGGACGTCGGCCGCCAGCATCACCGTCGGCTGGTCGGAATCGAGGGCGTCCAGCGCCGCGTACAGGTTGTCCGCCTCGTCGCCCTGCTCTGGGACGAAGTGGTGGGCCTTCTCGGCCGCGTCCAGCGCGGGGAACCAGTCGCCCGCGACAACGCAGATGCGCTCGACCTGGGCACAGCCCCGCACGGCCTCGATGACGTACTCGACCATGAGCCGGCCCAGCAGGAGGATCTGAGCCTTGGCCTGCACGGGCGGGTCGAGCTGGAGGTCGTCTGCTATGCGGCCGCCGGCCAGTATGATGGCATTCACTACGGTCCCTCCCCCTCCACGAAGGCGGTGGTCGGTCGCGGGGGGACGATCAGGGGCAGCGCCCTGGGCCGCAGGCCGAAGGTGACGGGCGCTTCGCCCCAGAGGTCGCCGTCCACCATCACCGGCGCGTGTTCCTGGCCCTCCACGGCGACTCCTTTGGCCCGGTAGCAGTGGACTAGCGGATGGCGCACGTGCGTGCCGCGGAAGACCTTGGGGAAGTTGGCCAGGAACTGGGCCTTGCTGGTTATCTCGACCACGCACACGTCCAGCAGGCCGTCGTCGAGCTGCGCCGCGGGCGCGATACACATGCCGCCACCGTAGGAGCGGGCGTTGGCGACGGCCACCAGCATGGCCCTGGTCTCGATGGTGCGGTCGTCCAGGCGGAGGCGCAGACGGGGCGGCCGGAACCTCGCCAGCTCCGCCAGCAGGCTGGCGGTGTAGGCGGTGGCGCCGGAGAGCCAGCTGCGCCGGCGGTTGATGCGCTCGGCCACGGCGGCGTCGAAGCCGATGCCGCAGATGTTGACGAAGGTCGTCTCCGTGCCCTCGATGTAGCCCAGGTCAACGGGGCGAGGGCGGCCGGTCAGGATGTCCTCGACGGCGCCGGGCAGGTCCAGGCGCATGCCCAACGTGCGCGCCAGGTCGTTGCCGCGGCCGAGGGGGAGGATGGCGAGGGCAGCCGGCGTTCCGACGATGCTGGAGGCGACGAGAGAGGCCGTTCCGTCGCCGCCGGCGGCCACGACCACGTCGGCGTCCCGCGCCGCCTCCGGGACCAGCTTACGGTAGTCGTCGGGCGAGGAGGGCTGCACGACCTGTACCTGGTGGCCGGCCGAGGCGATCAAGTCGGCCGCGCGGCGCACAGGATCGCCCCGTCGAGCAGCGGCGAAGGGGCTGGGGGCGAGGACGAGGCGCACGGGGTTCTCCGGGAGGCCAGTTCGCCAGGTTCGTCGTGGCGGACAGGAATGTCCGCCCCACGTAGAGGTATCAGTCCCCCATTGCCTTGCGTGGGCCGGACATTCTTGTCCGGCACGTCCGTCCATGGAGCTACGAGGACTCTCGATACCAGCCGATCTCGCGCAGGCTGGCCAGGTGGTCGAGCTCCTGCTTGCGGTCGCGGGTCATGAGGTCGCGCACGGCGTCGGTCGGGGGCTTGTGGTGGTAGATGACCTGGTACAGCTCCTGGGTGATGGGCATCTCCACGCCCAGCCGATCGGAAAGGTGCTTGGCCGCCTGGGTGGTGTGGACTCCCTCGGCGACCATGTGCATGCTGGCCAGGATGTCCTCGGTGCTCTCTCCCTGCCCCAGACGGTAGCCCACGCCCCAGTTGCGGCTCTGGCGGCTGACGCAGGTGGCCATCAGGTCGCCCACGCCCGCCAGGCCGCTGAGGGTCTCCGGCCGGCCGCCCAGAGCGACCACCAGGCGGGCCATCTCCACCAGGCCGCGGGTGGCCAGAGCAGCCTTGGTGTTGTCGCCGAAGCCCAGCCCGTCGTTGATGCCCGCGCCGATGGCGATGATGTTCTTCAGCGCGCCGCCCAGCTCCACGCCGGCCACGTCGGGACTGGTGTAGACCCGGAAGGTGTGGCTGCTGAAGAGGTCCTGCACGGC
The DNA here is from genome assembly GCA_046760465.1 of Armatimonadota bacterium. Classification (GTDB taxonomy): domain Bacteria; phylum Armatimonadota; class Zipacnadia; order JAUWAU01; family JBHIEF01; genus JBHIEF01. Next base: position 3,133 of record JBHIEF010000088.1, on the reverse strand, counting down.
GGCGCTGGCGGCTTCGCTCGCGGAGGCGGCCACGGCTGCTGTGGGAATGCCCTTCACCACCTCCACGGCCAGGTTGGGCCCGGACAACGCCACCAGGCGCTGCTCGGCGCCGGAGGGCAGCTCCTCCACGATCACCTCGCACATGCGCTGGCCCGTCTCGGGCTCCAGGCCCTTGGCCGCGCTGGCCAGCACGGCTTGCTGGGGGACGTGCTCGGCCACGCGGCGGGCGATGTCGCGCAGGCCGATGGAGGGAACGGCGAAGACGACGAAGGCGGCTCCGGCGAGGGCTTCCGCCTCGTCACTGGTGGGGGTGAGCAGGTCGGGCAGGGCGGCGTCGGGGAGGTACTTGGCGTTCTGGCGGTCGGCGGCCATCTGGGCCATGAGCTGGGGCGAGCGGCCCCAGAGGCCTACGCGGTGGCCGTTGCCGGCCAGCAGCACGGCCAGGGCCGTGCCCCAACTGCCGGCGCCGATTATGGCGACCTCGTGCATGGGTCAGTCGGGCAGCTTCGAGGTGTCAATGCCTGCCTTGCGGGCGGACTCCTCGCTGATGCGATGGCCGATTCTGGTCTCCTCGCCGGCCAGCAGGCGCTGGATGTTGTCGTAGTGGCGGGCCACCACCAGGGCGCTGGCGACGACGAAGAAGGCCATGGCGGCCGGGAGGCTGCGGAAGGCCAGGCCCAGGAAGGGCGTGGAGAGCGTGCCCACCATGGAGGCCAGGGAGATGAAGCGAGTGGCGGCGGTCAGCACCACCCAGATGCCGAAGCCGATCGAGGCCACGCGCCAGTCCAGCACCAAGGCCGCGCCGAGGGTGCTGGCCACGCCCTTGCCGCCCTTGAACTTCAGGAACAGGGACCAGTCGTGGCCCAGCACGGCGCACAGCCCGCCCAGGGCCCAGAAGGCGCTGGCGGTGGAGGGTGGCATGGCCGCCCAGCCGGTGGCCACCTTGCAGACGAGCACGCCGAGGGCGCCCTTAAGCACGTCCAGCGCGAACACGGCCAGCCCGGCCCTGGTGCCCAGCGTGCGTAGGACGTTGCTGGCGCCGATGTTGCGGCTGCCCACGGAGCGCAGGTCCACGCCCTTGGCGTAGCCGAGCCACAGGCCGACGGGGACTGAGCCCAGCAGGTAGGCCAGCACCAGGGCGACCAAGACGAGTATCACTTGGCCCTCCTCGCGCGCGCCTCCCTGCGCGCCTCGCGGCGAGGCTTGAGGCTAAGCCTGATGGGCGTGCCCTGAAAGCCGAACTCCTTGCGCAGGGCGTTGCGCAGATAGCGCTCGTAGGAGAAGTGCATGAGCTTGGGGTCGTTGACGAACAGCACGATGGTGGGCGGGCACACCTCCGCCTGGGTGGCGTAGTAGATGCGCAGTTGCCGCCCGCCCCGGGTGGGCGGCGTATGGCTCTTGGTGGCCCTGATCAGGGCTCGGTTCAGCTCCCCGGTGCCGACCCGGTGGCTGTGCTCCTCGGCTCCGGCCACCACGTGGTCCAGGAGCAGTTCGATGCCGTTGCGATGCAGGGCGGAGGTGAAGACCAGCGGCGCGTAGTCCATGAAGGACAGGTAGCGCCGCGTCTGCGTCTCGAAGTCCTTGCGCATCACCCGCTCAATTCGCTTCCGCGAGGCCTTTCGCCTGCCCGAGGGCTGCTCCTCGGCCTCCTGGCGCGCCGCGGCCTGGACCAGGTCCCACTTGTTGGCCACGATGATGCCGGCACGGCCCTGTTCATGGGCGTAGCCGCCGATCTTGGTGTCCTGGTCGGCCACGCCCTCGGCCGCATCGAGCACCAGCAGCGCCACGTCGCAGCGGTCTATGGCTCGGAGCGAGCGCACCACGCTGTAATACTCCAGGTTGGCCTTGACCTTGGACTTCTTGCGCAGGCCGGCGGTGTCCACGAGTACGAACTGCTGGCCATCGCGCTGGCAGACCACGTCCACGGCGTCGCGGGTGGTGCCGGGCAGCTCACTGACGATCACGCGGTCCTCGCCGGCGATCGCGTTGACCAGCAGCGACTTGCCCACGTTGGGCCGACCCACCACGGCCACGCGAATGGCGTCGAGCTCGTCGGAGGGTTCTGCTTTTTCCGGGGGGAGCCGGGCGACGACCTCGTCGAGCAGCAGGGAGACGTTGTAGCCCTGGAGGGCCGAGATCTCCAGCGGCGCGCCCAGGCGCAGGGCCAGGAAGTCCTCGGCGTCGTGCCGGGGGCTCTCCATCTTGTTGGCGGCGAAGACGTAGGGCTTGCCGGACTTGCGGATCAGCTCGGCGATGTCGTGGTCGGGGCCTACGAGCCCCTCGCGCGCGTCCACCAGCAAGACCACCACGTCGGCCTCCTCCAGGGCCAGCTCGGCGTGCCGGGTCACCTCGCGCAGCAGCGGGTCGTCCTCGGCACCGATGAGGCCGCCGGTGTCCACCAGCAGGAAGCGGTGGCCCTCGTGCTCGACGTCTCCGTACAGGCGATCGCGGGTGACGCCGGGGGTCTCCTCCACCACCGCCTTCTTGCGGCCGATGAGGCGATTGAACAGGGTGGACTTGCCGACGTTGACGCGGCCGATGATGGCTACCTGGGGCTTGGGCATTGAGGTCCGGTTACCGGCTCGCGGTTGGCGGCCGCCTTCGTAGGAGCCGCGTGTCGCGGCGATGGCCAGGGCACGCGCCCGCGCAGTCGCGGCGGGACGCCGCTCGTACAGCGAACACTTCGCCCCGGTCGCCGCCTGCCGACCGTCTACAGGGCTTCCGAGCCACGCTCCCCGGTGCGGATGCGCACGGCGTCGTCAATGTGGGTGATGAAGATCTTGCCGTCGCCGATCTCGCCGGTGCGGGCGTTCTCGGCTATGACCTCGATGGCCTGGTCGGCCACATCGTCGGATACGACGGTCTCGATCTTGATCTTGGGCAGCAGCGAGACCACGTACTCGGTGCCGCGGTACTTCTCGGTGCGGCCGCGCTGCTTGCCACAGCCGCGGACCTCGGACACGGTCATGCCGATGACGCCGATCTCGGCCAGGGCGTCCTTGATCTGGTCGAGCTTCATGGGTCGGGTGATGCACTCGATCTTCTTCATGTCAGCCTCTCCGAGGCAATCCACTGCGTGGGCCGGACATTCCTGTCCGGCGGCTGCGTTGGCGGGCAAGAGCGTCCGCCCCAC
>JBHIEF010000087.1:0-16936 GCA_046760465.1 Armatimonadota bacterium | reverse complement strand
CTCCTGCTTGAGCTCCAGTAGGGCCTTCGGGTCGCCCTCGAAGCTCAGGACGTGGGCGTTGTCGGGCGAGGCGTCGAAGTCGTCGCCCAGCCGAGCCACCAGGTTGCTGGTCAGCAGCACGGGCGCTCCCCGGGCGATGATGCGGTTCAGCTTGCCGGGAAAGTCCGGGTCCTTGAGCGCGTGCACCGAGAAGAAGACGGCCTTCGCCTTCGGGTCAACCGCTCCGGCCGGCACCAGCGGCAGGCCCATCATGCCCACGAAGTCGAACACGCGCTTCTCCGGGCCGGCGTCGCTGTTGGGTGGTTTGCAGGTGTGCACGCCGCGCAGCTTGGCCTTCTGCGCGAGGGGCGCCAGCTCGAAGTAGCTGGGCACCTCGGTGCGGAACTTGGCCACGTTGGCGGGGCCGGTGGCGCTCTGGAGCGACCCGTAGCAGAAGAGCAGCGCCTCCCTGGCTCCGGCCAGCACCGTCTGCCGGGCCTGTTCCACGTAGGTGTTCTCGGTGGTGCCGTAGGGGTCGAACCAGCCGCCGCCGCACTTCCTGCCGCCTATCTGCCCCAGCCAGCGCATGATGAAGTAGGCCTCATACTGCACCGTGCCGCCCCAGCGCTCGTCGTCGTAGTCGCGGGTCTCGGTGCCCACCCAGATCTTGTCGAAGGCCTTGGTCTGCGCGTCCACGTCGTAGCCACGCTCGTGGAAGTTGTCGTACCACTGCGGGTACTTGATGATGATCTTGGCCTTGGGGTTGACCTCCCGGGCCGGGGCCAGGATGTCCTCGCGGGTGACGTCCATCATCAGCGCCAGGCGATACTGGGCCCAGGATTGCTCCCCCTTCGCCTGCCGGCACTCCTGGCAGGCGCAGTCGGTGAAGAGGAAGTCGTCAATCATGGTCTCGTCGAAGAGCTCGGCGGCGTAGCGGAAGACCTTGTTGAGCGTCTGCCGGGCGCGGGGGTCGGTGTAGCAGGAGATGATGTTCCAGCCGGTGGACTTCTTCTCCATGCCGGTGGTGGTGACGCAGCCCGAGACCAGGAAGCCGTCGCGCCGGAAGCGGTCGCGCGCTCGCTCCAGCACCTCCCGCTCGGCCCAGTAGTTGCCCCGGAAGACCTCCAGGTACACGTGCGTGACTGCCGTGTCCTTGCACCACTGGACGGCTTGTTCGAGGCCTTCATTGGTGGACAGGTATTCGCGCACGTTCTGGGCGGTGAAGAGCGTGGAGAAGCGCAGCACGTCGGCCCTTTGGCGCGCCAACTGCCACAAGTTGATCCCCTCCTGCGCGGGCGGTGCTCCCGGCCTCACGGCACAGGCGGCGCAGCAGACTGCGATTCCGATGAGCAAGCGCTTCATGTCGTCCTCCGGCGGCGGCGCGGCGGGGCAGGTTTCGCTGTGCCTGGGCGGCAGGCCTCTGCGCGCGGGTGATTCTAACCTGGGACGGCCAATGCCCGCAGTTGGTTGAGCCGCATGGCAGGGGCGGCTATAATGAGGCCACGTAGCGTAGAGGGTCAGAGGAGGATCAAATATGTCGCTGTCAGGCAAGAGCGTCGCCGTCCTGGCCGCCGAGGACTACCAGGTGCTGGAGGTCTGGTACCCGCTGCTGAGGCTGACGGAGGAGGGCGCGGAGGTCAAGGTGGTGGGGGTCAAGGGCGGCCCCAAGACGGTCAACAGCAAGGACGGGTACCCGTGCGACGTTGATGTGTCCGCCGACGAGGCCTCGGCCGCCGACTTCGACGCCGTGGTGATCCCCGGGGGCTGGGCGCCGGACTACCTGCGCCGCTGCGACCGTACCGTGCAGTTCGTCAAGGACATGGACGCCGGGGGCAAGGTGGTGGCGGCCATCTGCCACGGTGGGTGGATGCTGGCCTCGGCCGAGATCGTGCAGGGCAGGAGGGCCACCTGCTTCTACGCCATCAGGGACGACCTGGCCCACGCGGGGGCCGACTACGTGGACCAGGAGGTGGCCGTGGACGACCACATCATCACCTCGCGCAAGCCCGAGGACCTGCCCGCCTTCTGCCGGGCGATCATCCAGGCGCTGCGGGGATGACCGGCCGGCTCGATTGGTGAGATAAGGAAAGGGCCGCGCCGAAGGGCGCGGCCCGGTTGGCTCGGTCCCGACTGGCGGGCGGGTTAGTAGGGACTGACCATCACGATGTTGGCGGCCTTGTTCCACACGATCTTGCCGCCCAGGGCCTCCACCACCGGCCGCAGGGGAATCCAGATCTTGCCGCCGGGCGTGGGGATGTCGGAGGGCAGGTTGCGTGAGGGAGCGTTGAGGCGCCGCGGCACGCCATCCACCTGCATGGTCACGCCGCCGAGCTTGGTGGTGATGGTGCGCTGGCCCTTGCGGATGGTGATGACGCGCGCGTCGCCGTCCCACATGCCCTGAGCGCCGAGGGCCTCCAGCGCGCCGCCCTCCAGGCACACCAGCGCCGTATTGGCCAGCATCTTGCTCATGATGGACTTGCCGCTGACCACGACCTGGAGCATGGTCTCCCCGCGGCCCTGGGGCTGGGCCAGCCGCTGCATGGCCAGCTTATGCAGCAGCGCCGGGGGCATCTGCATCTGTGGGGTGGTCTCGGTGCGCCGCCTGGCCGCCGACCTCAGCAGGCCGGCCATGGCGGCAGCGGGCGCACGTCGGGCCATGGTCGGCGCGGTCGGTGGCGTTGGAGCGCTGGGCATGCCCGTCGTGGGGGGCATCATGGGGGCGCCGGGAGCGCCAGTCGGGGGCTGGGTCATGGGAGGTGGGGGCGGGGCCTGAGCCAGAGCGGCCGATGCGCACAGAAGCAAGGCGGCCCCGGAGATGGCGGTCAGCAACAGCGCCGGAAGCGTCGTCCTGGTCAGCATGGTCCTTCCTCCTTCGCGACTGTGAGAGCCACGCCTCGAACGGACACGGGCTTGCCCGCCTCCAGGCAGGCTGCGGCCCGTGGGGGGAGGCTAGCCGCTGGCGGCCTCGGCCACCACCCCATGCTCCGCAAAGGCCTCGAACATGGCCTCCACGTTCTCCAAGGGTACGTCGGGGCCTATTTCGCCACGGCCGATCAGTCCGCCTGCCGGCGTGGCGAAGAGCGCGACGATTTCGCGCACGTGCTGCTTGACCTGGGCGGGCGTTCCGAAGGGCAGGATGTGCTGCCGATCGAGGTCTGTCAGCAGGCACAGTCGCCCCCGCACCCGCTGGGCCAGGGCGGGCAGGTCCATGCAGGAGAACTGGGGGTTGAGGCAATCCACGCCGATCTCCATGAGGTCGTCAACGATCTCCATGATGTGCCCGTCGGAGTGGAAGTGCACGTGGCAGCCCCCGGCCTTGGCCGCGCGGAACATGCGCTCGTAGCGGGGCTTGAAGAAGCGCCGCCACAGGTCGGGCGATATGGCAAGCTGCCGCTGGGTGCCCCAGTCGTCGGCGAAACCTATGCCGTGGGCCCCCAGCTTGACCCCGCGCTGGACCCAGGCCAGGTTGTATTCTACCACTAGATCGGCCAGGCGGTGAAGCTCGGGGCGGTCCTCCACGAGGTCGTAGACGAGGCTTTCGTACCCGCGAAGCTGCTGGAGGCGCTCGTACAGCGTTCCGGCGCCGGCCATGGTGTAGTATTGCCGCTTGCGCTCGGCGGTGGCGGCGCGGTCGTTGTCGAACTGCTCGCCGCTGCACGCGGGGGGTCGAGGCGGCTGGTAGTTGTCCAGGGCGCGCCAGTCGGCCAGCGGATGCCTGGTGGGGATGCCCATGATGCCTTCATAGCGCTCGGCCCAGGTCACGCCCCAGTCGTCAACGTACTCCTTGTGGTAGCCCTCCATGCCGAAGTGGGCCGACTCGGGGATTTCGTGCTCCGGGGGGCCGAAATCGCTGGGATAGCGCCGGAAGACGTCCAGCAGTGCCTCACGATGGCGGATGAGCCCGCCGGGCAGGACGGCGTGGATGACGGGGATGCGATCGGGGCTGGCGAACTCGATGGCGCGACGGACCCGTTGGGGGCTGGTCATGGGGGGCTGTGCCCTCGTTGGCGGGGCTAGCTCTTCTTACGGGCCTTCGACTTCTTTCTGGCTCGCTTGCGGCGCCGCTTGGTCGCGGCCTTCTTGCGGGTGGCTCTGTCCGGCTCCAGTGCAGCCGCCAGCACGTCGTCCACGGTCTCGACGAACACGTAGTCTATCTCATCGCGCAGCTCCTCGGGAATGTCCTCGAGGTCCTTCTCGTTCTTGGCGGGGAGGATGACGTCCTTGATGCCCGCGCGGTGGGCCGCCAGGCACTTCTCCTTGACCCCGCCGATGGGGAGCACGACGCCGCGCAGGGTGATCTCGCCGGTCATGGCCGCATCGGAACGCGCCGGGCGCTGCGAGAGCAGCGACACCACGGCGGTCACCATGGCCACTCCGGCCGAGGGCCCGTCCTTGGGCACCTGGCCGGCGGGCACGTGGATGTGGATATTCACCTTGTCGAAGACGGAGGGGTCAATGCCGTAGTGGTCGGCCCTCGCGCGCACGTAGCTGAGGCCGGCCTCGGCCGACTCGCGCATGACCTCGCCCAGATGACCCGTGAGCTTGAGCTCGCCCTTCCCCGGATAGCCGGTCGCCTCCACGAACAGGATCTCGCCGCCGGCGGGAGTGTAGGCGAGCCCGGCGACGACGCCGGTCTGGCCCTCGCGCAGGGCTGCCTCGGCGAAGAACTGGACCGGGCCCAGGAGGTCCTCGACCTCCTTGTCGGACACGCGCACGGGTTTGTCCTTGCCCATGGCCACCTCTTTGGCCACTCGCCGGCAGATGGTGGCGATCTGGCGCTCCAGATTGCGCACGCCAGCTTCCCGCGTGTAGCCGCCGATTATAGTTCGCAGAGCGCTGCGCCGGATAGCTAGCTGCTTTCTCTTCAGGCCGTGCTCGTTGAGCTGGCGCGGGATCAGGAAGCGCTCGGCGATGAGCACCTTCTCCTGTTCGGTGTAGCCCGGCAGGGGCAGGACCTCCATGCGGTCGCGTAGGGCGGGGGGCACGGTGTCGAGGATGTTGGCGGTGGTGATGAACATGACTTGGGACAGGTCCAGGGGGACTTCCAGGTAGTGGTCGGAGAAGGCGTGGTTCTGCTCGGGATCCAGCACCTCCAGTAGCGCGGCCGAGGGATCGCCGCGGAAGTCGGCCCCCACCTTGTCAATCTCGTCGAGCATGAAGACGGGGTTGTTGGTGCCGGCGTTCCTGAGCCCCTGCACGATGCGCCCGGGCAGGGCGCCGACGTAGGTGCGGCGGTGCCCGCGGATCTCGGCCTCGTCTCGTATGCCGCCCAGGGACATGCGCACGAACTTGCGGCCCAGGGCGCGGGCGATGGACTGCCCCAGGGAGGTCTTGCCCACGCCGGGCGGTCCCACAAAGCAGAGGATGGGGCCCTTCATGTCTTCCTTGAGCTTGCGCACGGCCAGGTACTCGACGATGCGATCCTTGACCTTGTCCAGATCGTAGTGGTCCTCGTCCAGGATCTTCTGCGCCTGTTCCACGTCCAGTCGGTCGTCGGTGCTCACCTGCCAGGGCACGTCCAGCAGCCACTCCAGGTAGGTGCGGGCGGTGGTGTACTCCGCCGCGGCCGTAGGCATGCGGGACAGGCGCTCCAGCTCGCGGGTGGCGGCCTTGTGGGCCGCTTCCGGCATGTTGGCCTCCTCCACGCGCTGGCGCAGTTCCTCGATCTCGCTGCCCTCCTCCGCCTCGCCCAACTCCTTCTGTATGGCTTTGAGCTGCTGGCGCAGGTAGTACTCTCGCTGCGCCTTCTGCATCTCATCCTGTGCCTCGGACTGGATCTTGCTACCGATCTTGAGGATCTCCAGCTCCGTGGAGGCGGCCTGGGCTACGCGCCGCAGCCGCCTGGCCACATCCAACTCCTCCAGTATGGCCTGCCGGTCGGCCAGCTCCAGACTGAGGTTGGCGGCCACCAGGTCGGCCAGGGTGCTGCCCTCGTCCACGTTGAGGGCGCTCACGTACAGGTCCTCGGGAAGCTGGGGGGACTCCTCCACCACCTGCTGGAAGATGGCCAACAGGCTGCGCTTCAGGGCGTCCAGCTCCTCGTCATCGGTCACGGCCTCTACGAGGGGCTCCACCTCGGCGATGAAGAAGGGGTGGGTCTGCGTGTACCTGGTGATCCTTATGCGCTGCACGCCCTGCACCAGGCAGCGCCGCGTGCCGTCGGGCATGCGGAACATGCGGTGGATGAGCACGGCCGAGCCCACCTGGTGGAGGTCCTCCGGCGCCAGCGTCTCCTTCTCGGGGTCGCGGGCGGCCGCCACCCCGATCATCTTCTCTCCCGCCAGCGCCAGGTCTATCAGTTGGCTCTCGGGGCCCGGGCGAAGCTCGAGGGGTGCGACCATGTGGGGGAAGATGATGTGGTGCCGAGCGGGCAGGACGGGCACGGCCTTGGGCACCTCCACCTGCTCCCCGTCGGGGGCGGAGGGCTCTGCCGGCCCTCCCTCCGGGGGGTCCGCCGGCTGCTGCGCCCCGCGGTCATCGGCCATGCTGTCCTTCTCCCTGTCGGCGATGATGGGCACTCCGCTGGCGTCGGTTCGCGCTGTGGGTCGGGGGTCACCCTCGACCGGCTATCACGGGGCCGGCTATTCGACCTCGACGGAGAAAGCGCGCGGCTGCTGCTGCGGCCGCTTGGGGAGATACACGTGGAGGAACCCGTTGCGGTAGGTTGCCTTGCTGCGGTTGGGGTCCACGGGAACGGGTATGTGAACTGACCGGCCGAAGGGCCCGTAGACTACCTCCAGTTGATGGTAGTCGCGCTTGCTTCCGGCCACGGGGTCGTTGCGCCGGCCGCTTATCCGCAGTTCCTGCGTCTGGGGGAGGAAGTCTATTCTGGTGGCCTTGGTGTCTGCGCCGGCCACCTCCATACGCACGACGATCTCGCTGTCGGTCTCGTAGACGTCGGTGGGGGGCTCGAAGGCGGCTCGCGCGGGCATGGAGATGGGCTTGCGTATGGAGAACAACCGCATGTAGACGCGGTCCGCTCCGCCCTGCGGAGCCCCGCGCAGCTCCTGCACCTTGGTCGTGGCTGGACTCATAGCTCTCCCCCAGGCTTGCCGATTAGTGGCCTCGCCCGCCGACGCGCAAGCCGCAGCTCGCAGCCCCCGGGCTGGGCCGATGATAGCACCCCTGGCCGCGCTCTGGCAAGTGCGTCCGCGGCATAGGCGCTCCCCGAGGGCAGGTCACGGCGGCTGGCCCGCCGGGAGCGTGCTGTGCCTATACACGGCTGCCGCCGCGTGCTATAATGGGCGACTTTTGGGGGACGGGGGCCCAAGACCGGACCAGCGCCGCGGCGTGCCGGCCGGCGATCCCAGGCGGCGCGATTCATTCGACGACGGAGGGAGCAGCAAGCATGCACAAGATCGCGGTATTGCCCTGCGACGGCGTGGGGCCGGAGGTGGTGCGCGAGGGCCTCAAAGTACTGGCTGTCGCAGCAGAGAAGTCCGGCGTCAAGTACGAGACCGTCGAGTACGACATCGGCGGCGACCGATACCTGCGCACGGGCGAGATCATCACCGACTCAGAGTTCGAGGAGCTCGGGCAGATGGACGCCATCTACCTGGGCGCCGTGGGCCACGACGAGGTGAAGCCCGGGATTCTCGAGCACGGCATCCTGCTCCGGCTGCGCTTTGGGTTCGACCAGTACATCAACCTGCGGCCGGTCAAGCTCTACCCAGGCGTCTGGACGCCGCTGCGCGACAAGGGTCCAGAGGACATTGACTTCGTGGTGGTGCGGGAGAACACCGAGGACCTGTACGTGGGCACGGGCGGCGTGCTGAAGAAGGGCACGCCCGATGAGGTGGCCATGCAGACGGCGGTCTACACGCGCAAGGGCACCGAGCGCTGCATCCGCTTCGCCTACGAGTTGGCCCGCAAGCGCGGCAAGGACGGAAAAGTCACGCTCTGCACCAAGGCCAACGTGCTGACCTACGGCCACGACCTGTGGGAGCGCACCTTCGACGAGGTGGGGCAGGAGTACCCCGACGTCGAGCGGGATCGCGGCTACGTGGACGCCATCAGCATGTGGATGGTCAAGAACCCGGAGTGGTTCGACGTTATCGTGACCACCAACATGTTCGGCGACATCATCACCGACCTGGGCGCCATGATCCAGGGCGGCATGGGCGTAGCCGCCTCGGGCAACCTGAACCCCGAGGGCGTGAGCATGTTCGAGCCCATCCACGGCTCGGCGCCCAAGTACACCGGGAAGAACGTGATCTGCCCCATCGCCAGCATCTTGGCCGCCGGCATGATGATGGAGACGCTGGGTGAGGAGGAATGCGGGCGACTGATCGAGGAGGGCGTGGCTCGGGCCTTGGCCAGCGGCAAGCTGGGCGACCTCTCCACCAAGAGCGGCGTGTCCACCAGCGAACAGGGGGAGACCGTGGCGCAGTACGTGGCGGAGGCCCGCAGCGCCTCCCGTTAGACAGTCTCAGGGGCAGAGGGGAGCCGCCCCGCGAGAGCGCTTGATGGACGAGGAGCCGTGGGCGTATAATCAACGGTGTGAGGCGTTCCTCGCTGGATGGGCGAGCCGCGGGAGGTAGCACCATGGTGGAAGCGACCTACACCGTAGTGCTGATGCGAGAGGAAGACGGAGGTTACTCCGTCTCAGTGCCGGCGCTCAAGGGCTGCCACACCCAAGGAGAGACCCTGAGCGAGGCCCTGCTCATGGCCGAGGAGGCCATACGGCTCTATCTAGAGGTCCTGGAGGAAGACGGCAAAGCGATACCGCCCGACAAGGCCGAGGTCACAGTGAACATGCGGAGCGCTGCGGAGGCCATGGTGTATCGGCTCACCGTGAGGGAGGCCGCTGCCGTTGGCTAAGCTGCCGGCGGTGTCGGGGCGGCACGCAATTGGGGCCTTGAGGCGAGCCGGGTTTGGGGTCAGGCGGCAGAGCGGAAGCCACGTCGTTCTGTCGGACCCCCACGGACGGGTCGTGTCCGTACCCGTGCACGGCGGACGCGACCTGAAGCCTGGGACCCTGAGGGGGATCATCCGGGCTGCCGGCTTGAGCGTGGAGGAGTTCCGAGCCCTGCTTCGCTGATTGGCCGACACCCCGCCGGCCTCATCGCCGCTTGACAGGGAGGAGCGGCCCCGCTGGCAGGGGGCGCGCGGGGCCAGGGACCTCCCGGGGACACAAAGCGGCGGCCCGCAGAACGGGCCGCCGTTTGCGCTCACGCCGGTGCCCCAGCTAGGCCGGGTGCCGGGGCTAATTCGACAGGGGCTCGACGAACAGCTTGATGGCCGTGCGCTCGTTGCCGTCTATCTCCACGTCAACGAAGGCCGGGCGGCAGACTAAGTCCACTCCGGACGGCGCCAGGAAGCCCCGCGCGATGGCGATGGATTTGACAGCCTGGTTTAGGGCTCCTGCGCCAATGGTCTGAATCTCGGCCTTGCCCTGCTCGCGAATGGTGCCGGCTAGCGCTCCGGCTACGGCATTGGGGTCCGAGCGTGACGATACCCTTAGTGTGGCCATTGGCGGCTCCCCCTTGCTGCTCCACCTGTTCTCGTAGAGTTGTCCCGATCTTCACACTGCGAGAGCTGTGCTTATGACTGCATTCGCGCGACTGCCGGTCGGCTCTGTCAGTCCTGGCTCCAAATGTGCTCGCCTGCTGGTTCGTCTATCTTGCCCCTCACTGAGGAGCGAAGGGTTCGTCCACACGCCGGATATCTAAGGCCTTGCCGGTATTCTCGTCCACCTCCACCAAGATTCCCTGAAAAACGCCCGGTCCCTTCGCGGCTTCGAACTTGGCCGGCATTCTGGTCAGGAAGCGGCGGAGCACCGGCTCTGGCTCCATGCCGATGACGGACTCCACTGCTCCTGTCATACCACAATCGGTGATGTAAGCGGTACCGTGCGGTAGGATTTTCTCGTCGGCCGTCTGCACATGCGTATGGGTGCCGGCCACCACGCTGGCTCGCCCGTCCACGTATCGGCCCAGAGCCATCTTCTCCGAGGTGGCCTCGGCGTGGAAGTCTATGACCACCACCTGGGCTTGCGGGCGCAGCAGCTCCAGCACGGCGTCGGCGCCGCGGAAGGGACAATCCAACGGGTCCATGAAGATGCGGCCGCACAAGTTGACTACGCCCGTCTCCACGCCGTTGCCTGCTCGCAGAACGCGCCACCCCATTCCCGGGGCCTCGGGTGGGTAGTTGGCGGGCCGCAGCAGGCGCGGCTCTCTGTCGGCCGTCTCGTAGATCTCCTTGTGCGCCCAGACGTGGTTGCCCGTGGTGATGGCGTCCACGCCGGTGGCCAGGATCTGCCTGACCAGCTTGGGCGTCAGCCCGATGCCGCCCGCCACGTTCTCGCAGTTGGCCACTACGAAATCCACGTGGCGCTCCGCTTTGTAGAGCGGCACGAAGTGCCTGAGGGCGCGGCGGCCGACTCGGCCCACTACGTCGGCGACGACCAGGATTGTCAAAGGGCGCCCCCTGCTAGCCGATCCGCGGCACCAGGCGCCTGGCGGTCCCCCTTACTTGGCATAGTCCACTGCTCGGGTCTCACGGATCACCGTGACCTTGATGTTGCCGGGGTAGTTCAGCTCCTCCTCGATCTTCTGGACCATGCCTTTGGCCAGGCGCATGGCTTCGAGGTCATCAACCCGGTCGGGCTTGACGATGACCCGCACCTCGCGGCCGGCGGAGATGGCGTAGGACTTCTCCACGCCGTCGAAGGAGTCGGCGATCTGCTCCAGGCCCTCCAGGCGCTTGATGTACATCTCCAGCGTTTCGCGCCGGGCGCCGGGCCTGGAGGCGGAGACGGCGTCGGCGGCGTGCACCAGCACGGCCTCCACGCTCTGTGGCTCCGGCTCCAGGTGGTGTGCCTGGATGGCGTGACAGACGGCGCCGCTCTCGCGTCGCGCCTTGGCGATCTCGTAGCCTATCTGCGCGTGCGGCCCGTCCACCTCGAAGTCCACGGCCTTGCCCAGATCGTGCAGCAGGCCCGCCCGTCGGGCCACCTGGACGTCCACCTTGAGCTCGGCGGCCATGGCCGCTGCCAGGTGGGAGACTTCGATGGAGTGATTCAGCACGTTCTGGCCATAGCTGGTGCGGAACTGGAGCTTGCCCAGCAGCATCACCAGCTCGGGATGGAGGCCGCTAACGCCGGTCTCGAAGGTGGCGCGCTCGCCGGCCTCCCGGATGCGCTGCTCCATCTGCTTGCGGCACTTGCCGACGGTCTCCTCGATGCGCCCTGGGTGGATGCGGCCATCGTTGACCAGCGACTCCAGGGCCATGCGGGCGATCTCGCGGCGCACCGGGTCGAAGCCGGAGATTACCACCGCTTCGGGGGTATCGTCAATGATCACGTCCACACCGGTGAGTTGCTCGAAGGCTCGGATGTTGCGGCCTTCGCGCCCGATGATGCGGCCCTTCATGTCGTCTCCAGGCAGGGGCACGACGGAGACGGTGCTCTCGGTGGTTTGGTCCACGGCGCAGCGCTGGATGGCCAGGCCGATGATCTGAGCCGCCTTGCGGTCGGCCTCGCGCTTGGTTTCCTCCTCGATCTCGGCCAGCAGCCGCGCCGTCTCGTGGCGCAGCTCCTGCTCGATGGCGCTTAGCAGCACGCGCTTGGCTTCCTCAGCGGTCAGGCCGGAGATGCGCTGGAGCTCGGTCTTCTGCTGCTCGACTGCCTCGCGCAGCTCCTGCTCGCGCTGGTTGCACTCCTGTACCTTCTGGGCCAGCTTGCGCTCCCGCTGGTCCAGCTCGTTTTGCCTGCGGCTGATCACATCCTCCCGTTGGTCGAGGCGCTGCTCGGCTCGCTCTATCTCGGCGCGGCGCTGGCGATTCTCCTTTTCCACCTTGTCCCGCAGCCGCAGGGCCTCTTCCTTGGCTGCCAGGAGGGCTTCCTTCTTGCGGGCTTCGGCTTCCCGCTTGGACGCTTCGATGCGTTCGTGTGCTTCCTCCGCGGCCCTCGCCTTCTCCCGCTCCGCACCGCGGATCAACAGGATCCCGTAGCACACGGCGAGTAGGGCGATTACTGTAAGTACGATCGAGAACAGCAGATCTGTCGGTATCGACATCTATGTTATCCACCTCCAGTGGTTGAACGGGGAACATCACTCCTTCGCTTCGCCGGAAGCAGCTCGATCGCCATCACGCGTCTGCCCGCAGCGCCCGGCGAGCACGCCGCGGCAGTCGTCACTCCTGGTCTAGGTCGGGCAGCACCTGCGTCATGGCTGCCCTGATGGTGTCCGGATCGAATCCCCGTCTACTGAGCAGGCTATACAGCCGTTGTCTGGCCCTGTCGTCTCCTTCCTGCGTCCGCGACAGGCGGCGCTGTAGTAGGTTGATGGCCATGGCCAGCTCTGCCTCTGCGGTCAACAGCTCGTCCAGTACAGTCTCGACCGTTTCGCCGGCGACGCCCTTGCGCTTCAGTTCCCAGGCCAGCGCCCGGCGGCCGCAGGGGCGACGGGCGCAGCGCCTCTCTACGAAGCGGCGCGCAAAACGCAGGTCATCTACGTACCCGTAGTCCTCCGCCCGGCTGAGTGCTGCATCTCGAGCGCTCCTGGCGAACCCACGATCGCGCAGACGCTGCTCCAGCTCCCAGCGCGTGCGGTCTGAGTACCTGAGCAGACGGGCAGCCGTCTCGAGGGCAGCCTGCTCCTCGGCGCGGCTGGCCTGCTCTCGCAGGTCCTCCCATTGCGCCTCCTGCCCCTCGGCCAACTTGAGGGCCTTGGCCACGGCCTGGTGAACGCTGAGCGTGCGCCCTGGGTCTACCTGCACGCGCAGGCGCTTCGCCCGGCGCGGATCCGGCCGGATGGTCACGATCACGCCACTCTCAGCCATCATCACCTCCCTCCACGAGGTAGCTATTCGGTTGTCAAGGTAGGTGCGGCCACGGCGGTGCTGGCTACTCGGCTGCCGGTCCGTCCGCTTCCGGCTGCTGCTCAGCGGAGCGGGCCGGGAGGTTGGCGGCTGCCCTGATCTCGCTTTCTAGCTTGTCGGCGAGATCGGGATGCTCCTCCAGGTTGGCCGCGGCGTTGTCGCGGCCCTGCCCCAGGCGCTCGTCGCCGTAAGTGTACCAGGTGCCGGCCTTCTCTACCAGGCCGAAGTTCACACCCTCGTCCACCAGGCACCCTGCGCGCCAGATGCCCTGGCCGTAGATGATGTCGAACTCGCACTGTCTGAAGGGTGGGGCGACCTTGTTCTTCTGCGTGCGCACGCGCACGCGCTGCCCCAGAATGTTGCTGCCCTTCTTGAGGGACTCGGTCCGGCGCACCTCCAGCCTAACCGAGGACCAGAATTTCAGCGCCCGTCCGCCGGGCGTGACCTCCGGGTTGCCGAACATGACGCCGATCTTCTCGCGGATCTGGTTCACGAAGATGGCCAGGGTGTTGGACTTGGCCACCGAGCCCGACAGCTTGCGCAGGGCCTGCGACATCAGGCGCGCCTGAAGCCCCACATGGGCGTCGCCCATCTCCCCCTCCAGCTCCGCCTTGGGCACCAACGCGGCCACGGAATCGAGAGCGAAGGCGTCCACGGCCCCGCTGCGGACCAGCATGTCGCAGATCTCCAGGGCCTCCTCGCCCGTGTCGGGCTGGCTGACCAGGAGCTCGTCCAGGTCCAGGCCGATGATGGCGGCATAGTCCACGGGGAAGGCGTGCTCGGCGTCAATGAAGGCCGCCGTGCCGCCGGCCTTCTGGGCCTCGGCCAAGGCGTGCAGGGCTACAGTGGTCTTGCCGCTGCCCTCCTGGCCGTAGATCTCGACGATGCGGCCCCGGGGGAGGCCCCCCACGCCCAGGGCGATGTCCAGGCTGAGGGAGCCGGTCGGAATGCTGTCCACGGCCAGCCTCTTCGAGTCGCCCAGGCGCATGATGGAGCCCTCGCCGAACTGCTTCTCGATCTGGGCCAGGGTCGAATCCAGCAGTTTGCGTTCCTTGCCGTTGTCGTCCGCCACGCTCAGCCCTCCCGGCCTCGCTTGGCTGCTGATCAGCAGCCAGGACGGCCCTGTATCACCCGCAGAGGCCTGGAATCAGGCCGCCGAGTGGCTAGCATTTCGCTCACCCAGGGCGGATTCCTGCACGACGGCGTAGATGGGCCCGCTGGGGGTCAGCGTGCTCTTCATCAGATGCACCGCCGTCACGCGCATAGGCCCGAAATCGGCCTCCTGCTGGCCCTCTACGGCCTCTGTGAGCCTGTGCAGGTTGATGGGCGACTTGACTCGACCCAGCGTCACGTGCGCAGAGAACGGCCGCTTCTCGCGCTGAAAGCCCAATTCCTGAAGCCGTGCGTCCAGGCCCTTTGCCAGCTCCGTCAACTCCTTAGCGCCCTGCTGGACGCCGGCCCACACGACCCGCGGCCGCCGCAGGTTCGGGAAAGCCCCCAGGCCGCGACAGGTCAGGTCGAAGGCGCCGGCTGCGGCGGCCACCTGGCCCACCATCTGTTCGACCGCGGGCAGGCGCTCCTCCGCCACCGGCCCCAGGAACTTGAGCGTCAGGTGGAGGTTCCCCGGCTCGACCCACTTGACGTCGGCACGGTGGCACCGGAGCTCCCGGATGGCGTCGGCCAGGCGCTCCCTGAGCGCGTGGTCCAGCAGGACCGCGACGAAGCTGCGCACGGTGGCCATGTTGTTATGGGCCTCGTGGCCCCTAGCCCACCTCCAACTGGCCCAAGAGCCACATTCTAATCATGTCCAGGGCTGCCTGCGAGGTGCGCCACTTCACTTGGTCCCTGTCGCCATGTAGGTGCAGACGCTCGCAGGCCGTGCCCTCCTCAACCGACAGGGCGATGTAGACCAACCCCACCGGCTTCTCCGGCGTGCCCCCGCCGGGGCCGGCGATGCCGGTGGCAGCGACGGCCACGTCGCTGCCCGTGCTGCGGCGGGAGCCCTCGGCCATGGCCCGCGCGACGGGCTCACTGACGGCGCCGTGGGTCTCGAGCATGCTGCTGGGCACGTCCAGCAGCCGCTGCTTCTCGGCGTCGCTGTAGGTGACCGCCCCGCCCAGGAAGTAACGCGAGCTGCCGGGGACGTCCGTCACGCGACTGGCGATCAGCCCCCCGGTGCACGACTCGGCGACGGAGAGGGTCAGGCCTCGCTCGACCAGCAGGGCTCCCACCACGCTCTCCAGAGTCTGCTCGTCGGCGCCGAAGACGCGATGGCCCAGCGCCGCACGCAGCTCCGCCTCCGTCGCCGCCAGGCGCGCGGCCGCCTGCTCCTGGCTGGCGGCCATCGTGGTAATGCGCAGGCGGACCTCGCCGGGATAGGCGTAGGGGGCGATGGTGGGGTCCGTCTGGGCCTCCAGGATGGCCTTCAGCCTCTCAGCCACGTCCGACTCGCCCAGGCCGGTGACGCGTAGCGTGCGCGAACAGATAAGCTCCTGCACCTCGCCGCGCCTCTGCTGTAGGTGCGGGAGCACCCACTCCTGCATCATCCCCCGCATCTCAGCGGGGACTCCCGGCAGGGCGATGAACTCGGTCCCCTCCGTCTCGATGGCTATGCCCGGCGCGGTTCCGTGGGGGTTGGGGATGATGCGACCGCCCTCGGGCACCATGGCCTGCTTGATGTTGGTGCTGGCCAGATGTCGGCCGCGCTTCTGGAAGAACTCGCGAATGCTCTGGGCGGCTTGGGGATCTTCGCGCAGGGGCCGGCCGGCGACTTCGGCGATGGCCTCGCGGGTAATGTCGTCCTCGGTGGGGCCAATGCCACCGGTCACGATGACCACGTCGGCGCGGGCTCGCGCCTGGCGCAGGGCGGCGCACAGGCGCTCCCGGTTGTCCCCCACCGTGGTGCGGTGGTAGACGTTGATGCCCGCCTCGGCCAGGCGCTGGCAGAGGTAGGTGGCGTTGGTGTCGGTGATGTCTCCGAGCAGCAGCTCAGTGCCGACGGAGACGACTTCGGCTGTCACGGGCGTGCTGGCCTCGCCTCGAGGCTCTGGCCCACTGACCCTACCCGTGGGCAGGTAGGTCGGCAATGGCGACCTCTCGGCCGGCTTCGATGGCCTCCACGGCCGCCAGCACCATGGCGAAGCTCTTCATGTTGTCGGCGCCGCTGGTCTCGGGCTGGTCGTCCTCGCGGATGGCCCGGGCGAACTCGACCAGCGCGTAGCCTCTGTCGGCCACGGGCATGTTGATGGGTCCCACCAGCGCGGGCTCCTCCCCCTCGCGGGCGCGGTGGATCTCGCCCTGGCTCCACAGGACGACCCCGTCGGCGCACTGGAGCCGCCAGTCCGCATCCCAACTGGTCTCGCACGCCTTGCTCACCCAACTGGCGAAGTAGCTGACCACCACGTCCTGCTGCATCTTGATGGTGACGGCCAGGGCGGGCTGGTGGTCGAACCAGCTCCACTGCGGGCGCCAGGAGTGAGCGGAGATGCGGATCGGGTCCAGCCCGGTCAGGCAGCGGATGAGGTCGAAGTGATGGATGGACATGTCCACGAGCAGCGGGTGCTCCATCTTGAGGCGGTAGGAGCCCTCGAAGCGGGGGGCCTTGTGGAAGCTGATGCCGACGTACCCCAGCTCGCCCAGCTCGCGCCGCCGGATGAGGTCGCTGATCGTCCGCGCCTGGGAGCGGAAGCGGTAGTTCTGGCTGACCATGAGCTTCCTGCCGGCTCGTTCGGCAGCGTCAACCATGGCCTGCGCATTCGGGAGCGTGTCGGCCAGCGGCTTCTCCGTCAGCACGTGCTTGCCGGCCTCAAGCGCCTCGATGGTCAGGGGAGCGTGTGCCTCCGGGGGCACTACGATGAGCACGGCGTCGCTCTCGACGGCTGCCAGGGCCGGCCCCAGCTCGCCGAAGCACGCCTGCTCGGGCAGCCCGGAGGCCTGGCGAGCGGCCGCCAGTGCCCCCTCGCTGATGTCCACCAGCCGTGCCAGCTCCCAGTCGGCGGAATCGCCGACGATGTCCACCCAACTGCGGCCAAATCCGCCTACGCCGACCTGAATGAGCTTCACAGTGTGGGTACCTCGAAAGATCCCCGGCGACCCAAGCCCTCGCCGGGTCCACATGCTTCAGAATCAGGCGACA
>JBHIEF010000086.1:0-16943 GCA_046760465.1 Armatimonadota bacterium | reverse complement strand
GCCGTGGAGGGGGCGCAGCTAGCTCAGGTCCCACATGGAGTCGTCGGCCACGATGACGTCTGTGCGCTGCCACTTGACGTGTGCGTCTACGAAGATGACGTTGGTGCCCTCGCTGTGCCGGTCGGCCACCCAGGGCGCGCCGCCTCCCGAGGGCGGATTAGAGGCGAAGTAGCCCCAACTGAGGTGCTCGCGTCCCGGGAACACGGTGCCCACAATCAAGATGGTGCCGGCCGGGTCGCTGACGGCATCGGTGACCGTGCCTTCCACCCAGCCGGAGTTGAACCCGTAGCTGGAGTAGATAAGGTCCCACAGGTAGTTGTGTTGCGGCCCCCAGTACGGGCTCCCCTCCAGGGGCGAGCCCTGCTCTTGGGGCCTTCCGTAGCTGGGGCAGAAGAACACGTCCACGGTCCGCAGATAGGGGAGGATGACCTGGTTCCACGTGGTGGTCTCGGGCGGCGCGCCGATGAACACCCAGGACGGCAGGCGACCGTCATGGTCGTCGGCGTACATGGTGAGGGCCAGGCCGACCTGTCGGAGGTTGGAGAGACAGGATGTCTGGCGGGCCTTCTCACGGACCTTGGCGTATACGGGGAAGAGGATCGCCGCCAGACTGGCGATGATGGCGATCACTACCAGTAGCTCTATCAGCGTAAAGCCCCCGGCTCTGGCCCCTCTCTCTGGTCGGCCCAAACTGGCTAGGATGACCCCCACGTGGTCTCAGGCGCCTCCCTTGGGCCAGTCGGCCAGCGGGGCGGCCGGATCGCCGAAGAGGACGTACATGATGGCCAGCTCACGGCCCTGGAGTGTGGGCAGACGCCGCAGCATGTTGGCCTTGGCGGCGCGCACCGTCTCGCCAATGGTCTGGTATTGGCCGGATAGCGCCACCTTGATGAACTCCTGCAACATCACGCGGTGCGCGATGGGGTAGCCCATGGCCGTGGGCGCCCAATACAGGGCGGCGCCGCCGTTGGCGTTGAATAGCCACTCCTCTCCCAGGCAGCGCGGTGCCCTGTGGTTGTAGAACCACCCATCCAGGCAGGAGAGGCTGATCACCAAGGGCATCTTGCCGCCGTTCTCCAGCGCGCTGATGTCCTGGAGCGTCAGGATCTTCTCGGTAGCCCACAGATCGAACACCGCGTGCCCCACGTAGACCACCAATTGGCCGCCCTCGTTGATCCCCGACAGCAGCCCTTCCCTGAGCTCTGCCAGATTGGCGCCGCCCTTCTCGAGGTAGAGCTTCCGGGTCTCCCAGCCAACCTGGTCCAGTTGGGCCGCAGCTTCGTCGCACGTCGCCGAGAACGCCCTCTCATCATCGTCGGCCACGAGGAGAGCCCGGGCCGGTCGGGCGGCCGCGTTCTTCTCGTAGCTGAGCGTCTTGGTCACAGCGACAGCCACGTCCTCGGCGGATCGTGCTGGGATGCGCCCCACGGCCAGTTCAGGGACCAGATCATCGCCCTCGATGCAGCCGAACCAGTCGTCGCTGCCAGTGTCGCCCAGGTCCTTGGTGTAGGCCAGATGCGTGGGCACGAGGTTCGGCAGCGACGCCGGGTCGTGCCCCTTGTAATCAATGCTGGCGTCGCCCACCAGCAGCAGGAAGCGCGGAGCCGGCGCCTGGTAGTTGGCGCGGGCGAAGGCCACGAAATCGCGAATGGCGGCGGGCTCGGCCAGGCCGTGGCTGAATTCGTCGTACACATCCTGGAGGTCGGTCGCCAGCACGCGCAGGCCCTGCGCGCGGCGATGGGCCAGCAGCGGCTCCAATGCCTGCCGGAGCGAGCCGTGGACGACCGCCAGGTAGTCCGCGCCGTTGGTCGCCGCCCGGAGAGAGCTGGGCTGGTCGGCGACCACCTCAACCGGCGAGAGCAGAGCCTGCGGGCAAGCCACCACGAATTCGCCGCCTGCCGGGCCGGTTGCGTCGGCGAAGCCCGCCCTGAACGTCCCCTCGGCACGCTCAGCCGCCACCTGAAGCCGGCGCACGCCGCCGTCGGGCAGCAGGTGGAGCACGATCACGTCCTGCGCTGGCAGGCTGGAGACCGTGTAGCAGAGTCCCTCGGCCGCAGGGAAGCTCAGGAATCCGTCCGGCGCGGCAAAGGTGCGAGGATAGTCCAGCTCCAGCCAGTCGAGTTGGCTGATGTCGAATTCGGCGCCCTCCGGCTTGGCTGCCGCAAGCGTCACCTCATTGCCCCCCGGCTTCAGCAGCTCGAGCGGGAACTCGGCCTCCAGCGTGTGCGGGACGTTGCCGTCCCACTCTTCCGCCGCCACCTCCTGCCCGGCAATCGCGATGGTAGTCCGATGGTCCGGGTTGGCGCCGAAGTACGAAAGCCCCAGCAGGCGCAGCCGCACGGCGGGCCTCGCGTCGGCCTCAGTGGCCAGGCCCGGCAGGTCCAGGCGGATGGTAACGGGCTTCTGATCCGTCAGCCGTCCCATGAACCAGTGGTCCGGCATCTTCGGGTCGGCTATCCTCGGGTAGTATGCCGCCTGTTTCTCGTGGTGCAGCGTCGCCATGAAGTGGTCTGCCCTGGGCAAGTCGCCCGGAGCTCCCTCGGCCTGCACGAAGGCCCGGCCCTCAGTGCCCGCCACCAGCCAGTAGACACTATGCGGCGCGTAGGCCGAGGCGGTCGCCTCGCCCCAGAAGAGCACGGACCCCGGCTCGCCCCAGGCGCCGTCATCGGGGCCGAGCACGGCTCTGGACACCGGCTCTCCTTGGCAGTAGAGCTCCAGACGGTCCGCTGGCGTCTGGACGAGCTCGGGGCTGGCCCGCGCCAGGGCGGAGCGGGGGGCGAGGTACAGCCCGGTCTCGCGCACGGCGATGCGCACGGCGGGCTGCTTGAGGTACGGCGCCCGAGCCTCTTGCGCTCCCGCGTGCCAGGGCACGAGGAGGCCCGTGACGACGGCGAGGCCCACGCCGAAGACGCCAATGAGCTCCCGGGCCGCTCGTGAGGCTGAGGGACCCGCTGGAGATAGCATCAGAAGACCTCTGCGGAGACCATACCAGCGGCCACTGTGCGTTGCGCCAGTATTATACCCCATCTGAACCGGATGCATCTGGGGCCTGCCGGGCGCTGCCTCTTTGCGCTGAGGACATGGTCCACCAGAGCAGTCTACCGTGCGTGTGAAAGGAAGACCGGCGCCCACTGGGCGCCGGTCTGCATAGGGGTTTGCAGCAATTGCGTCGGTGGCCTCAGGGGCCAAAGGCGATGTCACATGTTGGGACGCTCAACTGACATGTTGCAGAAGGCAGCAACGCCGAACTACACGTTGCCGCCATGGCTTCGATCTTGCGAGCGTAGACGATTGCGGGCTTCTCGTAGCGACGCTTCTTCTTGGCCTTATCAGATCTCATCCCGGTGCTCCTTCGGCACATCTCCCGCAATTCCTTCATCCTTGCGAGAATAGTCGAGGGCCTCGCGCTTGGCCTCGGCCACCGCGCAGGCGCCGTGTGCCCTGCCCACGAGCTCCCCGTCCTCGAGGAGAGCCAACGCGGGACACCGGCTGCAAATCCCCAAGTCCTCGCACGTCCGGCAGACAGTGTCTGCCAGCGTGAGGCGCCGGATCTTGGTGAGAATGGGCGAGTTGTTCCATATGGATGCGAAGGACTCCTGCCTGAGTTCGCCCGCAGCCAAGGGCAGTGCCACGCACGGGTAGACTGTGCCACTGGGGCCGATGGCCCCGATGCTGAAACCTGCCAGGCAGAGCGAGGCGTCGAGCGGCACCTCGGGCGTGTCCGGCTCCCAAGCGCCGATGCGCCCATCGTAGAACTGCCGCAGTTCGTCCCGGGTCAGACGCGTCGCCAGCGGCCCACCGTCCCCGTCCCTGCCGGGCATGACCAGTAGGTTATACAGGAAACGGTCTGCGTGTTGCTCCGCCCAATCCCGCATCTGGTCGAACTCGGCCAGATTGGACCGCATGACTGTGGTCTTGGCCACCGTGTACACCCCGCGCTCCCGCAGAAGCTCCAAGGCCCGTATGGCCTGCTGGTGGGACCCGGGGACGCCCGAGATGGCGTCGTGCGTGGCAGCCCTGTGACCGTATAGGGAGACCTCGACGCTCAATGGCGCCAGGTCCGCGATCCGGCCGGCGGCCTCCTCATTGACCTTGGTTCCGTTCGTGAATATGCGCACCGCGAACTCGCGCTGGCGAGCCGCCTCGGCGATGGTGAAGAAGTCGTCCCGCAAGAGCGGCTCGCCGCCTGACAGGATCAGGTAGAGCGTGCCCGCCTCGGCGAGTTGGTCGAGGACGGTGAGGGCCTCCCGTGTGTCCAGTTCGGCCTCCGCAGCCCCGCGGGAAACGTAGCAGTGCGCGCAGCGGAGGTTGCACCGGCAGGTGAGCTCCCACAGCATCGTCACCGGGATGCACTGCCGCCGAGCCCGGTCGAGAACGGCCTCGTACCGGTCCGCCTGCCGCGCCCTCTGCTCCAGCGCTTGTATCTGCATCGCTGCCACTCGGTCTCGGCGCGTCTCAGGCCACATGCCTAGGCGTCCTGCGGGATTGGCCCGCCCCTCAGCTCGAGCATCCCCTTCCCGGCCAGCTCCTGCACAAAGGCCTGCAAGTCCTCCTCCGCCTGCCGTCGGTCAACCTCGAATTCCTCGCACAGCGAGTCGGCGATATCGGCCAGGGTGCGTCGGCCGTCGGCCAACTCCCAAATGCGCGTGCCGACGGGGTTCAGGATGTGGACCGTGTTCTCCCTGGGCAGGACCAGGGTGGCCTCCCCATCAATGACGCGGGACGCGGTTTCACTGCTGTGAGCTGGACGAACCGTGGCCAGGTCCATGACGAGCATCCGGCGGGCGCCTAGTTGACGCCGCAGCCCTCGAGAGCTTGGTCAATCGCCTGCCAGGCGGAAGCGTCCCGTGCGAAGGAGAGCTCGAAGCACGGCATCTGCGAGGCGATGGCCTGGCAGCGGTCAAGGAGGTTATGCCACGAGCTTCGTCCCGTCAGCCCATACGGCGTCACCAGCAGTCGCGCCACGGCGGCAGCCAGGGGCAGGGGCTGGGCCTCACTGTGGTCGGCCTGCTGAAGAAAGAACACGCCGGCCGCAGCCACGGGCTCCTGTCCGGGCTGAGCGCCCATCTCTCCCGTCCATGGTGGGGAGGGATGAACCCAGAAGCGCCCGTCCTCGCGGCGGCGCAACAGCGTCAGATCGTCGTGCACTACGTCGCCCCGCGGGCACAGCGTGGCCAGAGTCGTCTTGCCCGCCTGCCCGGCCCCCACCAGTAGCACGGCTTCGGACGACGGCACCACCGCGGCCGCGTGCATCGCCAGGCCGTCCCGCCGCAGCAGCAGATGGCTGTAGATGGTGCTCAGAAACGTGCAACCTACCGGCAGCAGGCGCTCGCGGGGCGCGTGCACGGCCCCCGACATCTGGGCGAAATCAAACCAGGCCGAGTTGCCGCCGGAGTTGACCGCGAGCAGAGAGTCGCGCTCCGCGGGGGGAGGGGGGGGCTTCTCGTCGGGCGGCACTGTCCGCAGCTCCAGGCGCAGGTGCGCGGGGCCGCCGCTGGCGAACTCCGCGTGCTCGTACGAAAAGCGACGTTCCAGCCGCTCGTCAGGGCAGTCCACGTCGGCGCGGATGTCAGCGACGCGGATTATCACACCCCGACCCTCTTCCTGCGCACAGAAGGCTTGAGCCTCGCCGGAAAAGCCTCGTTGGGCTGCCCGGCCCGTCTATGTGGCATACTGCCTAAGGGGACTGCACGAGTAACGGCTGTGCCCCCCACAACGGGCCGATCGGGGCCAGTGTAGAGGGTCGTTGGCCCCGTGTCAAGGCCCGCGACGGCGTGTTGACCGGCTGGGCCCACCCCGTACGCAGGTCCGGGAGCGCGTGGCCTTTGCCGAGGGTCTCGAGGGATCCGTTCCATGGAACGCTGGGCGTTCGCACAGCGGATGGCGACCGGCGCGGTCATCGGCCTGGCGGTCGGGAGCCTGGCCAGCCTCGGTCTCTGGGCGGGAGTGTTCGACCGGATTGACGCCGACATGTGCGACGCCTTTTTCCGGGCGAGGGGGGCGCGGCCCGCACCCGAGAACGTCGTTGTGGTCGGGATTGACCAGGCCACAGTGGATAAGTTGGGGAGTTGGCCCGTAGCCCCGGCCACGCAAGCTCAGGCCTTGCGCAATCTGCTGGCCGCCGACCCGCTCGCGGTCGGCATCACGACGCCCCTGGTCCCGCAGATAAGGGGCGGCACCGAGGCGGAGATCGAGGCCGCGGAGCGCTACGTGCAGGCCGTACGGGAGAGTCACCTGGCCGAGGCGATAGGACAGGCCGGGGTGGTTGTGCTGCCTACGCCCAGTGGGGAAGACAGCGGCAACCTGCCGGCGTTGACGGCGCTGGAGAAGAGCCTCGCGCAGCAGGCCGGCAGGACGGGCCATACGGAGCTACGCGCCGGCGTTGACGAGATCGTGCGCGACGTGCCGCTCACCTTGGCCGAGACGGGCGAGGAGCAGAACGCCTTGGCACTCGAGGTGGTCGCCGCCGCCCTGGAGATGTCCCCGCAGGAACCGGCTGTAGT
Source organism: Armatimonadota bacterium (assembly GCA_046760465.1). GTDB lineage: Bacteria > Armatimonadota > Zipacnadia > JAUWAU01 > JBHIEF01 > JBHIEF01. The sequence goes on along the minus strand of JBHIEF010000086.1, from coordinate 10,440 downwards.
GGGCGGCCGCACCTTCAGCTACGGACTGCTTCGCATCCCCGTGGACGACGCGCGCTCCATGCTCATCTACTACGTGGGCCCGCCAGGCTCCTGCGCCACCATTCCCTACTGGCAGATCGCGCAGGATCCCTCCGCAGCGGAGCAGTGCCGTCACAAGATCGTGCTGGTGGGCCTGACCTTGCCGGATGCGCCGACGGCCCGGCGCACACCGGTGAGCGACGCCGCACGGCCGAAGATGTCGGCGCCTGAGATCCACGCGAACATCGTGGCGACCGTGTACGGGGCTACCTTCCTGGCGCAGCCCAGCCTCTGGGAGCTCCTGGGCGGCGTGGCTCTCCTGGGCCTCTGTTTTGGCGCTGCGCTCCCCAATCTGCGCACCACGGACAAGACCGTGCTGGCCGCCGGCATGGTGGTCCTGACCGGCGGCGTGAGCTTCGTGCTCTTTGCATATGGCGGGTTCTATCTGCCCGCCGCGGCGCCACTGACGGCCGTTGCCCTCACCTACGCTGGCGTCATCGTCCATGAGTTGGTGCGGGCTAACTCTCTAATCAGCCGCGAGATGCAGGCCATGCTCGCCAGCGTCCAGCTCCCGGAAGCGGGCGGCGGCCAGGAGGGAGTGGACGCGCCCTTGCTGCACGGCATGGCCGCCATCTGCTCCACCATGCCCGTGGAGGCCTGCTGTGTGGCCCTGCCCATGTACCGTGAAAAGGGCAACGTCGTAGCCCTGCGCGGAGGTGAGGAGCCGCGAGCCCGTGGGGCCTACCTAAGGCGTTCTGACACCGCCATCTGGGAGGCCATGGACAGCAGGACTCCGGTGCCGGTGGACAGCGCCCGGGATTCGATTACCAAAGCGCTGGGATTGGATGACGGCGACCACGTCCGTGCCCTCTTCGTCCCTCTGCGCGGGGAGGACGACAGCAAGGCGGTGCTGGGTCTGTATCAAGCGCCCGATCGCCCCTTGAGCAAGACCGAGGTTGCCATCTGCCGAGCGGCCATGGAGCAGGCGTTGGTGGCCTATGGCCGGAACGAGACCTATGCCAGCATCGGCGGCACGCGACACTGGTTCTTCGGCCCCCTCTCCGACCAGAACCTGGAGCAGCGGCTGGCGGTACTGTCTGCCATCCGCACCGCCACGGCGGAGGAACGAGCTGTGGCCGAGGCCGTGCTGCGCAGCGTCACCGACGGCGTGCTGATGTTCGACCTGGCCGGGCATCTGATCACCTGCAATCCCAAGGCCATTGAGACCCTCCAGGCCATGGCGGTGGACCCGGCCGACCTGGTCTTCGCCGAGTTCATGAAGTGGGCTTCGGGCCTGACCCGAGAGGAAGCCATCGCCGCCGAGGCAGAGTTGGTGAACGAGGGCAACACCTGGGCGGTGGAGGTGGATGTGGAGGAGACGGGTCGGTCCTACGTGCTTACGGCTAACCGCGCCGTGGGGCGCTCTGCCAAGCCCATCGGCATTGTGGCCACCATTGCCGACGTGACCGAGTTCAAGCAGGCGGCCCGGATGAAGGACGAGCTCATCTCCATCGCCACCCACGAGTTGCGCACGCCGCTGACCTCCGTGTTGGGCTATGCGGAACTGCTATCCAGTGCCGAGGCGACCGACGAACTGCGGCGGAAGTCCACCGAGGTGATCCTGCGCCAGGCCGGCCACTTGTCCAAGATGATTGACGATTTCCTGGACGTCAGTCGCATCGAATCCGGCCGTGAGGAGATCACGCTCGAGGCGGTGGATATGAAGGCGGCCGCCGAGCAGGTGCTCGGCCTGCTCCAGCCCCAGGCTGAGGCCAGGCAGATAGCCATGGAGGCCCACGGGGGCGACGGATGTCTGGCCTGCGCCGACCGCAGCAAGGTCGAGCGCGTGTTGACTAACCTGGTGGGGAACGCCATCAAGTATAGTCCAGAGGGCGCCAGCGTGGCGGTCACCATCCGTCCCCGGAATGGGATGATCGAGACCAGCGTGGAGGATACTGGCTTCGGCATACCGAAGCAAGAGCTTGAGCACGTGTTCGAGAAGTTCTACCGCGTGCGGGACGACAATACGCGGGACATCCGGGGGACTGGGCTGGGCCTGTCGCTGGTGAAGCTGATCGTCGAGACCCATGGCGGCGAGATCACGGTGGACAGCGAGGTGGGGAAGGGGACGACCTTCACCTTCACGCTTCCGGCGGCCACCGAGGAGCAGACTGCCGCCCTTCGGCCCCAACAGGAAGCTCCCGCCGAAGTCGAGCCGCCCGCCCTAGCAGCGGCCCCCGCAGCGCCGGGGGCCGGGGAGGCTGGGTAAGCCGGGATGACGGCGACGGAACGCGTACTGTTGGTGGAAGATGACGAGTCGGTGCGGGGCGCCTGCCGCCGGGCGCTGGAGGCAGTGGGGTTCGAGGTGGTGGAGGCCGTCACTGGAGAGGCCGCCTCCGAGTTGATCGCCGCAGGCGGCTTCGTCGGCGCGGTGGTTGACCTGGTGCTACCCGACGCGGAAGGCCTAGACCTGCTGCGCGCGATGAGAAGGCGGGACGCCGAGGCCTGCCTGATCCTGATGACCGGGTACGCCTCTTTGGACTCGGCCATCGCGGCGCTGCGCTTGGGCGCCTGCGACTACGTACGCAAGCCCCTGGACGCAACCGAGGTGGCGCAGAGCCTGCGCCGGGCGGTCGAGGCTGGAGCCGCGGCGCGGCAGAGCCGCCGCTTGGTCGCGGAGCTGCGCGAGGCCAACGAGGAGCTGGCTCGACGGCTGGAGGCTCTGGAAGGGCAGATTCAGGCAGACACCAGGGCGATCAACATCCTGACGGACCTTGTCAGAGAGACGGCCGCTGGCCGCGAGGCCGACCAGGCGCTGGCCAGGGTCCTGGCCCAGGGTGCGCAGCTCGTGCGTGCTGCCTGCGGGGCATTGTTCCGCTGCGACGAGGAGGCCAAGGAGCTCGTGTGCCACGCGGTCCACGGACTCCCCGCCGCTGACTTCTCGGCCCTGAAGGTCCCCTTCGATCAGGGGGTGCTGGGGAAGGCCATCGGCGACCAGCAGCCGGCGGTGGAGAATGACCTGGTGCTCAACCCCTCCGTGCCGGACGCGCAGTTGCGGGCCCTGGGGTTGGGTTCAGTGCTGGCAGTACCCCTGCTGGCGGCAGGTAGCGAGGGGGGCGTGCTGGCCTTCTTCGACAAGGCAGAGGGGCATTTCGACGACCACGATGTGGGTCTCGCTAGCGTGCTTGCCTTTGGAGTGGCACACCTCATGGCGCGAGCGCCCCTAGGCGAGGCCGCTGCACCCGAGGCGGGCGACCGTCGCTTCGTGCCCATTCAGGACATCGCCAAGTCACAGTAGCCGTCCTCCGCAGCCGGTGCAGACGGCCCCTCCGCGCTCTTCAGCCCTTGCCGACCCGTGATCGTCTACTCGCCTCTCCCGATCATTGTGGCCATCATCCCTCAAGCCGACGGTGCAGACTGCCGAATAACGGTGTGATAGCGAGGGAGCTTCGCACGACGGGGGCGAGCTCCCATGGCAAGGACGGTCGCGCCGCGCCACGGCCTAACGCTTATCGAATTGCTGGTCGTCCTCGCCATCATCTGCATCCTGGTCGCCATTCTTGCGCCAGCCCTCAGCCATGCCAGGGAAGCGGGGCGGAAGGTGGACTGTATCTCTCGGCTGCGGCAGGTGGGGCTGGCGTTGCAGTTCTACGCCGAAGATCACGGCGGCGGGCTGCCGAAGCACTACTACATCTACTACCGACGCCTCCCCGTAGTGCGCGTGCACTACTGGACCACAGCCATAGCGCCCTACCTCGACACGTACGAGCTCCTCCACTGCCCCAGCAGCGACTGCCGGTGGAGCTACGGCTACAACGTTCCGCTGGGCTTCGCCAAGCTGAGCAGCATCCCCCGCCCCAGCAGCACCATCATGGTGGCCGACAACACCAAGCGAACTGGGCAGGACTGGTGCGTGGTGGCCGTCCTGCCTCCGGAGGTGCCGCCGCGGTTCGGATTGTCGTATCCCGACCCTCGCCACAATGGCATGGCCAATTTCCTTTTCGTGGACGGGCACATCAAGCCACTAAAGCCCGAAAGCACCCTCTCTCCCGAGGACATGTGGAACCCATACTAGCGGACAATTGCGTCCGCCGTGGGCCACATCGGCGACTCAGCCAACACGGCCCGTCCACGATAGACTAAGCCCGCCCGGCAAGCCCTGCCCTCGCTATCAGCCGGGCGGGCTGGCATTTGGGGAGGACGGCGGCGCCCAGGGGCGAAGTGTGCTACGCGTTGTCGCGCTGCGTGCAGGACAGAGGCCGGAGTAGGGCTCTGAGAAGAGAGGCTGGATTCCCGCCAAGGTACTGAAGGTAAGAGGAGAGTCCGCTCCGAAGTGGGAACGTGATGCATAGGTTTGGCAGTAGAAGGGCAAGGGCATTCACCTAATCGCACCGCAGTCAAATCAGCTCAAGTCAGGAGTCATCAATGGCTGACCGGCTCGCGGCGCTGCGAGCCTCGATGGACGAGGCAAAACTGGATGCGCTCATCGTCACCGATCCCCTGAACGTCGGGTACTTGAGCGGCTTCGCCGGAGACAGCGGCCTGCTGTGCGTGGCAACCTCGCCGGCCAAGGGCTCCGGGCAGTATCTCGTTACCGACGGTCGCTTCGCCGCTCAAGCCCCACGGGAAGCCCCGGATTTCGAACTGGTAGTTACGGCCAACACCTACAGCGATGCGGCCGCCGAAGTCCTCCGCGGGGTGCGCGCCCGGCGCGTGGGCTTCGAGGCGCAGCACGTCACCTTTCAGTGCTTCCGCGAGCTGAAGAAGAAGATCGCGCCCGCCAAGCTTGCCCCCACCAAGGACGTGGTCGGCAAGCTGCGTACTGTCAAGGACTCGCACGAGATCGAGTTGATCAGGCGCGCCGCCCGCATTGGCGATCGCGTGTACAAGACCATCGCCGGGCGGCTCAGGCCCGGGCTAAAGGAGCGGCGCGTGGCCGCCGACATCGAGCGGCTGCTCAAGCTCCAGGGCGGCCAGGGGCCGGCCTTCGAAGCCATCGCGGCCTCCGGGCCCAATGCCGCCTTCCCGCACGCCGTGCCGGGTGACCGGCGGCTGGCTGACCGTGACCTGGTCAAGCTCGACCTGGGCGTGAAGCACGGCGGCTACTGCTCGGACCTGACCCGCACCGTCTGCCTGGGCAAGCCCACCCGCAAGCAGCAGCGCATCCACAACGCCGTGCGCTCGGCGCAGATGAAGGCCATCGAGGGCGTGCGACCGGGCGTCAAGGCCAAGAAGCTGGACCGCATCGCTCGGCGCCATCTGGAGGACAAGGGCTTGGGCAAGTTCTTCGTACACAGCCTGGGCCATGGTGTGGGCCGCGCCGTGCACGAGGCCCCGCGCATCAGCAAGCGCAGCGACGACGTACTGGAGCCGGGCATGGTCTTCACCGTCGAGCCCGGTGTGTACATCGAAGGCTGGGGCGGAGTGCGCCTCGAGGATATGGTGCTGGTGACCGAGGACGGCTGCGAGGTGCTGACCACCGCCGCGAAGCCGCGACTCTGACCCCGCCCACCTCGGCGGTCTCGAGTGGCGAAGAAGGTGACGCCCGGCCCTCGTGGGCCGGGCGTTCGTCTCTGGCCTCTGCGGCGACTCCCCCTGTGTCTAGCCAGGCGCCGGTTTGAGCAGCACGATGATCTCGTCTGTTGCCACGAAGGAGGTGCCGCCGAAGAGAACGCCCTCGACAGTGACCGGCACGGCGCTGCCCGGTGAGACCGTGGCCAGGGCCTGGTCGCGTGGGAACTTGACTATCAAGTCCGGGATGCCGTCACCGTCGTGGTCGCCGATGGCGGTCGGCCGCAGCGCTGCCGGGACGACGCCGTTAAGCAGCAGGCTGGAGACGTCTATGTCCGCGACGTCCAGCGGTGAGGGTAGTTCGATGTAGGCGGTCACCCAGCGCCCGCGAGACCCCAGGTTCCACGCGTCCGGGTCAATGTCCAGTGTCGCCTCGACCTCCGGGGCGAAGGCGCCTTCCTCGCTCCAGCAGACTCTCAGCCAGTGGCTGTGGGCCGAGCCAAGTCGGCTGGTGTCGCCGAAGCGGAAGGAGCCCCGGTTGAGGATGGGGCCGACGAAGGTGTCGCTCATCGCGAATGCCCCATCCACCCACAGGGCGAAGGCGTCGCCGGCCACCGCGTAGTGATAGGTGTGGTAGTCGTCCGTGGTGTCCATCGGGTACTTCACGGTGAGGGGAGCGCCGGCGCCCCAGTTGAGCCACACCACCACGCCGGTTGCAGCGATCTGCGAGTAGAGGCCGTAGTCGCCGGAAGAGGGGGGTTCAACCAGGACGGCCACAGCGCCCCGGTCCTCCGACTGGGCGTCATACTCGTCAAGATGCACTGTGACCTGGGCAGTGTACCCGGTCGTGGACGAACCGGCGAAGGCGTGCCAGTAGTAGACCTGCTCCGCGCGTGCGGCATCCGTGTGGATGTGCAGCGGGGTGTCCATGTGGCCGTGGACGGGATCGGGCCCGGTAAACGATGTTCCCGTGCCCAGACGTATCCATCCTGGGAGTGCGTCTGGCGTCACGCCGAAGGACGGGTCGTAGCACACGGTCCAAGGGATTGCGGCAGGCGCGGGCGCTGCCGCGGCGGTCAACAGGGCGACCGAGGTCAGCAGTACGGCATTCCTCAACATCATGCCCCTCCGATCTGGGCAAGCTCCAGGCAACGCGCTCTCGCCCGTGTGGGGCGGCCTCTGCCGAGCTGCTGCGCTTGCGATGCACGCGTTCGCCTGAGCTTATTGCACTTGACTGTCATGTTCATCTGCATGCCCGCAATCCGCCTGCCCCCTGCCGCTGAGGCGTATTGTGGGCGCTACCACCAGGGGTGTAAACGTGTTGTGATGTGGGATGCCGGCTGCGAGGGGCGCGGGCGAGGAATCCGCAGCGCCTCGGCGAATGTGTGCGCCGAGGGAACGGGCCACTAAGGAGTGACGCTGCCAACAACCAGGGGCGCGCGAGAATGTGCGCGCCCCTGAGTCCGTACGAGCTTGCCGGCAGTCGCTACTTCTCGGCTAACTGCTTGAGCAAGGCCTTGATCTCGGCTATCTCCGCCTGGAGGTCGCTGATCTGCTTGCGCAGAGCGGCTATCTCGGTGCGCAGGGCCTCCAGGTCCGTGCCGCCCTCACCGGCGCCGTCCGCGCGGGCGATCTCTTCGATGATCCACATCTCCTCGAGGAAGCGCCCGCGGACGACCACCTTGTCACCCTTCTCGAGCGCGCCGATGAGCGCCAGGTGATCGGCGTTCCTCTCGTACCGGTTGGTGCCCGGTACCTTGCGCCAGCCGGCGTTCCAGACCACTACCTCGCCCGTCTCATCGGCGCGCACGGTCACCTGAGTCTCCGTGGTGCCGACTACCTCGCCCGTCATCCTCTTCTCTTCGCGGGGCTGCTGCCCGCGGGCCGGTGAGGCGGCGTACCATACAGACACTACTACAGTCGCGACCAGCATCAGCACAACACTAACGGCCAGCGTCTTACGCATGGTCCTTCCTCTCCCTCTCATGGGCCTGTGCCTCAGGCCAGAATCGTATGTGCTTCGCGCAGCATCTGGCGCACCGGAAGCCCTCCCGGGCAGGCGCGCTCGCACTGGCCGCAGTCGCGGCAGGCGGCCGCGCGCTCAGGCGGCGGCAGCTGCGCGTAAAGCGCTCGGGCACGATACGGTTGCGCATATCCCTCGGCATAGGTGGCGAAGCGCAGGATGTCGGGAATGGCGACACCTTGCGGGCAGCCGACGGTGCACGTGCCGCACATGGTGCAGTAGGCGCCGGCCATCTCGCGCCTGAATTCCTCCAGGGCCTGGCGCTCGCCCTCGCTGATGCCCTCCTTGATGGCAGCCGCATCCTCCTGGAGTTGGCTGAAGTTCTCGATCCAGGGCGAGACGGCGGCCACGCCCGGCGTGCGCAGGGCGTACTTGATGAGCGCCTTGGCCAGGCTCTCCCCGGGCTTGAGGTGCGGTGCGATCTTCCTGTCAATCTCAGCTCGGCGTCGCGGCCAGTTGCGCGGGCCTCCGCACAGCGTCTTCTTGGCGATGATGCCTACGTCAGCCGCCTTGGCCCTGTCTATCATCCGCCACACCTCGGGCGGCGAAAGCACGTTGATGGGCGGCTGGATGGCGTCGAAATGCCCGGTCTCGATGCACGCCTCCAGCACCTCGGCCACGCGACCGTGTTGGGCGATGGCCAGGTAGTCGCACTTGCCCTGGCGCTTGAGGTAGTCGAAGGCGCGGAAGATCTGGTCGTTCCTGCGTACGTCGCCCGCGTTCTGATAGGGGCTGTGCAGCTTGAAGAAGTCTATCTTCTCCAGGCCCGTCTTCTTGCAGAACCACTCGAACTGCGCCACCGCGCCGTCGTAGTCGAGCGTGTCCACCACGGCGTCACAGTAGAAGCTGTCGCGATCGAGCTGCTTGAAGAACTCGGGGGGATCCCAGTTGCCGAACTTGTGCCAGTAGTTGACCCCCATCTGCCAGGCACGATGGAAGATGGAGTGGTCCGTGACCTCGCCAATGACCAGTGCCGATATCTCCAGGTTCGTGCGGCCCAGACGCCTGCGGGGCATGTCCGTCGCCTGCGTGCCCAGCTCCTGAGCCACGGCGGCGGGCGCGTACAGCGAGGCGGCTGCGCCCAAGGCAGCAGCCGAGGCGCCCTTCAGGAACTGCCGGCGACCCAGGCGAGCAGAGCGACTACCCATACGACACCTCCATGACCGTGCGGGGGGATGTTCGCGGCTTGCTGCGGAAGCGCGAGTGGCTGCATCACCTCCCTGAGCTCGACTGCACGCTGGACGCACTGCGTCCATCCAGTACATAACGCTCCGCAGCCTGAATTGTTCGTCTCTCCTGCGCCTCAGAGGTCCTTCGGGATGAAATCGTGCAGACGTTCTGTCTCGGCTATCCAGAACACCTCGGTGGCAGGTCCGCCTTCGTTTTTGACGCGCTCGGCCCCTGCCAGGAACTCGTCTCCCGTGCGCCCCCAGAGAGTGTGTTGGGAGACCTGCGTTGCCTGCGCCTCATAGCGCTTGTGGGCGTAGCCCGTCACGTCGTAGTGGATCTGCGGCAGCCCCTCGACCACTCCCTTGTAGTAGTACATATGCCGCGGGTACCACGGCTCGCCGAGAGCTGCGGCCACGGGCTCTCCGGCGTGCCACCGCGCGTCCACCGAGATAGCATGGGTGTTGCGATGGTCGCGGTGCCGGTCCACCGGGCCGTGGGTGAAGACGGCCTCGGGCTTCTCCTCGCGGATGAGGCGGATGCACTCCTGTACCGTGGCCTTGTCGTTGACCAGGCCCATGTCCTCGACGTCCAGGATGACGCGGCGGGCGATCCCCAAGACCTGATCACATTCCGCGGCTTCCTGAGCGCGCATCTCGACGATCTTGTCTCTCATGTCCAGCCTCGGGTAGCCCTCAGAGCCGTTGGTCATGTTGACGACCACGACCCGGACGCCTCGGTCGGCCATCTTGGCGATGGTGCCAGACATGGTGACCTCGTCGTCAGGGTGTGCGCCGAAGACCATGACGCGCTCGAAGTCCATACCTGGTGCCTCCTAACTCAGTTGGGGCCCGCTGGCTTGCTGGCAACGACCACGAGCCTCCTGGCCTCGTGGTCGTACGGGCGGCCGTCGAGGCCGCCATAGGGCTGCACCTCAGCGAAGCCGCAGTTCTCCAGCAACGCACCCAACTCCACCGCCGAGTACAGCCGATGACCGAGCCGGAACTCCTTGCGCTCCTTGCCGTCGAGCAGGATCCAGCGGTTATCAATCCAGCCCCAGCCGGGAGCGATGGTGCGCTCCTGTAGGCGGATGACACCTTCATACTCGTCCCAGCCCCTGGGCTGGAAGACCCTGGCCAAGACCTCCTTCCCCATCATCTCCATGACCAGCTTGGCGCCCGGCCGCAGGGACGCGAACAGGTTCTCCGCCACGCGCTGGTCCTCGTTCGCGTCCTCGAAGTACCCGAAGGAGGTGTAGAGGCTGATGGCCAGGTCGAAGGCCTCGGATCGGCGGAAGCGGCGCATGTCCTCCTCGACGAACTCGATGTCGGAACCCTCGGAGGCTGCCGCCTGCTGCGCTTCGTCGAGGTACTGGCTGGTACGGTCCCCGGCTGTGACGCGATACCCTCGCCGGGCCAACTCCAGGGCATGTCGTCCCGGGCCGCAGCACAGGTCGAGCACTGCGGCGCCCTCCGGGGGCTGAACGAGCCCCACCACGTTGTTGATCTCCTCTTCCGCCGCCTCCCAGCGCTCCTTGCTGAACATCGTGGGCGTGAATGCCCGCCAGAACTCATCATCCTCGTGCCAAGCTGACATCTCCGCACCTCCAGCCAGGCCCACCTCGCAGGTGCGCGTTCGGGCTCTCGCGGGGGGGGCCGGTTTGTGACTAAGTAGAAACTCCTTGAGCGTAGAAGCAAGTATGTTGGGGTGGGCGTGGAAAT
>JBHIEF010000085.1:0-16963 GCA_046760465.1 Armatimonadota bacterium | reverse complement strand
GATCCTGCGGGCATTGACGACCTGGAGATCGAGTGGCTGGACTACGACTGGTCGCTCAACGAGCAATAGCTATCGTTGACCGCACGGGGCGTCTGTGATATACTCACTTCGGTTGTGCTTGCCAGGGCTATCGTCAGGCAGGCAGGTCGGGGCGTGGCGCAGTTTGGTCAGCGCGTGCGGTTCGGGTCCGCAAGGTCGCCGGTTCAAATCCGGCCGCCCCGACCAGCTAACATGCGATAGGGTCGAACAGCGGGCCCTGAGGCCGCGCAGGGCCCGCTAGTTTTGTGCCCTCGTCAGCGGGAGTCGCCCTGGACACCATGTCTGGAGAGGCCACGATATCCCCCCGGGGGCGTGCCTTCCCCTGGCGCGCCGTGTGGCCGTGGGCGGTGTTCGTTTCGGCAGTGTTGGTGGGCTTCTCCCTGGACTGGCCCGTCTACCGCGCCGTGCCCGACCTGCCCAACCCGCCGCTGGCAGTGGCTATCGTAGGCGTCATCCACCGCTACGGCACGCAGACCCTCTACTTCATCATCAGCATCCCCCTGATGCTGGCGGCGGGGTACGCGCTCAAGGATTACCGCGCCGTCTTCACCGGTTGGGCGGGGTGTGTCGCCGCCGCCTTCACTGCCTCGCTGACGCAACTGCTCAAGCACACGACGGGAAGGGCTCGCCCCGCTGCCATCACCCACGAGACGGCGACGCCGGGCTTCCACGGACCCGCGACCGCCAACAGCTTCCACTCCTTCCCCTCGGGCGACGCGGCCGCCGCCTTCTGTTTCGCCTATATCATCGGCCACTACTCGCCCACATTGCGGTGGCCGCTGTATGTCCTGGCTGGGCTCATCGCCCTGGGGCGGGTGCTGATGGAGGCGCATTTCGCCTCCGACATCATCGCCGGGGCCGGTGTGGGTACGCTGGCCGGCTGGGTGGGGGTGCAAGTGGCTGACATCGTCCGGCAGCGCCGCGCCTCCCGGGCAGACCCGCCAGCCGCCGGCTAGGGCTGTGGCGTCACTCGGTCGCCGCGCCTGCGCTGCGCGTCGCGCCCCAGGAGCACGTAGCTGCCCTGGCGATCCCACTCCGTCAAAGGTCCCAGCGCCGCGAGGCGTCCGATCTCCCGCCGTGGCGCGATGATCCCGATCCGCTCGTCCTCTGCCATCTCCTCCGCCACCCGCTCGGGCTCATGCAGCGGCACGACGGGCACGTGGCGCCTGGCGTAGAAGACGGTGGCGGAGCTGCGAATGCCGAAGACCACGATGGCGGCCTCCTCCGGCACCAGCCTCCGCGCGCTTCGGCACAGGTCGCGCAGGGGAGCCTGCCGGTAGGAGACCACCTCCGGCCCGAGCGTCAGCCAGGCCACCAGCCCCAGCAGCCAGGGGGTGGCGACCATCGCTCCCAGCGCGAGCCGTCGCCGTCGCAGCGCCCAGCAGCCGGCCACAGTGAGGGTGCCGACGCCGGCCATCAACGCCAGGCAGGCCGCGATCAGCGGGACGCCCTCGGAGGGCTCGGCGTAGTGCCTGGCGGCATACACGGCCAGGAGACGAGGCAACAGCGCGGCCGTTGCAGTGAGGATGGCACCCAGGACGGCGACCAGCACAATGGCGACCTTCTCGTAGGCGCCGAGTGGGGGCCGCTCCCGCAGCAACCGGTCGAAGTATAGCCCGGCGAAGACGGCCAGCGCCGGGTATGCCGACATCACGTACTGCGGGTTCTTTACGTCGGAGAACGTGAAGACCACGACCACCAAGAAGAACCAGCACAGCAGGTAGCGCGGCAGGCTGTGACCCCCGGGCTCGGTCGGCTCGGCCGGCCGCGCCCAACCCCTCTTGACCAGCGCTGGCAGCAGGGCGCTGAAGGGGAAGGTCATGAATAGCACAAAGGGCAGGAAGTAGAGGAGGCGCCCGAACTCCCGGTGAGCGGGCCCGGCGAAGCGCTGCACGTTCTCGCCGAGGAAGAAGATGCGCAGGAACTCGCTGCCGTGCTCGCGGTATGCCAGGTAGTACCAGGGCGCGGCGATGAGCAGGAAGAGCACGAGGGGTTCCCAGAGGCGCGCCTGGCGGAGCTCCGCCCGGAGCCGTCGGACGGACAGCAGGTACAGGAAACCAGAAGCTGCGGGCAGCACTACTCCGATGGGCCCCTTGGTGAGGAAGCCCAGGCCCATGGCGGCGCCGGCGAGCAGGTACCAGAGGCGCTTGCGGGGGGCCTCACTGCGGAAGGCCAGGTACAGGGCCAGGTAGCTTGCCGTCAGGAACAGGGTCAGCGTGGCGTCCGTGTTGGCCAGGCGAGCCCAGACTGCGGTTTGCAGGAAGCTGGCCCAGGCGATGCCCGCCAGCCACGCGGCGCGGCCGGCGGCCACACGCGAGACCAGCCAGACGATGGCCATGGCGGTGAACGCGGAGGCGGCGGCCGAGGGTAAGCGCGCCCCCAGCTCTCCCACGCCGAACACGCGATAGGAGGCAACCATCAGCCAGTAGATGAGGACGGGCTTGGCGAAGCGGACACGGCCGTAGAAGGTGGGGGTGACATAGTCGCCCGTCTCCGTCATCACTCGCGCGGCCTCGGCGAAGCGCGCCTCGTCGGCCTGGTCGAACAGCGGCAGGGAGGAGAGGCCGACGAAGAAGGAGGCAATGACCACCAACAGCACCAGGAACAGGATGACGCGTCGGCGGCCGGATCCGCCATTCGTGGGAGCTGGTGGGTTGGCCATGGTGGATTGCGCCGGCGCCTGCGGGCCGCGCCCGCTTCGGTCTTGCGGTGTTCCGGCCTTCAGTGCGCCTCTTCGGCAGTGTGGATGCGAAGTCGCTGCCCGCCCAGCGAGAAGTAGTCTCTGACCAGCGCGGCCAGCCTGCGGCCGCCCTCCGGACCCTCGGCGGACCGCTGGGCCACCGGCAAGTCCAGGCAGAGGCAGGCGACGGGCAGCTTCGCTGCGGCCCGCAGGTCCGGCCTGTGGCCGCTAAGATCAACTGGCCGGCGTGGGCCAACGGAGCCGGCCAGAGGCGCTCCAGCCGACCGCCCGTCCGGCAGGGCGCCGCAGTTGGCTGCGAACTCCGAGTCTCCGCCGAGGGTGGTAAGTGCGGCGGCGTACTTGCCGCCTCGCCATAGCCGATGCGTCTGCACCTCGGCGGCCCAGTACCCGGCGATCTCCGCAGCAATCTCGTCCGAGCCGCCTGCTTCTCCACCCGGGCAGGGCTCGACTTCCCCGATCTTGCCGGCCAGCTCCTCGTATCCCTGGAAGTCGGCGTCCAGGGCGTCAATCAGCGTGGGCAAGTCTATGGAGCGGCGTTGAAAGACCGCGCGCTTGATGACCAGCAGCGAGTCGGCCGCGTCGCCCAGGCCATGGGCAACGACGCTGGCGCCGTTGTAGCGCGCGCCGCCGGCGTCGTAGGTGCGTGCCTGCTGAATGCAGTCCGCTATGAACAGCGTGCGGACCAGGTTGGGCGCCGTCTCGGCGCGCAGCCGCTGTGCGCGGTTGGCCAGGTCGCAGGCCATAGCCGCGAAGTGAGCGATCTGGTGTTCGTAGGCCCTCCGTACGTGGTAGTAGCTGGGGAACTGCCGGGGATTGCCGGTTTTGGGGCCGAGCACTTGCCCACTCCGGCGACAGACGCCATCATTGAGCGCCAGCTCCAGGCACTTGGCCAGGTTGACCTCGGCCTCTGCGGCCAGGTGCGACTTGCCCTGGACGGCCACCTCGGCGTCTCCCACGGGGCAGTAGTCGCGTGCCTCCTCGACGGGCACGCTCAGGGAGCAGAGCGCCTGCACCAGGGCATCGTCGTTGCACAGCACCACCTTGCCGGGCCCTGCGGCGACGGCCTCGCATGCCCGCGCCAGCAGCTCCTGACTGGTGGCAGGGCGCCAGCGGAGCGTGAGGCCGGTCGGACGTCCCAGGCGCTCCTGCGCGCTCAGGCATAGGTCCGTAACGGGATTGGCGCCCTCGGTGGAGTCCGGGCGCAGGCCGCCCAGGCACACGCTCCCGCCGGCGCATTCGCTCAGCTTGAGCCACAGGCAGTCAATGAGCTCCTGGGCCTGTTCCATAGAGAGCTCTTGGGAGGCCAGGTCTCGCTCGAGGTATGGCCAGAGGAGCTGGTCTATTCGGCCCAACGAGTTGCAGCCGTCCAGCACGTAGACGAACCACAGCGACTGTAGGGCCTCGTGGAAGGTGGCCGCCGGGCGCGCGGGCATGCGCCGGCAGATGGCGGCCATCAACCGCAGCTCCTGCCGCCGGGCAGGTTCTGACTCCCTCTGGGCCAGCTGGCGTGCGGCCAGGGAGTGGTTCTGCGCGAACTCGACGATGCCGTCCGCCACGATGAGCAGGGCCTCGTATAGGTCCAGCGCCTGCTGAGGCGGATCGTCCTGGGCCTCCAGCCTGTTGCGCGCCGATACGATCTCCGCCTGAAGGCCGGCAACTCCCTTGCTGAGAATGGTGTGGTAGTCCAGGGCGCCGCTTCCGACGGGCGCTCCGGCAGCCAGGACGTTGCCGTCGGCGGCCGCCCGCTCCTTGCTGTCACGGTCGGCACAGATCAAGTCCGGGGTGGTCCGCCCGCGCCAGGACTCGACCACCTGCTCCATCTGCGCGGCGTGGTCCGAGTTGCGCGCCAGCACTTCCTGGGCGAAGTCCTCATCGCAGTAGATGCCCTCGCGGTGGCTGAAGCCAGCGATCTGGCGCACGTAGTCGCCGCCCACGATGAGCTCATCGGGCTGGATGACCGCCGGCATCATGCGGAAGGTGTTGGCTATGCCTGCGGCCAGGCGCACCAGCTCGGGTCGGCGATGTGACACCCAGTAGGCGCCGGTGAAGGCCTCTTTGTGCACGGTGGCCGGCGCCTGGCCGGACTCCAGGCGAGACAGCAGGCGGGCGACGCGGTCGCCGATGGGGACCCTCGTCGGGGAGGCTGTGGCCGTTGCTGCCAAGCGCGCCTTCTCCGTCCCTCGGTCTTCTGGCAAGATGATACATGCGCCGTCCGCCCTCGTCAAGGCACCGCCTGGCCCGCGGGAGGGGCCCGGACAAACTCGTTGACCGCGCTCCGGCGGCTGTGGTATATTCTAGCCACACCGATCGCGGTCGGCCGTCAGCCGCGACCGAGCACCCAGGAGGAGCCGCCGCGGAGCCGCGCTAAATGGAATTCCTGCGGGACGTCTGGGACTTCGTCCGGACCATAGACAGCCCATACATCGCGGCCCTGGACATCCTGCTGGTCGCTTACATCTTCTACCGCCTGCTCCTGCTGGTTCGCGGGACGCGCGCGACGCAGCTACTACGCGGCGTGGTGATCATCCTGGCCCTGTACTGGATCACCACGCCGCTTCCCACTTTCAACTGGTTGATACGGCAGATGCTGCTGCCGGGCATCATCGCCGTTGTCATCATCTTCCAGCCCGAGCTGCGCATCGCCCTGGCGCGTCTGGGGCGGGGGCGGCTGTTAGGTGGGAGGCTAACCCTCTTCGGCCAGCAGGACTACACCGATGTGATCAACACGGTGGTTGATGCCGCGGGAGAGCTGGCGGAGGAGCGAAATGGCGCCTTGATCGTCCTGGAGCGAGACGTGGGCCTGGAGGACGTGATCCGCACCGGCAAGCGCATAGATGGACGGGTCTCGACTGAGCTTCTGCGCTCCATCTTCTTCCCCAACAGCACGCTCCACGACGGCGCCGTGGTGGTCTGCAACGACCAGATAGTGGCGGCCGGCTGCGTCTTGCCGCACTCAGACAGCCCCAGCCCAGCCGGCCCCAGCGGGCTTCGCCATCGGGCCGCCCTGGGATTGGCCGAGCGCACCGACGCCGCCGTCATCGTCGTCTCCGAGGAGACTGGGCGGATATCGCTCGCCGCCAACGGCCAGCTCACGCCGGCTCTGGGTCGGGCCGAACTCAGTGAGCGCCTGCTCAAGCTCTTCGCCGCGCCGCGCTCTGGGCGAAGGTGGCTCTTCTGGCAGGTGTAATGGGCCATGAACTTGGTGATCGGCTGGTTCCGACACAACCTGTGGTACAAGCTGGCGGCCCTGGCGCTGGCCATCTCCCTGTGGACGTACGTGGCCACTCGGCTGAATCCGCTGGTGACGGCGGAGGTGGTTCTGCCAGTGCAGGTTGCTGAGGTGGGGGAGGAGGTGGTCGTCACCAAGCCGCCGGCCGACAGCCTCAAGGTGCGGGTGCGTGGCCGGCAGGCGGTGGTGCAGGGGCTGAAGGCCGATCCTGGCGAGGCCAAGCTGGTGGCAGACCTGACCGACCTGGGGCCGGGAGAGAATCAGAAGGTAGCCGTGGAGCCAGCAGGTTTCCCGGCGGGCGTGAGAATGGACTGGGACTCGGGCCCCGTGGTCAGCGTGACGCTGGAGCCAGTGGAGAGCCGCGAGATGCAGGTGGACGTGCTGCCACGAGGCAGCCCCCCGCAGGGCTTTCGCCTGGTAGGCTCGTCAGCCGACCCCAGCAAGGTGACCATCCGCGGTGCCGCGTCAGATATCGCTGCCGTCGAGAAGGTAGTGGCGCCCGTCGGAGTGTCGAGTCTCAGGGAGGCCCAGGAGCTGCGGGCGTCCCTCCAGGCCCTGGCGGCGGACGACTCGCCCGCCGACCGAGTGACCATCATTCCCCACGAGGTCACGGTCAGCGTCGCCATCGGGCCGGCGCCCCGCAAGACCGTGCGCGTGGTCGTCCGCTACGGCAATCCAGCGGCTGGCTACGAGGTGGTGGGGGTGGGCTCGGAGCCCTCCGAGGTGACTGTCCTGAGCCGCGGGGCGCAGCTGGCGGATCTGGCCAGCATACCGACGGAGGTCATTGACCTCTCTTCGGCCACGAGCACTGTACGCAAGACGGTGTCGCTGCGGCCGCCGCGGGGAGTGTCCGTCGAGGGGGAGACGACGGTGCGGGCGACAGTCAGGATTCGCAGGCGGCCGGCGCCCCCTGAGGAAGTGCCGCCCGGCGCGGAGGAGGAGCCCGGTGGAGGAGAGGAGAGCAGCACAACGGGCGCCGGGGAGGGCGAAGGGCCGCGCCCTGAGGGCGAGGGCGAGGAGGCAGATGGCGGCAACGGAGGCGGGACTTCGCCGCCGTGAGGGCGGCCGTGTGACTGAGGCCTAGAACTGGGCGAGGGGGCGCAGGCGGGCGAAGTCGCACGTGGCCGACATGGCCTTGTTCACTGCCTCGATCCCCTGTTCAGCCACGGCAGCCAGAGGAGTCAACCCAGCGACGACCACCAGGCCCGCTCGATCCAGCCCCACGGGTAGGTCCAGCAGCGGTTGGCCCGGGGAGCCCAGGGCCACGACGCCGCCGAGCCCGAACTCCTGCATCCTGTCCTTGAGCTCGGCCACCTGGGGCAGGGCCACCGCCGGGACCTCGCGGAAGCCGGCGCCCACTTTCCCACAGCCACTGGACGCCGCTTCGGCGGCTGAGGTGAGCCGTCCGGTGATGAAGATCTGAAGGGGGTCAATGGAGGTCCCCGCATAGCTGACCAGCTCGGTGAAGCGGAAGGGCCTGCCCTCGCGCAGCTCGAGCAGCCCTCCGAACTTGGACTCCACCGCGATGTAGTGGCGCAGCAGAATGCCGTTCAGGGTCACGCTGCACACGGTGCCAATGGCCACCATGCCGGGCGGCACCGGCTCGCCCAAGGTCTCGCCCTCGTGTGCAATGGTGATGAGGTCGCTGATGGACAACCCGGCCTCCATCACCGGCCTCATGGCCTCCAGGGCTGCGGGCAGGTCGCCGGCCCGGAGAAGCGAGACATTGAGCACTACTTCCCCCTCGCCCGCCTCGAGGTCGAAGGTGGTGGCGTAGGCCAGGCGGTCTATCCGGGCCGCCACGAAGCCGACCTTGTCGGAGACGAGAGCGCTGTCCAGCTCCTCCCGACCGCGCTCGGTCAGCACGCGCCCCGCCTGCCCCATGCCCACGGTCAACCCGCGCTCGTCCATGATCTGGAGGTGATAGCGTACCTGCCGCTCGCTGAGGCCGATGCCCCACTGCTCCAGTTGCGCGGCTATGTTGCGGGCTCCTACGGGCTCATTGGACTCGGACAGGACGCGCAGTATGCCCAGCATCTTGCGACGTACCGCTTCGTCCTGGCTCAGCGGCTGATTGGGCGGCGCGGTCTCCACGTGATCACCCTTCCCGGCGTGACTCGAGGTCCAACCTGCCTCCATCGTGGTTACGCCCATCATAGTATCCTGCAAGGGGAACAGATGTCAAGTCCGTAGGCAGCCGGTTGCCGTATTCCCCTTAGTCGCTCGGGCCCCGGATGGGGCCGGCATCGTGGCCAGGATGGCGGATGCTGGCTCCTTTTTGCCGGCCTGGGTTGACAGGGCGGGGAGATTGTGGTAGGGGTATAGGCGGGCGGCAGCCGGTTGCCGGTATCCGCTATGAGCACTTGAGGATGGGGCAAGGGGAGGCACTTGCGGGACCGTTGCTGAGGGGGGCGATGCGCGGCAAACTGAGGCGGGCGGGGGGCAATGCCGTCGCTGGGCGGAGTGCCGGAGCGGGGACAGTCGTGCAGCATCAGGGAGGGACCGTCTGGGCGGCGAAGTAGGCGCCCAAAGGGGGCAACAACCGACGAGGGAGGCGGATGCCATGGCCGCGACCGCAGAGGACGTTCTCGCTCTGGCCAAAGAGAGCGGCGTAGAGTTCGTGGACCTGAAGTTCACGGATCTGCCGGGCCGCTGGCAGCACTTCAGCATGCCCGTACGCGAACTGACCCAGGAGCTGTTCGAGGAAGGGGTTGGGTTCGACGGGTCCAGCATCCAGGGCTTTCAGGAGATCCAGGAGAGCGACATGCTCCTGCTACCGGACCCGGTGACCGCCTTCGTGGACCCCTTCTGCGCAAGGCCCACGCTGTCGGTCATCTGTGACATCGCCGACCCCATCACCAGGGAGCCCTACTCGCGCGATCCGCGCTACGTGGCGCGCAAGGCGGGCAACTACCTCAAGAGCACCGGCATCGCGGACGTCAGCTACTGGGGCCCGGAGGCGGAGTTCTTCATCTTCGACAGCATCCACTACAAGTCGGAGCCGAACGAGGCCTTCTACCGGATCGGCTCGCAGGAGGGCATCTGGGCCGCGGGCGACCCCGAGGAGGGCGGCAGCCTGGGCTACAAGCCGCGCCACCAGATGGGCTACTTCCCGGTGCCGCCTACGGACCATTTCCAGGACGTGCGTTCGGAGATGGTGGTGGAGTTGGAGGCCATCGGGGTCGAGTGCGAGGTGCACCACCACGAGGTGGCCACGGCCGGCCAGGCCGAGATAGACATGCGCTTCGACGAGCTGCTGGCCACAGCGGATAAGCTCATGAAGTACAAGTACGTCGTGCGCAACGTCGCCTGGCGGAATGGCCTGTGCGCCACCTTCATGCCCAAGCCCGTCTTCGAGGACAATGGCTCCGGCATGCACACTCACCAGAGCCTCTGGAAGAACGACGAGAACATCCTCTTCGACGAGAGCGGATACTCGCTGCTGAGCCAGGAGGCCCTGTGGTACATCGGGGGCTTACTGAAGCACGCGCCGGCGCTGCTAGCCCTGACCTCGCCGACCACGAATTCTTACAAGCGACTGGTGCCGGGCTATGAGGCGCCCATCAACCTGTGCTACTCGGCCCGCAATCGCAGCGCCTGCGTGCGCATCCCGGTCTACAGCCCCAGCCCACGGGTCAAGCGCATCGAGTTCCGCCCGCCGGACGCCACCTGCAACCCCTACCTGGCCTTCTCGGCCATGCTCATGGCGGGCCTGGACGGCATCCAGAACAAGATAGACCCCGGCGACCCGGTGGACAAGAACCTCTACGACCTGGCGCCCGAGGAGGCGGTGGACGTCAAGTCTACGCCCACCACGCTCCTGGCGGTGCTGGAGGCACTGGAGCAGGACCACGACTTCCTGCTGCGGGGGGACGTCTTCACCACCGACCTGATCGAGCGTTGGATCAGCATCAAGCGCGAGGAGGAGGCCTACCCGGTCGCCAATCGCCCCCATCCGCACGAGTTCTACCTGTACTTCGACCTGTAAGTCTGTGCCATCACGCCGACGCAGCAAAGCAGGGGGCGGACCCGCCGCCCCCTGTTTCCGCTCTGGTCGTCGTTCGCTTGTAGCCTACGGCTCTGGGGCCCTTCCCAGCAAGTCGAGGCCGGGGCACTTGGCGATGTCCTCGCAGCTCACCAACGCGGCGTGTTCGTCGGTCTTGTCGCCCTCCAGTTCGAAGGGACCTTCAGCCGGCGTCGTGAGGAAATCGAGCGTGGCCCAGAAGACCATGAACAGGCCTTCGGCAGACAGCGCGTGGCGACCGTAGATGGCGTGTTCCGTGAAGTCCTTCTTGTCGCCCAGGTGGAATAGACCACCACCAGCCACTACCTGATCTCGGAACTTGATCCAGCCGGCGCCGGAGAGAGTCGAAGCGCGGGCGGCCTGCACGCGGCAGCGCGGGATCGAGACTGTCCACTGCAGGTTCGGCAGCGCCCAGATGGTGATGCGGTGGAACGTCCCTGGCTGGTCGC
Organism: Armatimonadota bacterium; assembly: GCA_046760465.1. Taxonomy (GTDB): domain Bacteria; phylum Armatimonadota; class Zipacnadia; order JAUWAU01; family JBHIEF01; genus JBHIEF01. Next base: position 6,521 of record JBHIEF010000085.1, on the reverse strand, counting down.
TGAAGAAGCGGGCGCGGGCGTACTTGGCGGCCCACTTTGTCTGTTCGTCGGCGTCCTCGACGGTGCGGGCGACTAGGTCCACGAGCAAGTTCAGCTCGGCCTGGAGCGTGTCGGCGTGGTCAAGCGACGACAGCGGCCGGGCGCTGGCGACAAGTAGATTCCCTCCCTGCGTGATGATGGCAACGTCCTTCGTGCTGTGCGCGAAGTCCAGTCGCAGGTGCCCGTCCTGTCCCAGTTCGGCGACCAAGCCGTGGTCCTCGGCCAGGGCCCGCACTGGGTCCAGAGCGGCCGGCTCGGGCAGATCGCTGACGACAGCCGAGCGGACGGCCACCCGTTCGGTCTCCGGTTCCTGCTCGCCCAGGAAGACTTGCATGGACTCGTTGGCGCGAATGATGCAATTCTCGCTTCGCGCGCCGGATACGTAGAAGCGGCCCTCGGTGGGCTCGGTGACAATCTCCAACAGGGCGTAAGCGTTGCCTGCCAAGTTGATGTGCGCAATGAGCGAGTGAGCGCCTGGGCCGAGCAGATCGGCGATGTCCACCTCGCGGCCTGGCCCGGAGGCCCACGTGACGGCGATCGTGCGGCCGTCAAGCATAAACACTGCGCCCTCGCGGTAGGTCAGGGAGCGGGCTTCCCTCACGTTGCATTCGGGCACATGCAGTTTCCATTCGAAGTCGCCCATCGTCTCCATGATGTAGCGCAACACCAACCGATGGAAGCGCCCAGGAGGATCGCCGAAGAAGCGCGGCCGCACGCGCTTGGCAGCGATCTCCTCCTCCGTGTCCATCGCCGGGACCGTGCTCTTGATCAGGTCCACGATCCGCGCCAGGTCGTTGTTCAGCGCCTCCACTTGCTCCAGGCTGTCGAGTGGTCGCGTGCTAGCGATCTGGATTCCGCCCTCCGCTGTGATGCGCGCGTAGTCACCGGTGCTCTCCTTAAGGCGCAGGTCCACACGGCCCGGGTCGGCGTGGACCAGGTGCATTCCCTGCTGCGGGGCCTGAAAGGCGATGGGGTCCAACTCGATCGGTATGCGCACGTCGCTGGTCACCGCGGACAGCAGTTGCGGCGGCTCCTCGGCCTGTCTATCCTCCTCGACCTCCACAACCTGCTGCCTAGGGCCCGCAAAGGCCACTCGCACGACGCTCCTCTGACCCGGACGGGGGAGTCCGCTAACGGCCAAGTAGGCTGCGTCGCCATCGGGCATGACCGCCAGGTCGGTAACCGCTTGACCATGTAGACGCGGATCGTCGAAGATCGTCTCCACGGTGCCTTCATCGCGAAGCCACCGGCTGAGTACGCAGCGCTCCGTGCCTTGCGCGAAGTACAGGTTGCCCCAACGATCCGGGGCGATCCCGCTGCACCCCGAGAGCCCTTCGAGCAACGTCTCTGGGAAGCCGGCCTTGAAGTCCCATTTGGGGTCCCAACGGTATAGCGTCTGGTCGCCCTCGTCATCGTGCAGGATGAACAGGAAGCCATCGCCATCCAGGCACATGTCGCGGACTACGCCGCCAGGGCCTCTCCACAACTCCTCCAGCTCGCCGCCGTCGGGGGGGATGCGGTAGATGACCGGCGCGCGGGCGCCGATGTTCTCCTGGTTGCAGAAGTAGACAGCGTCGGCGTTGGCGGCACCGGCCTGTGGGTAAAGCAGGTCGCCGTGGAGGGTCGTCTCGTTGCCGGTCGAGATGCGGTAGCGATGGAGCTTGTGGCCGCCCAGCACGCCGCCCTTCTCGAAGTAGTACAAACTGTCGTCGCCGTCCCAGTAGATCTTGCCCTGCCAGCGGCGGCCGATGCCCAGCGGCCGCTCAACCCCTCGTGCGGCTTGCCAGACGGTGAGTCCATTGCCAGGGGAGACGTAGTTAAGGTCCCCTCCGGGGCCCAGTGTAAGGGTGCCGGTCCCCGAGATGTGGGCCGATTCGATAGGCAGCCAGTCCTGCGACCAGGCGGCGCTGCCCATGGTGACAAGAGCCACGGTCAACAGCAGGAAACTTTCGAGATACGGCGACCACGAGGAGCGCGCCACGGGGATTCACACCCCTCCCTCATCAGCGTTCGGCCGACAGTGCGCTCGGCAGGCTACACCAGGTTCCTTGGGCGGTGCACCATCACCTGCGGCCGCGGCTGTGCCTCAGAGCAAGCAGACGAAAGGCGGGCTGTCATTGTTCCCGTGTTCTCCGTCACAAAACGACGGAGGGCCGCCTGGCGGCGGCCCCCTGAGGTCACATGGCAGTGGCTCGATGTAGCTGGCCTTAGCCCTCGCCCTTCTGGGCCCTGAGCTCTTTGGCCATGGTCTCGATCTCGTTGAGGTCCTTCTTCAGCTCCGCCCAGCCATACCAGTGCATATAGTCCGGGTTCATGTGGAAGGCGCCCTGGAAGCTGCGCATGCGGTGCTCCAGGAACATGACGTAGAGGATCTGCTCGATGGGGTGCTGCACGTCGTAGAACCTGAGCAGGTCCACGTGCGGCGCGTAGTCCGTGGGCCGCGGCAGGATGCCGTCGTTGTAGAGGCCCTGCACGATGTCCACGGCTGCGGCCATCAGCTTGTCGGACTCCTTGATGACCTGATCGGCCCGGGCCAGGTTGTCGCGCGCCCAGGTGGGGGCGTGGCACTTGGAGCAGACGGCTATCATCCTGTCCCGCTCGGCCTGCCACTCCTCGGCGGTCAGGCGGGCGACCTTGCCGATCTGCACGGTCTCCAGCCGATTGGTTGGGTTGCCCTCCTGGTCCAGCACGCCCAGGCCCTGGAGGATCTTGGCGCGGTAGCCCATCCATTCGTCGTCCGGCTCGGGCAGGCGCAGCGCCAGGAAGCCCCAGGCAGTGCGCACGGCGTGATCGCCGTCGGGCATGTGGCAGGTGGCGCACACGGGCGCGCGGGGGATGGTGGGGTCGGCAGCATATGGGTCGGCGTACCACTCGGAGAGCTTCTTGTCGAAGTTCCACTTGTGGCCCTCAGTGGCGTAGATGGTGCCATGCTTGGAGGTGCTGTACATCTCCCACTGCGGGTGATCGAAGCCCATGTGGCAGGTCTGGCAGGCTTGCGGCTTGCGCGCCTCGGCGGCGCTGAAGGTGTGCCTGGTGTGGCAGGAGTCGCACTTGCCCTCATCCCGACCGATGCGGTGGCAGCCGCCGCAGCCCTTCTCGCCCTCCATGATGACGTCGGGCTGCATGGCCGTGGCCGGCATGGCGTTCATGGCCACCCAGGCCAGCGCGTGCTTGCCCTGGGCGAACTGCTCGGCCTGGTCGGCATGGCAGGGGGTGCAGTTGGCGGGCGAGACCGCCGCGCGCACGTTCGTGTCTTTGCACGTGCTCTCCGCGTTGCGCACGGCTTCCGGCGCGTCCTCGCTGGGGATGTGGCAGACCTGACAACCCACCACCGGGAAGTGCTTGCTGAGCTGCCAGTCGCGGATGGCGCTGGGCGTGATGTTCTGTTCCACGTGGCAGGTGATGCACGCCTGGGTCGCCTCCGGGATGGGGAGCTCCGCCTCCTGAGCCCTGCCCGCTCCCGCCAGCCAGAGCAGCGCCACGGTCAGCACCGCCGCCACGGCGAGAATCGCGTACCCGACCTTCGTCCCGGCTCGCATCATACGCGTCAGCCCTCCCATTGCAGATGCAGAATCACATCGCAACCGGGATTCGACGGGGCTCGGCTCCCGGCCGATGTGGGCATTCGGCGCAGTTTTCAGTATCGGTCAGTGGCGGGGGGAGAGTCTGTTAGCAAGGCCGCACTGGCGCATGGGCCGCGACGGCCTAGCTGGCCGGCTCTTCCCGGTGGCCTGCGGTTCCCCCTGCCGGCCAACCGACGCGGTCCACGGCTTCGGCGAAGCGCTCGCGTGGACCAGTCTCTCGCCGGAAGACGTCCAGGGCCCAACTGAGCATCTCCATGACCTCGTCCTCGCCGGCCAGAGCGGCAACCTCGCGCGCCAAGCGGGGGCGGCGGCCCAGCCGTCCTCCCAGCATGATGCCGTAGCCGGCCTTCGCGGCGGCCAGGTGGCCCGTGGGGCACGCCCGAACGCAGTCGCCACACAGGATGCACTTGTCCCGGTCAAAGTGCGGCCCCTCGTGATCCACGGTGAGGGCCTGCTCGCGGCAGGCCACGGCGCACTCGCCGCAGCGAGTGCATTCTGCCCCCGTGGCACCGGGCCTGGCCTGTCCGACGGCCCCGAAGTCCTTGGTTTGCGGCTCCGAGCAGGCGTTGGTGCAGGCGGCCAGGGCCACGCGGAACTTGTGGTGACGCAGGAGGGGCCCGGGGTGGCGCTCGCGCAGCATGGTCTCGAGGTCAGCAGCCTCCAGCGCAGCCACCACCCTATCACGCAGCGGCGAGAGGTCAACCAGCGCGCGGGGGCAGCCAAAGGCGCCGCCGCAGACGCGCAGGTAGTAGCCGGGCTGCTCCACTGTGGCCTGTTCGCTCTCGCGAGTCAGGTCGGCCACGAGGTCCTCGATGGCGGATGGACTCAAGTCGCCGTCGTCCTTCCCCCTGGCGGCGTCCCGCAGCCCTCGCACGTCGTCCAGCGTTACGGTGTCGCGCCCCTGCCCGCGGACGTGCTCCTCCACCTTCCTGCGGGCGAACTTGCGCACGAAGAAGGGGGCCTTGCTGAGGGCTCGAGCTGCCTCCTCGGTCCAGTGCATGATCTGCCGCTCAACTCAGGCGACTAGCACCATTCCTCCCGCAGGATCTCGCCCTGGAGGCTCACGACCTTGGCCTTGACGGGCACCTTCCGGCTGGCCTGCTCAACTGCGCTCTTGGCCACCTCCAGGAGCCCCATGCAGCAGGGCACCTCCATGATCATCACGGTGAGCGTGTTGATCTGAGCCTCGTCCACGAGCGCCGCCAGCTTGTCGCGGTAGATCTCCAGGCCCTGGTCGAGCTTGGGGCAAGCGATGGCGATGCTGTTCCCGGCCAGGTGGTCCTTGTGGAAATCGCCGATGGCGAAGGCCACACAGTCTGCGGCCAGCAGCACGTCGGCATTCTGGAAGTACGGCGCAGTCGGCGGCACCAGGTGGAGCTGGATGGGCCACTGGCGCAACTGCGACGGCCTGGTGCCCTCCTGGGTCGCGGCGTCCTGGGGCTCGTCGGCGAACTGCAGCGTGCGCGCGCCTGGACAGCCTTGGTGATCGTGTGCCATCAGTCGGCCTCCTTCTGTCCGAATTGCCCTTCCAGGGCGGTGATGAAACGTATGTACTTCGCGGGGACGTCCTCCCCGGCTTGGCCCTCGGCCTCCTCAAACCGTCGGAAGATCTCGCCCACCTGGTGGGTGCTCAGCCCGCGGTCAATGTAGGGATAGAGCACGTCGTCTTCCTTGTTGATGTGCTCGGTGAGCAGCGCGCGGTAGGCGAGTAGGTTGTCGCAGACGGCGGCCACGTCGCCGCTCTCGATGGCCTCCGCCGCAGCCTTGACGTGGCCCCGGGCGCGGTCGTGGTCCTCGTAGATGACCCGGATGACCTCCGCCTCCTTATCGGCGTAGTCGAAGAGAACGTCCTCCTCCTTCATGTGGTGGAACCGATCGGCGTAGCCACGGATGAAGTCCAGCGCTCCTCGCAGCAGCTCAGCGTCCATCTCACCCGAGGCGCGCATGTGCTCCACGAGCGACGGGATCACAGCCAGCAGGCGCTTGATCCACGTGTGCTCCTCCACCAGCCTGCGCACAGGGGGCGAGTAGGATACCTCCCGCGGCTCGGGCGCCTTCGTCCGTGGCCGGACCGCGGCCGGCTTGACCTGGCGGTCGGGGTAGATGGCCTGCTCGACCTCAGCCATCATGGCCGCCTCGTCCTCGGGCGGCAGGCTGTGGATGTCGAGAACGTCCTCCAGCTTGCAGGTGCCCACCGTGCACGGGACGCAGGCGATGCCATAGCGCTCGAGCACCTCGCCGACCTCGGGGAAGCTCTCAATGACCTGCTTGACGCCGGTCTTCATGTGCTGATCCATGCCGGGGCCTGCGGCGTAGTTGCTGTGCTGCCTCTTGGGGGCGGGCTGCGGCGCAGGCGGAGTGGGGGTCGGGGTCGGCATGTGCGGTGCGGCCGAGATGGGTGCCCGCGCCAGGTGCTCCTCCACGGCTGCCTCGTCGAAGTCGTCGGCCTCGCGCTCGATGATGGTGATGGCGTCCTGCGGGCACTCCCCCAGGCAGGCGCCCAGGCCGTCGCAGTACTGGTCGGCCACCAGGCGCGCCTTGCCGTCAATGATCTGGATGGCGCCCTCGGCGCAGGCGGGCACACACAGCCCGCAGCCGTCGCACTTCTCCTCGTCAATCTGCACAATCTCGCGAACCGTCTTGGTGGTCATGGCGCCTCCCCGCAATCGGTTACGCGTCTGGACTTTGCTGCCAGGATCATACCTCGCCACGTGAAGGGGCACTTTGACCTAGGTCAAGGGGATGGGAGAAAGACAGAAGAGGGGGATATGGGCAGCTGTGCGGCGCGTCGCGGTGTCGGGTACGTTACACAGGCGCGAGCAGGTAGGGGCCGTGGGCAGAGATCAGAGCTTCAGCCCCGCCGCGACCTGGACCAAGCGCTCGCGGTCGAGCACGCGC
>JBHIEF010000084.1:0-16982 GCA_046760465.1 Armatimonadota bacterium | reverse complement strand
ACTCCTGAAGTCCGGTTAAACTTCCCGGAGCGCTACCACGCATGCCGCTTGCCGACCCTTCAAGGACACCTGCGCGACGGCGTGCAGCTTCCTCGGGTTACCGATGGAGCGCAGGCGTTTGGCGTCGAGTCGGACTCTTGGTCTGTCCTCTTCGTCGCACCGCTCGTTGAGGAATGCCTTCAGCACAGGCCTAACGGCCGCCTCCGTCTCTCCTTCTGCAATCAAGACGATGGTCACGGCGTGCCACCCATCAACCCGGTGACCCACGCCTCACCGAGCGTGTATTCCTTGAGCCACTCCTCCAGGTCGAACGTGTCACCCCGCCGCGCAGTGACTTCGCCGTCCTCCCGGTCCAACACGAGCACCTCTTCCGGCTTCAGCCAGTTGATCAGTTGCGCGGACTGCGTGGCAACGATGATCTGTGTGCGCGTGGCCGCCTCACGTAAGAGCCCTGCGAGGAGCATGAGGAGCTTAGGGTGAAGGCTGGTCTCGGGCTCGTCTATCATGAGCACGGGAGGGAGGCCGGGCGAGAGCAGAATGGCACACAACCACAGATACCGAACCGTGCCGTCGGAGAGTTGATTCGGCCAGAGGGCCTTTGGCAGTCCCTGTTGGTGCCAGGCGAGGGTGATCTCGCCAGCAGCTACGACAGGAAAGTCGAGCTTCCTGAACTCTGGGAAGGTGGCCCGCAGGGCTTCCTCTAGCCGAGCGTACCAGTCCGCGAAATGCGTTCGGGTCGTGTACAAGGCGGCGGCGAGGTCGGCCCCTTGGGCACCGGGTAAGACGACTGGCCAAAGGGTCTGCTGGGCGCGCACGAGCGATCGCGGGGAAACGTCCAGTTGCGCATACAGCTCAAGCTCATCGAACAAGCGAAGGAACCAGTAGCCCGACTCCGGCCTCTTCTGGGGGACCAGTAGCTCAGCTGGGTTGAGAGCCGGGGATTCGCCCTGTGGACCCCCCAGCAGGAACGCGAGGGGCCCAAGCAGCGGCTCCTGCCTCCGGTCGATGAGGCACCGCGCCTCTCCCTCCAAGTCGCCGTGCGTGAGTGTCTCGGCCGTGATCTCGTACGCACCGTATCCCGTATCCTGCATGCCAATGCTGTAGCTGTATGCTTCGGGCTGGAGCGGATGGCGGCATACAAGCTCGACCGCCAGTGGCCCCTCTCGGCCGTACGTGGCGAGACGACCGAGGCCGCCGCGCTCATTGAGCGCCTCTCCAAGCTCGCCCGAGAGCCCCTGCTTGAGGAGAAGCAGCACGTCAAGCAGCGAGCTCTTCCCCGACCCGTTCGGCCCTATAAGTACCGTTAGGGGGCGCAGCTCCAGGTCAACGTCCCGCAGACAGCGGTAGCCTTGAACGTGCAATCGCGTTATAGCCATGATCCCTCACCACCCGTCAAGGGTGCGGCTAAGCCCCTATCACCGACATCCCCCGCATGTAGGGGCGCAGGACCTCGGGCACGCTGATGGTGCCGTCGGCCTGCTGGTAGTGCTCCAGGAGGGCCGCCAGCGTCCGCCCGGTGGCCAGCCCCGAGCCGTTCATGGTATGCACGAACTCCGGCTTGGCCTTGGGCTCGGGCCGGTAGCGCGTGTTGCAGCGGCGCGCCTGGAAGGTGTCATACATGCTGCAGGAACTCAGCTCCAGCCAGCAGTCCATCCCCGGGAAGTATACCTCGATATCGTAGGTCTTGCACGAGGCGAAGGTGATGTCGCCGGTGCACAGCAGCGAGACGCGGTAGGGGAGGCCCAGCCGCTGCACGATCGTCTCTGCGTCGCTCACCAACGCCTCCAGCTCCTGGTCTGCGGTCTCGGGCGTGGTGAACTTCATCAGCTCGACCTTGTGGAACTGGTACAGGCGGATCAGCCCGCGGGCCTCCTTGCCCGCCCCCACCTGCTCGTTGCGGAAGCAGGCGGTGTAGGCCGTGTAGTGCTTGGGCAGGTCCTGGGCCTCGAGTATCTCGCCCATGTGCATGTTGGTCAGGGGCACCTCGGCCGTGGGGATCAGATAGTGCCCCGCCGTCGTCTTGAACAGGACGTCTTCGAACTTGGGGAGGTTGGCGGTGCCTATCAGGGCGTCGGCGCGGGCCAGATAGGGAGGCCAGACCTCCAGGTAGCCGTGCTCGGTGGTGTGGACGTCTAGCATGAAGTTGACCAGGGCGCGCTCCAGCGCGGCGCCGGGGCCCATGTTGCTGACGAAGCGCTCGCCGGCGATGCGCACGGCGCTCTCGAAGGCGAGTATGCCCAGCCGGCGGCCGATCTCCCAGTGGGGCAGGACCTCGAAGTCGGGCTTGCGCACCTCGCCCCCCTCCCGCACCACCAGATTCTCCTCCTCGGTGAGCCCCACCGGCACCTCCTCGCGGGGGAGGTTCGGCACCTCCAACAGCAGGGCGTTGAGCTGTTGCGAGGTGGCGCGGATGGTCTCCTCCAGGCCCTTGATCTCCTCCCGGAGGCCGCGCATGGCCTGGATCTTCTCCTGCGCATCCTGGCCGGACTTCTTGAGCTCGCTGATCTGTTTGGAGGTGGCATTCAGCGTCGCCCGTCGCTGCTCCATGTGGTAGAGGGCATCGCGGTGGCGCTCATCCAGCTCCAGGATGCGGTCCACGTCCAGCTCCATGCCGCGCTTGCGCACGGCGTTGCGGATGAGGTCCGGTTCAGCGCGAATCAGTCTCAGGTCTAGCATGGCAGTTGCCTCAGGGTACTCCCCGACTGTGCAGAAAGACCACCACCACGACGAACACCAGATAGGGCGCACCGGCCCCAATGAAGAACGCCGCCGGCACTCGTTTCATCCGCCAGAGCCACGTCCAGAGCCACACGCCGGAGGCAACCGCCAACACCACCGAGGCCAGGGCGGGCATGTGCTCCCGCCAGGGCTGTAAGCTCCAGGGCGTGAAACACAGCCCCACGCCCACTGGGAAGCAGCTCTGGAAGACCATGGCGCCGGTCATGTTCCCCAGCGCGAGTGTGTCCCGGCCCCGGCCCATCCAGATGATGCTGTTGAACTTCTCGGGCAGCTCGGTCGCCACCGGCGCGATGATGAGTGCCAGCAACTGACGGGGGACGCCCCAGGCCGTGGCGACCTGGTCCACGCCGCCGACAAAGACGCGCGCGCCGGCGATGATCGCGCCTGTTGACACGAGCACCTGCGCAACGGCTGCCCAGGTGGGCGGCCCGTCCTTGGCTCGCGGCATGAAGCGCAGCGGCGCCAGGCTCCCCTCGGCGGCCGGCGCTCGGCCGCGTAGATACACGAGCACGTAGCGAACATACCAGACCATCAAGGCCGCGGCGAGGGCGTACTTGGGCCACTGCCAGGGCGAGAAGGCGGCCGCAATGGCGATGGGATAGGACAGGAAGAAGTACCGCAGGTCGCGTCGGATCACATCGCGCGTCAACTCCATGTGGGAGGGCCGCCGCCCGCGCCGCGCGTGGATGACGCCGCCCAGCCCCACCATCATGAAGCCGAGCGTGGCCAGCATGAAGGGTGCGCCTAGGATGGCCCCCACGCCTACTTCGTGTCCAGCCTCCCCCCCCATGAGGAAGATGGCCACCAGGGGGACCACGGTCTCGGGCAGGGCCGTGCCCACCGCGGCCAGAACGCTGCCGACGGCGCCCTCGGAGAGCTTGAGCCGCTTCCCCACCCACTCCACCCCGTTGGTGAAGAACTCGCAGCTCACCAGGATGACCGCCAGTCCAGCGACCAGCAGCAGATAGGCCATGAGTGGGTGAGGATCCCTCCCGCGGCCCTGGCGGGCCGCCCGGTCGCCTAGCCCTTCATCACGCCCACGGGTCGCAGACGGCAGACCTTGCGGGAGATGCCCGCGCCGTGGCAGGTGTTGACGACCTCGTTGACGTCCTTGTAGGCCTCGGGCATCTCTTCCGCCAGGGTCTTGGTACCGACCGACTTCACCTCGATGCCCTGCGCCCGCAACTCGGCGTAGACCTGCTTGCCGTGCTTGGTCTTGAGGGCCTTGCTGCGGCTGAGGCGGCGCCCTGCCCCATGGCAGGTGGAGCCCCAGGTCTGGCGCATGGCCCCCTCCGTGCCCACAAGCAGGTACGAGTACGTCCCCATGTCGCCAGGCACGATGACCGGCTGGCCCAGGCCGCGGTAGGCCTCGGGCACCTCGGGCAGGCCCGGCCCGAAGGCGCGCGTGGCGCCCTTGCGGTGCACGCACAGCCGGCGCTGCTGGCCATTGACCGGATGGGTCTCGAGCTTGGCCATGTTGTGGGCCACGTCGTAGACCAAGTCCAGCCCCAGAGCGGCGCTGCCCTTGCGGAAGACCTGCTCGCAAGCGCTTCTGGTGCGGTGGGTGATGACCTGGCGGTTGGCCCAGGCGTAGTTGGCTGCGCACGCCATGGCCGCCAGGTAACGCTGACCCTCGGGGCTTCCCACGGGTGCGCAGGCGAGCTGGCGGTCGGGCAGGCGCAAGTCGTATTCGCGCGCCGCCCTCTGCATCTCTTCCAGGTAGTCGTCGCAAATCTGGTGGCCGAACCCGCGCGAACCGGTGTGGATCATGAAGGTGACCTGGTCGCGGGCCTCGATGCCCAGCGCGCGGGCCGCCTCCTGGTCGAAGATCTCGTCCACCAGTTGCACCTCGAGGAAGTGGTTACCGCTTCCCAGCGTGCCCAGTTGGGGTCGGCCGCGCTGGTGGGCGCGCGGGCTCACTGCATCGGCGTCGGCCAGTTCCAGGCACCCGTTCTCCTCGCAGTGCTCCAGGTCGCGCTGCTCACCCATGCCCTGCTCCACGGCCCAGCGCGCGCCCCTGGTCATGGCCCGGCGCAGCTCGCGGTCACCGATGCGCACCTGTCCCTTCTTGCCCACGCCGGCCGGCACAGCGGCGAACACGGCCTCCACCAAGTCGCGGAGGTGGGGCATGAGCTCCTCTTTGGTCAGGTCGGAGCGCAGCAGGCGCACGCCGCAGTTGATGTCGTAGCCCACCCCGCCCGGGCTGATGACGCCCTCCTCGACGTCGAACGCCGCCACGCCGCCAATGGCGAACCCATAGCCGTAGTGAATGTCGGGCATGGCCATAGAGCTGCCCACAATCCCCGGCAGACAAGCCACGTTGGCCACCTGCTGGAGGGCCGGATCGGTCCGCATCTCCTCCATCAGCGCGTCGCTGGCGTAGATGATGCCGCGGGTGATCATCCCCGCGTTATCGTCCCGGGGGATCTCCCAGCGGTGCTCGTCGAGGCGTTTGATCGGCCCATCATACTTGCTGGCCATAACCCTAGTCCCCTTCTCCCGTATTCGTCCAGCGCCCTTCCCACCGGCAAGCGTAACACATCCTGCCCGAGCCCGAGAAGGGATTCCCGCACAAGCGGCACTCCCGGTACCCGTGGCTGAGCTTCCAGCGACGCTCCCGCTCGCGGGTGAGGAGTGCGGCCTCCAGACGCTCTCGCAGCTCGCCGGCCGGTGCCGAAGCTGCCACCTGGCGAATGCGCTCGACCTCAGCGTCGGTCAGGGGCACTGCGGCCACCTGGCGGGGCGTCGGCACAGGCGCGGAGGGTTCTGGCTCCGGCTCGGCGCGCTCTTCCCGTGGGCCCGCTGTGCTGAAGCGCAGCTTCTTGACGTACGGTCCTCCCAGGAGGGCCTCCAGTTTCTGGAGGATTCGCCTCTGCTGAAGACTGAGCTGTTGAGCCCACACGGGGGACTCGCACTGCACGTAGCCGACTCCGTCCCGGACCCGGCGCACACGGGTCACCCGCGCCACCGCCTGGCCCACGGCCTCTGCCCAGACGAGCCCGCACAGCTGCTCGCGTGCCCGAGCGGTGAGATCGCTCGCCTCCAGGAGTTCGTCGAGGGCCCGCGCGATGTGTGCGGCTTGACGGCCCCGCCTCATGCCTCACCTCGCATGTAGACGGCGGTTGGTGGCCCCCGGCTGGCCATCGTCTTAGGAGGATGCGCCTTCCTGCACGGCTGTTACCTGACGGCTCGGCTCACCAACGGCTGCGGCAGGCGCCCCGCGCGGCCTGGTGGGGGCCTGCCGTCCTCGACGACCATCCAGCAGCTGCCGCCCGGGGCGCTGCCTCTTCTACATGATCTGCATGGGCATCAGCACGTACGTGTAGTTGGCATCGTCCTGCGGCCGGATGGTGCCCGGGTTGAGTGCCCCGGTGAGTTCGATCTCGGCGTTCTCGGCTTCCATCACGGCGAGTACGTCCAGCAGGTACCGTCCGTTGAAGGCGATCTCGAGTGCCTCGCCCTCTAGGTCTATCTCCACCTCCTCCTGGCCCCGGCCCACGTCCTGGCTGTCGGCGGTGATGGTGAGCAGTCCTTCGCTGGCAGCCAGAACTACCCGGTTCGCATCCTCGCGGGCCACGATCAAGGCGCGGCGCAAGGCATCTTGGAAGGCCGCGACCTCCACTCTGATGGTGCGCTCGGCGCTCTCCGGGACGACCTTTTCGTAGTTGGGGAACTGGCCCTCGATCAGTCGAGACTGTAGTGAGGTGGTGTCCGCCAGGAACTGTATCTGCGTATCCGTCACCCTGACCTCAACTGGGTCCTCAGAGCCCTCTTGCAAGATCCGGGAGACCTCGTTGAGTACGCGCGCGGGCACGATCACGCTGCGGCTCTCCTTGATGTCTGCGAGCCCGGGCAACTGCCGCAGTGCCAAGCGGTGCGTGTCAGTGGCCACCACGCGCATCTCCTCGGGGCCCAGAGTGAAGAGCGCTCCCGTCAGAATGGGCCGCGTCTCGTCCGGAGAGCTGGCGAAGCTAGTCTCCTGGATCACGCGCCGCAGCAGGCTCTGGGGCAGTTCGAAGGTGATGGGATCCACCAACTCAGGAAGGGTGCTGAACTCCTCCGAGGGGAGGCCGCGGATGCTGTAGTTGGAGCGAGCACACTTGACCGAGACCGTGTTGCTCTCGTCCACCTCCAGCTCCACGTCGGCCTCGGGCAGGTTGGCGATGACCTCGGTCACTATCCGGGCCGGCACCGTCAGGGCACCCTCCTCCTCGACTCGGGCCTCCACGGTCGCTTCTATGCCCAACTCCAGATCGGTGGCCACCAGGCGCAGTTGGCCATCGGAGCCCTCAACGAACAGGTTGTTCAGCACGGGGAGCGTGCTGCGCCCAGACACCGCCCGTGCCACCACCTGTGCTGCCTCATACAGCGTGCCTCTCTCGACCACGGCCTTGAGCATGAGTTGATCCCCTTCCTACCTGTGACTGGCTCTAGCTCTAAGCGAATGCCTCCGCTGCCCGGCTCGAGGAACAGCCGATGGTGCTCTGCGTAACGGCCGTCTACGGAGATTCTCTATAGATACCGACGTAGTAGTAGTAGTGGTGTTGGCGGTGTGGAAAGGCCGGCGCTTCGGGCGATTCTTGGGCCTGATCTGCGGTGGATGAACAGGAGGCAAGTCTGGCCGATCTGTACACGTACTCCACAGTGGGAGGTTCGTCCGGGTATTGTTGACAGGTGGAGAACACCATAGGCACAGCTTGCCCACGGGTTTATGCAGGCTGAAGCTGGGACATGAACTCGTTGACCAGGCCCACCAGGTGGTCGTCATTGTCCATCAATTCGCCGATCTTGGCGCAGGCGTGTAGAACGGTGGAGTGGTCGCGGCCCCCGAATGCCTTGCCTATCTCCACCAGGGAGTGGTTGGTCAGCTCCCGGCAGACATACATGGCAACCTGCCGTGGGAGGACGACAGCGCGGCTGCGCTTTGGTCCCAGCATCTCCTCCTGTCGCACTCCGAAGTGGCTGGCCACTACCTGGACGATGTGGTCAATGGTCACGGGCTGCTTCGCCCCGCCCACGGAGTAGTCCTTCAAGATTTCCTCAGCGATTTCGGGAGTAACTTGTACATTGTTTATCGAGGCCCAGGCGAGCAGGTTGGTGAGGGCGCCCTCCAGCACGCGGATGTTCCAGGTGATGCGCGCGATGTACTCGAACACCTCCATGGGTATGTGGATGGGGAGGTTCTCGGCTTTGCGCTGGAGGATGGCAATGCGCTCCAGGACGTCTGGGCGCTTGATGTCTACGATGGAGCCGGATTCGAAGCGGGAGCGCAGGCGCTCGTCCAGGATCTGTAGCCCGCGCGGGGGCTGGTCGCTGGACATGACGATCTGCTTGTCGGTCTCGTGCAGCGTGTTGAAGGTGTGGAAGAACTCCTCCTCGGAGCGCGTGCCGTCCTTGGCGGCGATGAACTGGACATCGTCCACCAGCCACACGTCCACGCTGCGGTACTTGCGGCGGAGGTCGGCGGTGCGTTTGTCACGGATGGCGGTTACCACGTGGTTGACGAAGGTCTCCCCTGAGACGTAGACCACCCGTTGGCCCGGGTAGTTCTCGAGAACGTGGTGACCGATGGCCTGCATTAGGTGAGTTTTGCCCACGCCGGCGCCCCCCCACACGAAGAGCGGATTGGCGTGGATGCCGCGGGCGCCGCCATTGGCCACATTGAGCGCCATGGCATGCGCGAAGCGGTTGCTGTTGCCCTCGACGAAGTTCTCGAAGGTGTACTTCGGGTTCAGGGGGGGAGAGGGGAAGCTCGTGTCCACGCCAGCCGCCGGGCGGGGCGTTGGCGGCAACGGCGTGGGCGCTGGTTGGGCGGTCTCGTCTGCCACCTCGATGGCCACGTCCACGCGCGCGCCAGCCGCCTGCCAGACGGACTCCTGAAGCACGTCCAGGTGGCGCTCGACTAGCCACTCCTTGGCGAACTGGTTGCGCACCTGAAGCCGCAAGGTCCCGTCCTCGTAGGAGGAGGGACGAATGCCCTTGAATACTGTCTCGTAGGTGGCTGGGCTGGTCTTATCCCTGAGTGCGTCGAGAGTGCCCTCCCACAGGAACTCGGCAGAGCCCGTTGGCTCCGGCACGCTGCTATCCCCTTTCGCTCTTTAGCCGCGGAAGATCACGCCCAGTTGATGCAGTCCCTCCTCCGTCAGGCGACGCTTGCCGCGCTCATCGGCAATCACCAGTCCCAGTTGTTCCAAGGCGGTCAGAGCCCGATGCGCAGTCCCCAGGCCCGCACCCAACTCCTGCGCCACCGAGGTCGGGCCTGCCTCTCCCACCTCCCGCAGCAGCGCCAGCACGCGCTTCTGCCGGTCGGGCAGCTCCTGAGCCTCCTCGGGCGGGGCTTCTGGCTCGGCCGGGGCGGCGCGCGCATCCAGGGTGATCACGGTGCCGCCGCCGATGTTGCTGTCAATGGCCAGGCGGCCGCCTACCGCCTCCATGGCCGTCTTGGCCAGCGGCAATCCGGCTCCGACCCCGCGGATCTGCGAGCGCAGGCTCTCGCCGGCCGAGGAGTAGCCGGGCAGCAGCGCCCTCTCCACATCCCCCACGCCCGGTCCGCAATCGGATACGCGCACTCGATCGCCGCCATCCAGGATGGTCACGGCGGCCCCCTCATAGCCCGCATGAGCCAGGTTGGCGACGACCTCGCATATAGCTGCCTCCGGGACCCGCCCGCCGCACTCCTTGACCAGGGCCACAACGCGGTCGGCGGCCGCCTGCGGGCCGCCTCGGGCAGACACGGCAACGTCATCCGTTCGCGGGTCCTCCTTGCCGTCCAAGTAGACCGCGATACGTACGCGCCGCTGGCGCGGCTTGGTCGCCCGCTTGGTTGCGGCGCGTTGTGCGCTGCGCTGTTGAGTTCTGGGCTTGCCCACCGCCGCTGCCCTGCTTCTCGCTGCTCGGGCACCCTTCGCGCCTTCTCAGCAGCTTTCCTTCCACTTTCCGGGCGCGCTTTCGGAAAGCGCCGCTATCCACAGGAAACGACAGCGGATACTGTTCACTAGTGGCCTGGAAGCCTGAGACAACTGGTGAGGGAGCTGGGGAAATGCGCTGCGAGCGCTGCTACGGGCCTGTTACGATGTAGGGCACAGATGGGGACGATCTATGGGTGGGGCGTGCGATGGTTAAACGGTTACGAACAGTGTTTTCCACAGGTGTGGAAAATGCCGCCCCTCAGCTCCCTCACGGCTACGGATTATAGCAGAAATGGAAAACGGATGCAAGGACTTTTTTACATGTGTGCTCAGGAGAGTCCTGGGGCGCTGGCAGTCGCGGTCTGTGTGCGCAGAGGGGGGCGGGCGAAGCTCGGGGCGGCGACCACCTGAGCGCGCGGTGGGACTTGCGGGCGGGGAGGCGTATGTAGTATACTGGGGATTCGGCGGCGAGCGAGAACCGGGGGCCCATGACCAAGCGCACATACCAGCCGAAGAAGCGCCGACGACTGCGCAAACACGGCTTCCGCCGGCGCATGAGCAGCAAGGCCGGGCGGCGGATCATCAAGGCCCGACGCCGTAAAGGCCGAACGCGCCTGGCCGCCTGACGGCGGCCCTGGGGGCGGCACCGCGTGTCCCATGCCAGGGAGTTCCGCGCCGGGCGGATCCATCGGGGCGCCGAGATCAGGCGGATTCTGGCCCAGGGCCGGCGTTACCCCAGCCAGCATGTGGTGGCGGTGGTGCAGGGCCGAGAGGAGGGCGGGCCCCGCCTGGGGGTGATTGTGGGTAGGCGCCTGGGCGGAGCCGTGGCCCGCAATCGGGCCAAGCGCCGGCTGCGTGAGATAGCTCGGTCCCTGTGGCCGCGTCTGGTCGGCCCCGTGGACGTTCTCCTCCTGGCCCGCCCCAGCGCCGACCGCGCCTCCTTCGGGGAAATCCGCGCCTCGGTGGAGCACTCGCTGCGCCGGGCGGGTCGGCTGGCGCCAGAGCAGGACCTAGAACCGGCCGCCTGGGAACGCGGCTGAGCCGCTCCTGGGGGCTGTAGAGACGAGAATGACGCGCTTGCTGTTGGCCATCATCAGAGCGTACCAGCGGTTCGTGTCGCCCCTGCTGCCGCGGACGTGCCGCTTCCAGCCCACCTGCTCGGCCTACGCCGCACAGGCGATTGGCCGCTATGGCCCCTGGCGGGGCCTGTGGCTGGCCACGGCGCGCCTTCTTCGCTGCCATCCCTTCAGTTCTGGCGGGTACGACCCCGTGGAGCCAGAACCGGGCCAGGAAAGGTTGCGGGCCTGAGTGAGATCGCTTGCCGCCGTGGCCTGCCTCTGCCTACTGCCCGCAGTGGGCCTGGCGCAGGCCCCCGATGAGGAGAAGGCCGCGCTTGGACCGGTGCCGCGCATCCTGCGGCCTGAGCCCCAGGCAGACAGGGCCTCCGCGCTGCTGCACCTGGAGGCGGCTGCGGAGGAGGCGGAGAGCAACGCTCCCAAGCGCGGCTTCCTGCACGGCCTCCTGGCGCGCATCAAGGGCCAGGAAGTGGCCGCCGACGTGCGCATCGAGGACGTGCTCGGGGCCAAGCCCGAGGACGTGGCCGGGAAGCTGGTGCGGGTGGAGGGGCTGCTGCGCCCGCAGGACTCCGATACGATCGTGCCCCTGCTGACGGCGGACGAGCCCGAGGCACAGTTGCGCTTTTCGCTGAGCAGCGGCGGAGTGGAGGCCAAGCGGCTCCAGACCGACGAGGGCCGGGTCCTGGACACGCCCGTGGTCATCACGGGACGGGTCAATGTACCGGAAGTGGAGTCCGGGGCCAAGCCGGAGTACACGCTGGTGGGCGCGGAGGCGGCCCTTGCCGCCCCGGCGATGCGATTCCGCGCGGGCCTGCTGTACGAGGCCAACGAAAACTGGGAGAAGGCGGTGGCCACCTACGCCGACGCCTTCCAGAAGAAGTACCGCAGCCACGAACTGGCCCCCCTGGCGCTCTTCCGGGCGGCCCAGATCGCCGACGAGCACTACGCCGATGAACGCAAGGGGGACAAGCGGGCCGCCAAGCTGTACTCCGCCTTGTGGACAAACTACGTCCAGGGCGCCCACAAGCAGGGGAGGGAGATCACCGTCCTGCGGGAGGAGGAGGGGCAGGTACGCGAAGTGACGGTGCGGCTCGCCGTGGGCAAGCGCATGGACGCGCTGAACTCGGCCAACATCCTGTACAAGATCATGCAGGTTTTCGCGCTGATTTGTGGAGGCAGTGGGGCTCTGGGCGTGCTGCTGTTGGCCTTCGTGACGAGGTTGGTGATGTTCCCGCTGGCCAAGAAGCAGGTGGTCGCCCAGCGGGGCATGCAGAAGCTCCAGCCCGAGCTCAAGCGCATCCAGGAGAAGTACAAGGACGACAGGGCCACACAGCAGAAGAAGATGATGCAGCTCTACCGCGAGCATGGGGTGAGCATGTTCGGCGGCTGTCTCCCCCTGCTCGTGCAGATGCCCATACTGATCGCGCTGTATATGGGCATCCGCATGTACATCTACCAGTTCAGCCTGGAGAGCTTCCTGTGGGTGCCAGACCTGTCGGCGCCCGATATGCCCCTGCTGATCGCCTACACCATCAGCATGGTGATCTTCCAGAAGATCACGGCCAAGTCCACGCCGGCGACGGATCCCCAGCAGCAGCAGATGCAGCAGACCATGGCGTGGATGATGCCGATAATGTTCTTCTTCATCTTCCAGACCTTCCCGGCGGCTTTCATCCTGTATTGGCTGGGGACCAACATCATCTACGCGGGGCAGCAGTATTGGCTCACGCGCGGGCTGGATGCCCCGAAGCCGGGCGAGGTAGTCACGATGAAGCCCAGCGCCCAGCGCGAGAACCCGGCCCCGGAGGAGGAGGAAGCTGTGGAGGGCGCCGAGGAGCAGGAAGAGGACGCGCCGGGCGAGGAGCCCGCGCAGACTCGCCCGGCGCCGCGGCGCGAGGCCGGGCCGCGCAAGGACTCGCGGCAGGCGCAGAAGAGGATGGAGAGGGAGCAGCGTAAGAAGCACAAGAAGGAGCGGAGAAGGCAGCAGCGTCTGAAGAAGCAGAAGAGGCGGCAAGGGCGGGGAAAGCGAATGTCTCGGGGCAGCCAGCTAAGCGGGGGGCGCGGGAGCTGAGCGCCCGAGGCGCAGACTGTGCCATAGAGGGGACAGACCGATGGCCACTGACGACGCCGATCGCACCATCAACCGGGCAGTAGAGGCCGCCCTGCGGCGTCTGGGCCTGGCGGACGGCGAGCAGGCGCCACCTGCCCCAGAGCCCGAGCAGGCGCCAGAGCAGGAAGCGGCAGCCGACCAGCCCGCGGCCGAGGCACAGCCAGGGCCGGAGGAGGCGGCGGAGCAGGGGCCGGCGACGGATGGGCCACTGGCGACCGGGGCAGCGGAGGCGGCCAGCAGGATCATCGAGCTCATGGGTCTGGACGCCCAGGTCGCCATCAAGGGCCAACGGGACGGGGGCCTGCTGCTGGAGATATCTGGGCGAGACGTGGCCCTGCTAATCGGTCGCCACGGCGAGACCCTGGACGCACTGCAACTGGTGACTGCAAGTATCGCCAATCGAGCGTCCGCGGAGAAGGGCCGCATCGTGCTGGACGCCGAGAACTACCGGGCGCGACGGGCGCAGATGCTGGAGAAGATGGCGCGTAGCTACGCCGCGCGCGCCCGGGAGACCAAGAAAGAGGCCGTGCTCTCGGACCTGAAGCCGTACGAGCGGCGCATCGTCCACATGGCGCTGGTGGACGAGCCAGGGGTCACCACCTACAGTGAAGGGGAGGGCCGGAACCGCAAGCTGATTATCTCGCCCTGCGACTGAGCGGGCTGCTAACAGTTTGCACAGGTTTATCCACAGCAAGCTATACTGGGTTTCACCTTGCGTCCGGCGTCGCTCTGGCGTGCCGGGCGCGCCTGTTTAAGGACCACAGCCCCCCTGCCGACCTACCCTGGTGGAGAGAGGGTGTGCCTTGGGAGAGGAGGCACACCCGTGAACCGCCTCGCGTACGCACTGGCGGCCTCCGCGGCACTGCTGCTCCTAGCCGCTCCGCCCGGCTCCGGGGAGGAGCTTCCCCTTGTCAATGCCAGCTTCGAGGCAAGCGGGCCCGAGGGACTGCCCGCCGCGTGGGACCGGGGCTTCTGCCACGGTCCGGTCGTGATCTCCAGGGACGAGACGACGGCCCATTCGGGCCGGGCCAGCTTGCGCATCACCCACAGGGGACGCGGCGGCGGCGACGCCAGACAGATTGTGGGCCAGGCGGGGCTCTACGCGGGAGACGCCCGGCGGCTGTCCGCCGGAGACCGCCTGCGCCTCTCGGCCTGGTATCGCACCTCCGGCCTGAAGTCCTGCCATCCCAAGGCGCTGGCTCACGTGGCGGTCATCGTAGACGGCGTCTGCGTGGCCAAGGTGGAAGCCGATCCGTCGGCCCTGGAGTGGCGGCGCGCGGAAGCCGTCGCGCAAATCCCCCCGCGTACGGCCCACAGCGGCGTGGGCCACATTGAGGCCCGCCTGTGGGACCAAACGGGGAGCATCTGGTGGGACGACATCCGCCTGCTGCGGCTCCCGGCGCAAGCTGATGACCTCAAGTGCAGCTCCGTGCACCCGCCCCAAGGGGCAGACACCGCTCCGGTCGCCTTGAGCGACGACCAGATCAGCCTGAGCTTCGATCACAATGCGGGGACGCTGCTGGGGATCGGCTCGCCAGCCACGGGGAGCGCCTTCCTCGCCCCGGAGGCGGCGCCGGCTATTCCCGTACGCTTGACCTACGTGGGCGATACTCCGCAGCGACTGGTGCCGGAACTCACAGCGTGCACCGGCGGCAGCGAGAACGGCCGGCCGCGTTTGCGCCTCGACTACGCAATGGCGGAGGGCCGCATCAAGCTCGTGCTGGTGGTGAGGTTGACCGGTGGAGGGCGCTCCGAGTGGACGGTCTACGTGCGCAACGACTCGGAGACCACGATCCTCGGCGTCGCCTGGCCAGTGCTGAATGGCCTGCGGGTCGGGGCGGCAGGGGCCGACGACTGCTTGGCCTATCCATGGCGAGGGGGACAGCTGCTCCCCGATCCCAGCTCGGCGCGGCGGATTCTGCCGCCCGACTACGTGGGCACGGCCTCCATGGGGTGGTTGGACCTGTACGACGAGCCGCTTCAGGAGGCCGTGTACCTTGGCAGCCACGATCCCCAGTTCCTGGACATGCGCATGAATCTGACCCCGCGTGCCGCCGGGGGGGCGATAGGCGTGGACATCGAGAAGCGGCCGTACGTGGCCCCGGGGTCTGAGTGGCGATCGGCGCCGGTGGTGCTGGCGGTGCACCGAGGCGACTGGCATCACGGTAGCAAGATTTACAGAGAATGGGCCGAAACTGTGATCAAACCAGCCTCGCCGCCTGCGTGGCTGCGTGAGGCCTTCTGCTGGGACACGGGCGAGTTTCTGCCCAAGTACTGGCGCTTTGAGCACATTCCCGCCCTGTGGGATCGGGCCGCAGAACGAGGCTTCTCGGCCGTCAGCTACCAGGGGCAGATGGTCCTCAACCATTGCAGCCGCTACTACTACCCCGACCCCTTCTTAGGCACGCCCGAGGAGCTTGCTCAGGGGAATCGGGAGGTGGAGCGGCGGGGCGGTAGGATGCTCTACTACACCAATGCCATCGGCTGGCAGCGGCGCTACCCTGAGCACCTCCCGCCGAAGTACGATGGCCTGATCCCGGCGGGATTGAAGCCTACTTGGGAGGAGATGGCTGCGCTGGTCCGTCGCCACCGGGACGGGAGTGAGGTGATCCAGTACAAGGACAAGGAGGGCGACAACGACAACTTCGTCATGTGTCCGGGAGCGCAGGGCTGGCAGGAGCACATGCGTTTCTGGGTGGTGGATAAGTACCTGAGTGAGTATGGCTCTGCCGGCATGATGGTGGATCAGGCGGGCGCCCTGGCCTGGCGGCCCTGCTACAACTTCAGTCATGGGCACAGGCACCATGGAAGCTGGGGCGCGGGCCTGGGGGAGTTGCTGCGCACGATCTACGAGGGCGCACATGCGGTGCGCCCGGACGCGTGCATCTACATCGAGGGGCGGTCGGACTACCTGTCGCAGTGGTCCGACACCTGCATGTTCGCCATCCACGGCAACTTGCCGGAGATGCTGCGCTATACGTTCCCGGAGATCCTGGTAGGCTACGATCGGTCTGATCCTGACGACAGCTTCCTGTTGGGTGGACTGCTTCAGTGGGGCGCACGGTACCCCAATCCACGCCTGGACGCCGTCGGCAAGGTGCAGCGGGCCGTGGCCGACATCCGCGGCTACGCGCGTTTCGTGGACACGGACGGCCTGGGCGAGCTGCCGGAGGGCGTGCGGGCGAGGGCCCTGGTGCACGACGCCAAGGGCGTGGTCTTGGTCAACCTGTCGGACCAGCGGCAGGCGCCAGCGCCCTTCTCCCTGACGGTCTCCCGCGAGATCTACGCGGGGCGTGCGGTCATCGGCTACTACTACCCAGAGCAACTCGGCGGGCAGCGCATCAGCGTCCCCGCTAGCATGGCCGGCGGGCTGGTGCGGGTTGACATCCCGGGGATGGACAACGGCGGCGCGCCCAAGGTGGCGGCGCTGGTGCTCACGCCCAAGGAGCTTCCCGTGCTCGAGATCGAGGGCCCGGCGGAGGTGGACTGGGACGAGCCCTTCAGCCTGAGGGTCACCAGCGGGGGGAGGCCGGTGGCGGCCGCACAGGTGCACATAGGCAACCGCACCTACACGACGGACCGGAGCGGCACCGTGCGGGAGACCTTCACGAGAGACGATCCGGACGGGGTGTGGCTGCTGACAGCCAAGAAGGAGGGGTATCTGTCGGCGCGGAGGACGCTGCGCCTGCTTGGCCCCTGGGTGGAGGTGGCCAAGGCCCTGCCCTAGCGGTGGGCGGCCCCTCGAGCCGTGCGGGTCAGCCTACTCCTCGCTGAGTTCCTCGTCCAGTTCCTCGCGATCACGCTGCTTCTGCCTGTAGCGTTCGTAGGCAGTCTGCGGTCGGTGCGTCTTGGGCGGCGGGAGAATGCCGCGCAGGCCCTTCCGGCGCAGTGGCTTGGTGTCCTGCTTCTTGGGCTTCTTGCGTCGCTTGACCAGGCCACATCGCTCCCGTCGTCGCCCCCTGGCCGATCCGCGCGGCTAGTACTCGACGGTCTCCCCGGGCTTGAGGACGACGCATTCTGCCTCGGTGCCGGCCTCCACCTTCTGCTTGAATTCCTGTGCGTCGGCCTCGATCACCGGGAAGGTGCCGTAGTGCATGGGCACGACCTTGTCGCACTTGAGCAGGTCTACGGCCACCACTGCATCGTCTA
>JBHIEF010000083.1:0-17219 GCA_046760465.1 Armatimonadota bacterium | reverse complement strand
GCTGGAGAACCAGTCTTCCCCTCCCGTGTTCGGGACGCCCCATGCGCTTGACACGCTGGCTCCAGACGCGTAGAATGCCCACACAGCACCGTAAGACTGATTCAGCGGATGCCACAGGACCGCGCGAAAACCCCGAGCCTGGCGCCGGATGAGCAGCCGGCGCCAAAAGCGCGTCTAGGCGGCTTTACAGCCCGCGCCGTATTCCTCGGCCTTCTGCTCCTCCCCGTCAACGCGTATTGGGTGACTGTGGTCGAAGTGCGATGGTACACGCTGGACGGCTCCTGTCTGCCGCTGTTCGTGACCCCCGTCTTCATGCTCCTCCTGCTGGCGGCCATCAACGCGGCGGTGGCCCGCTCTCGCTCCGACTTGGCCTTCACCCAGGCCGAGATGCTGATCGTGTACATCATGGTCGTGGTCAGCTCCACCCTCAGCGGCCACGACATGGTGCAGAACATGTTCGGCACCATCGGGCACGCCTACCACTTCGCCACGCCGGAGAACAACTACGAGGGCCTCTTCTGGCGCTTCCTGCCCGACTGGATGGTGGTCAAGGACCAGGCGGCCCTGGAGATGTTCTATGAGGGCGGCGTGTCGTGGCGGCGCCCGGAGCTACTGGCGGCCTGGGCCTGGCCGCTGTTGTCCTGGGGCGTCTTGATGTTCGCCATGATCATGGTGATGCTGTGCATCAACGTGTTCGTGCGCAAGGCCTGGACCGAGCACGAGCAGCTCTCCTTCCCGCTGGTGATCGTGCCCTTGGAGCTGACCCGCGCCCCCTCTCGGGCCCCCCTGTTCCGCAACCGGCTTATGTGGGCCGGCTTCGCACTGGCTGCTGTCATTGACACCATCAACGGGCTGCACGTGCTGTTTCCCAGCGTGCCGATGCTCAAGGTAACGTACGGCAGCTACCCCAACATCATCACCACCTACCTGAACTACCGCCCGTGGAACGCCATCAGCCGCATGAGGCTGAACCTGTATCCTTTCATGATCGGGCTGGCCTTCTTCCTACCCTCCGACCTTTCGTTCTCGTGCTGGTTCTTCTACCTGCTGGCAAAGGCGGAGCAGGTGGGCTGCGCGCTGATCGGCTATGAGTCGCTGCGGGGCCTGCCCTACCTCAACGAGCAGGCCGCTGGAGCCTGGCTCGCCTTCGGCGTCTTGGCGCTGTGGGGCACCAAGGCCCACCTGCGCGAGGCCGTCCGGCGCGCCCTCGGGGCCTCCACGGACCTGGATGATTCCGACGAACCAATCAGCTACCGCGCCGCCATGATCGTCATGCTCGTTGGGCTGGCCGTCATCTTCGTCTGGTGCATGATGGCCGGCATGAGCTTCTGGGCCGTCCTGGGGTTGTTCTCCATCTACTACGTGCTCTCCATCGCCATGACGCGAGTGCGTGCCGAGTTGGGCACCCCGCACGAGATCTACTTCGTCAACCCGCACCGCATCATGACCGGGATCGGCCAGGCTCGCAGCTTCGGCCCCCGGAACCTGACCATCATGGCCACGCACTACTGGTACAACCGCTGCTATCGCTGCCACCCCATGCCGAACCAGCTCGAGGCCTTCAAGATGGCCGAGCAGTCGGCCGTGGACCGCCGGCGCCTGTTCACGGCGCTGGTCTTGGCCACGCTGGGCGCGATCCTGGCCAGCTATTGGGCCAACCTGCACGTCACCTACGCCGAGGGCGCGGCGGCGAAATGCCGGGGGTTCAAGAGCTGGCTGGGGCGCGAGGCCCACGACAGCTTCCTGCGTCCCTGGCTGCTCAATCCCAGCGAGACCAACTGGCTCGGCGTCCTGTTCATGGTCGTGGGGGCAGCTCTGGTAGTGGGCCTGAAGGCGGCTCGCGTGCGGTTCGTGAACCTGCCCTTCCACCACGCCGGCTACGCGCTGGCCATCAGCTTCGCCATGGACTACTTCTGGTTCGCCATCTTCATATCGTGGCTGCTGAAGGTGACGATCATGCGCTACTGGGGCGGCAAGGCCCATCGCCAGGGCGTGTGGCTGTGCATCGGGCTCATCCTGGGGGACTACTTCGTGGGCTCCATCTGGGCCATCATCGGCCCGGCGCTGGGCATCCCCACGTACAAGATCTTCATTTGACGGCGGGCTGCAGGTGTCAGGTTCCAGGGGAACGGCGCGGGGATGGGGGCGCCGCGGCCACGTCACTCGATGGCGAAGGCGGCTGCGAACATCACGGAGATCGTGTACAGCAGCGGATGAACCTCACGCCAGCGCCCGGTCAGAACGCGGATGACGGTGTAGGCGATGAAGCCGTAGCCGATGCCGTGGGAGATGCTCATGGTGAGGGGGATGACGATCATGACGATGAAGGCGGGCAAAGCGTCCTCGACGACCTTGAAGTCTACCTCCCGGACCACCGCCATCATCAGCAGGCCCACCACGATGAGAGCAGGGGCGGTCGCGTAGGCGGGCACGATCTCGGCCAGCGGCGCGAAGAAGGCCGAGAGGACAAAGAGGCCGCCGACCACGACCGAGGTCAGGCCGGTGCGGCCCCCGGCGGCCACTCCCGCGGCGCTCTCCACATAGGTGGTGGCCGAGCTGGCGCCGCACAGGCCTCCCCAGACCGCGGCCAGGGAGTCTACCAGCAGCACGCGACGCAGCCGGGGCAGTCGCCCCTCGGCGGACAGGAAGCCGCCCTCCCCGCCCACGGCGATGACCGTGCCCATGGTGTCGAAGAAGTCAGTGATGAGAAAGGCGAAGATGGTGCCCACCAGGCCCACCTGGAGGGCGCCGGCAATGTCGAGACCACCGAACAGCGAGAGGTCGGGAACCTGGACGTAGCTGGCCGGCAGTTGAGCCTTGCCGGCCGCCAGGGCGATAATGGTGGTGGCCACGATCCCAATCAGGATCGCCCCGCGCACACGTCCCACCAGGAGCACCGCCGTCACCACTAGCCCAAACGCGGCCATCAACAGCCCCGGCGAGCTGACGCTGCCTGCCTGGAGCAGCGGCGGCCCCCCGACGATGATGCCCGCGTTCTTCAGGCCCAGCAGGGCAATGAGCAGGCCAATGCCCACACCGATGGCGCGCTTCAGCGGCATGGGGATGGACTCCATGACCACTTCGCGCAGGCCGCTGAGCACCAGAATGGTGACGATGGCACCCTCCACGAAGATGATGCCCATGCCCACCCGCCAGTCGAGCTGATGCGCCGCACAGGCAGCCACCAGCGCCGCGTTCAGCCCCATGCCCGAGGCTATCGCGAACGGGTAGTTGGCGTAGAGCCCCATGACCAAGGTGGGGATGGCCGCGGCCAGGCACGTAGCAGCCGTGAGGGCCACCAAGTGCTCCTCGCCCACCAGCTCCGCCAGGATGAAGGGGTTGGCGAAGATGATGTAGGCCATGGTCATGAAGGTGGTGAGGCCGGCGAGGAGCTCGGTGCGGGGTGTGGTGCCGTTCTCGGAGAGCTTGAAGACCTTCTCGAGCATGTGAGCGCTCCCAGGACGGGGGAGGATCGCTGCTGGCCCGCAACTGTTCGCCGGCCTCAATGAGAGGTCCTGCAAGGCAGAGAGAAGCCAGATCAGGAGGGGTCGTGCGTTCGCCCACCGCCCGCTAGAAGCTGAGGATCTCCAGCGCGGACTCGATGTCGCGCTCCACGGTGCGCGCGTCCAGGCGGCGCGTGCCCGGCTTGCGGGCGAGACCGTCCGCTGTGTCGCTGCGGCAGACCTCCAGCCGGACGGTGCCGGGAAGGTCAACCTTGTAGGGCTGGACCTGCCCCACCAGGCCCATGGCCTCCTGAGCAGCCGCCCGGATCAGCTCGCGCGACCTCTCGGGATGCACACACCTCGCCTGCTGCCGGCCAAGGGCCTCCTTCACGGCAACCGTCTTGACGCCGGGGAAGAACGTCTCCGCCTCCCCGCACGCGGCGCGGTCGCCAGTGACCAGGAGCATGGGCACGCCGTAGTGGCCCGCGATGGCGCCCACCTGGCCGATCTCGCCGGCCTTCTCGCCATTGATGTAGTAGTTGAACCAGTAGCGTGAGCTTTGCGTGTGGTCGAGGAAGGCGTTCTCAGTGCCTGCCATGGCATGCGCCCCAACCAGGAAGCAGCCGGCGAAGCCCTCGTCAATGCCGGGCAGGTAGTTCCCGCCGCCGTCGGGACGCTCGTACCGCGCCCGTGGGTCCATCTCCTCGATGATGAAGTGCGGTCCGCCGCCGTGGCCATCGCTGACGAGGACATCCGTCGCCCCGCCCTCGAAGGCGCCGCCGATGGCGGCATTGACATCACCCATCAGCAGCTTGCGGCCCGCCTGGTAGGACGGGTGGTCGCTCTGACACTGCTGCTCAGTGCGGATGCCGCTGATGCCCTCCATGTCGGTCATGATGTAGATGCGCATACCATGCCTCCCTCGACGAAGAAGCACGTAGGGCCGGAGCTTGCCTCCTGCCCCGACCGCCCTACTTCTCGTACACGGGCAAGTCCGTCTTGATGTGCAGCTCCTTGAGCACGCGGCTGTCCACGGGCACCGGCGCCCCGGTCATCAGGTCCATGCCGCTCTGGCTCTTGGGGAAGGCGATGACCTCGCGGATGGACGTCTCCCCCTGGAGGATCATCACCAGGCGGTCCATGCCCAAGGCAATGCCCCCGTGCGGCGGCGTGCCATACTCGAAGGCGTCCAGGAGGAACCCGAACTTCTCCCGCGCCTCCTCCTGGCTGAGGCCGATGGCCGGAAAGACCCGCTCCTGGATGTCGCGCTTGTGGATTCTGATACTCCCCCCGCCGAGCTCTACCCCGTTCAGGACGACGTCGTACGCCCAGGCGCGGCAGGCGAGCGGGTCCGTCTCCAGCTTGCCGAGGTCGTCGGGATGAGGCATGGTGAACGGATGGTGCGAGGGCACGACGTTGCCCTCCGCATCCAGCTCGAATAGCGGGAAATCGGTCACCCAAACGAACCGGAACTCACCCTCGGGGATGAGGCTCAGTTGCCGGCCGAGGTGGAGCCGCAGCCCGCCCAGGGCCTGTGCGACCACGTCGGGCGCGTCGGCCACCAGCAGCAGCACATCACCGGGCTGGGCCTCGAAGGCCCGGGCAATCGCCTCGAGTTCCTCCGGCTTGAAGAACCGGGCGATGGATGAGTCCAGACCCTCCGACTTCATCTGGAACCAGGCCAGGCCCTTGGCGCCGAGCTCCTTTACCCGCTCCAGCAGCGGGCCGTCAATCTGACTGCGGGAGAGGCCGCCCCCCTCGACCTTGATCCCCTTGACCTGCCCGCCGTCGGCAACAGTGGCCGAGAAGACCTTGAACTCGACATCCCTGACGAGGTCCGTGACGTCCACAAGCTCCATGCCGAAGCGCAGGTCGGGCTTCTCGCTGCCGTACCGGGCCATGGCCTCGGCGTGCGTCAGCCGGGGGAAGGGCAGCGAGACTTCCACGCCCCTGACCGTCTCAACCACGGCAGCCAGCATGCCCTCCACCACTTCGAAGACATCGTCCTGCTCCACGAAGGCCATCTCGATGTCAATCTGGGCGAACTCGAATTGCCGATCCGCTCGCAGGTCCTCGTCGCGCAGGCAGATGGCGATCTGGTAGTAGCGCTCGACGCCGGCCACCATCAGGAGCTGCTTGAAGAGCTGCGGCGACTGGGGCAGCGCGTAGAAGCGGCCAGGGTTCATGCGGCTGGGCACCAGGAAGTCGCGCGCGCCCTCGGGCGTGCTCTTGATGAGCAGCGGCGTCTGCACGTCCCAAAAGCCCTGGGCGTGGAGATACTCCCGCGTGGCGGCGATTGCCTCGTGCCGGCCACGCATGTTGTCCTGCATGCGCTGCGAGCGCAGGTCCAGGTACCGATAGCGCAGGCGGATGTTCTCGTCCGCCTCCACCGTCTCGGCGATGCCGAACGGCGGCGTCTTGGCCTCGCCGAGGATCTCGATGCCGGTGGCTCGCACCTCGATCTCTCCCGTGGCCAGGTCGGGGTTCTCAGTGCCCTCCGGGCGCCGCGTCACCTGGCCCGGCACGGACAGCACGAACTCGCTACGCGTCGAGGAGGCAATGTCGTGGGCCTCTTGGTCTTCCCGCGGGTCGAAGACAACCTGCACGAGTCCCGACCGGTCGCGCAGGTCGAGGAAGATGACGCCACCGTGGTCACGCCAGCGGTGAACCCAGCCGTTTAGCACCACGTCCTGGCCGATGTGATCCGGCCTCAGCTCTCCGCAGCAATGTGTGCGCTTCCAGCGCGCTCGTTCTGTGGCCATCGGATCGTCCTTCCTTGCGCCGGGCCCAAGAGCGTGTAGTGGCTGCTGCGTTCGCCGCGAGCAGCCGCCCGGCGCAAACGAGGGGCGGGACAGAGCCCGCCCCCTTGCGGTTGTGCGCCTAGTCTGTGGGGGACTGCCCCCGGACCTCTCAGTTCAGCCTGCCAGCTCCCGGGCGAGGTCAGCCTGGAGCACCTGTCGCTGCTCTCCCGTATTCATACAGCGCAGGGCCACTGTTCCCTGCGCGAGCTCATCCTCCCCCAGTATGGCGACGTATCCGTAGCCACCGCTATCGGCGCGGCGTAGCTGGGCCTTGAGGCTGCCGCCGCTGTGGTCCATGTCGGCAGCGACACCCGCCCGCCGGAGTTCCGCCAACAGCGCAACCGCGCGGCACTTGGCCTCCTCGCCAAGCACCGCCAGGAAACAGCGGCGATCGTCAGCGGCGACGCTCAGGCCCAGGTCCGCGCGGACCATCAGAGCTCGATCAATGCCCAGTCCCGCGCCCACGCCAGGCGTAGGCTTGCCGCCGCATGCCTCGACCAGTCCGTCGTAGCGCCCCCCACCCCCCAGCACGTCCTGAGCTCCGAGCGACGCGTGGCTGACCTCGAAGGCCGTCTTGGTGTAGTAGTCAAGGCCCCGCACGATCCGCGGGTTGACTTCGTACTCGATGCCCACGGCCTCCAGGCAACTCTTGACACCCTCGAAGTGCTCAGCGCACTCCCCGCAGAGGTGATCCACGTGGCGGGGCGCACTGTCGGTCACCTGGCGGCACTGCTCCTGCTTGCAGTCCAGTATGCGCCGGATGTTCGTCTGGTAGCGCCGCTGGCAGTCACCGCAGAGCTGCGGCAGGACCTCGCCCACCGCCGCCGTCAGCTTCTCCTGGTAGCCGGGCCAACACTTCTCACAGCCGACCGAGTTGACCATGACGCGGCAGCCGGTGACTCCGAGCTCCGCCCACCAGGCCAGGGCCAGCTCGATGATCTCGGCGTCCAGGGCTGGGTCTGAAGAGCCAATGGCCTCCATCCCGGCCTGATGGTGCTGCCGGTAGCGGCCCTTCTGCGGCCGATCGTAGCGGAAGATGGGTCCGATGTAGTACAATTTGACCAGCCGGCCGGACTGGCCGGCCAGGTTGTGCTCGATATACGCGCGCACGGCTGGGGCAGTGCCTTCGGCGCGAAGGGTCAGGGAGCGGCCGCCCCGGTCCTCGAAGGTGTACATCTCCTTGCGCACGATATCGGTGTCCGCGCCCACGCTGCGCACGAAGAGGTCGGTCTGCTCGAAGACGGGAGTGCGGATCTCCTGGTAGCCAAAGCGACGGCAGACCTCGCGGAAGCGTTCCTCGGCGAACTGCCACTCGCGGGCGTCGTCGGGCAGTATGTCCCGCGTCCCCTTGGGCACCTGGTAGCGCATGGCAGAACCTCAGGCGCGGCCCCCGGAAGTGGCCGCGAGGCGCATTCTACATCATGCCTGGGGCACTGTCAACGCGCGGCCTTTTCGCCAATGATGCACCGCTGGCGGAGACGGATACCCCCGATTCAGCGTTCTACAGAGAGATGCAGGAAGAACCACACCCAGGACCTGAGCAGGACGAGACCAGCCCGTGGCGGGCAGTAGTCATCGCCCTGTGGATCGTCGGGATCACTGCCAGCTTCGCGGCCTGCGGCTACGTCCACGACGTGTGGCTGGCGACCCTCGAGGGAGTCGCCTTCTAGCGAGTGACCGGCCACCATGCACGATCTCGTGGACATCCTGGCGATCCTGGCTTTCGCCTTCGCGGCCTTCACCACGGGCCGCGCGTGCCTGCGTCGCCTGCGGGTCCAGCCCGCGACGGCGGCTGAGGACCTTGCCCTCGGCACTGGCCTCGGTCTGGGCATACTGGCCTACGCGGTGCTGCTATTGGGCCTGCTGGGCCTGCTGCACGTCTGGGCCGTACTGGCCTTGCTGGCGCTCTACGCCGCCGCGGGCGCGCGGGAGGTCCCGGGCGCCGCGCGGGACCTGCTGCGCAGCGTGCGCGCATGGCGACCGGGCCCCTGGGGCGCAACCATCGTCGCCGTGGCCGCCCTGGCGGCCGCCGTGGCCTTCGTGGGCGTTCTCGCGCCGCCCAGCTCCTCCGAGTGGGACAGCCTCTCCTACCACCTGGCCGCACCCAAGGTGTACCTGAAGCACCATCGCATCATCTACCTGCCCTATGACCACCACTCCAACTTCCCCTTCACCATGGAGATGCTGTACACGCTCGGCCTCATGCTCTCGGGCCACACCCTGGCCAAGCTCTTCCACTACCTCACTCTCGTGCTAAGCTTGGTGGCCATCGGGGCCTTCGCCCGGCGGCTCTTCCCCGCACAGCGGCTGTCCGGACCGCTGGCCATGGCGATCCTGGCCACCGTCCCGCTAGTGAACTTCGAGGCGGGCACGGCCTACCTCGACGTCGCCCTGGGCTTCTACGTGCTCCTGTCGGTACACTGCCTGGGGGCGTGGCGCGGCGACCGGGCCGGCGGTGGCCGATGGCTGGCGCTGGGGGCCGTGTTCCTGGGCCTGGCCATGGGCATCAAGATGACCGCCCTGGTGCTCTACCTGCTGCTTCTCGTCGGAGTGGCGTGGGAGGCGCTAAGGCCTCGCATGGCCGGAGCCGGCCGCCAGCTCCTGGTCTTCGCTGCCCTGGCAGCGGCCGTGGCCTCGCCCTGGTACGTGAAAACGTGGATCAACACCGGCAACCCGGTCTACCCCTTCTTCTACAGCGTCTTTGGCGGCAGCGACTGGGGAGCTCTTCAGGCCAGCAACTACCGCGACGCCCAGATCGGCGACTTCGGCATGCCCTCGGAGGACGGCGTTACGACGCGCCGAGACGCGATCGCCTTCTTACTGGCCCCCTATAACCTGGTCGCGCATCCCAACTACTACTTCGACAAGCACGGCGCCCCAACGCTGGTGTGGCCCGCCTCGGTGGTTGGCCCCTTGTTCCTGATGCTGCTGCCGCCGCTGGCCCTGCTGCGCCGCGTGCCGTGGATCGTCTGGCGCGTCCTGCTGCTCTCTGCTGGCTTCGCCATCGCCTGGTTCATCATGAGCCAGCAGTCGCGGTACTTCATTGCCCTCTTTCCGCTCCTGGCCGTCTGTGCCGGGTACTCGGCAGCGCGGATACTGGCCACGCCGTGGCGCTCCCTGAGGGCCGTGGTGGCGACGTGCCTGGCGGCCTGCTTGGGCACCTTGCTGGTGGTGGACGCCTTCATGGCCCGCGAGCTGATGCCCGTTGCCTTCGGGAATGTGAGCGAGGAGGCCTTCCATACCCGGCACCTGGGCCCATCCTACCAGGCCTTCCAGTACCTAAACCGGTATGCGCCCGAGAACGCCAAGGTCGCCCTATATGGCGAACCGCGCGGCTACTTCCTGGACATAGACTACATGTGGGCCGACATGGGGCACAGCACGCTGATTGACTACGCCGGAATGCGAGACCCCGATGAGCTCCTGCGCCGCTACCGTGAGCTGGGCGTCACGCACCTCATGATCAACTGCAAGTACGCGCCCGGATTACTGGAGGGGACGGGCCAGGAGGGGCGGCTCATCAAGGCCCTATGGGACCGAGGCGACTTGCAGACCTGGGAGTGGCGGGATAGGGCCGGCAGGATTGCCGTTCTGGTGGCCAAGCTGCCATCAGGCGGCGCAGCGGAGGTCGAGCG
Organism: Armatimonadota bacterium; assembly: GCA_046760465.1. Taxonomy (GTDB): domain Bacteria; phylum Armatimonadota; class Zipacnadia; order JAUWAU01; family JBHIEF01; genus JBHIEF01. The sequence goes on along the minus strand of JBHIEF010000083.1, from coordinate 7,340 downwards.
CTGAACTCGGCCGCTACAGGGCCGAGGAGATGACGCGGTAGATACGGACCTCGTCGTTCTCGTACACCAGCCTCAGTGACGGCTCGGGCTCGAGTGGATCGCGGAACGCCCCCGCAATGGCTCGCTCGTAGTCGCTCTCGAAGACGTAGCTGGCGCCCGACACCCTCAGCAGCTTCTCCCGCGCCATCTCCCTCTCCAGACCCGCGTAGAACTGGCGCACCTGCTTCAGCTTGCGCACGTAGTCGAGCGTCTCGCCCCAATGCCCGCAGTAGACGCGACGGCCGGAGACCACGGGGATGTGGTTGCCCATGAAGTTGCTGGACAGCACCACGGCCTCGGGCTCCGCGTTCGCCTCCAGCCACTTCATGGCGTCCCACTCCTCGCCGGTCAGGAACAGCGGGGGCATGTTGTAGGGCAGCAGGCGCTCGTTGTTGGTCAGCAGATTGCGCACACAGTCCCACACGAAGAAGGCATTTGACGGAACGGTGACAGCCAGGAAGACCGTCAGCAGCAGCGGACCAGCAGCCGCCGAAGCCTGGCCTCGGCGCTCCAGGACCCGCCGCAGGCCGGGCGCGATCACGTAGCAGATTGCCGCCACGGCCAGCAGGGCCAGGCAGATGTGGAAGCCCTCGAAGAGCTTGCGCTTCCACGGAGGCCAAGGACCGGGGAAGTAGGGCAGGAGAATGCCCACCAGCAGCCAGGCGACGAGGAGCAGTTGGCCGGGACGGTGCCGGAGCAGCACGTGGATGGCCCCGATCACCGCCAGCAACAGCAGCAAGCCGTAGGAAGCGACGTACGTGAGCGGGGGGAAGGAGGCCAGGGCCACGTTGGCCTTCGCGGCGTAGATGGGGTCGGCATAGATCGTGTAAGCAGCCCACAGCGGGCCAGGCAGGGCCGCCGCGAACACGATGGCCGCGTGCCGGGCCAACTGCTGCCAGGGCGCCTCTTTGCCCGCGGCCGCGCACACGACGTACACGCCGATAACGCCACCGTAGATGAGCACGTCGTACGTGTGTACGTTGCCCAGCACCAGCGCGCACAGCCCGGCCCACATGGTGATGCGCAAGTTGTCGGTCCTCAAGCCCCACAGAAAGAAGAAGAAGACCAGCGTCATCAGAGCCATCGAGGTCGAGAACAGAGCGTTGACGCTGACGGCCACAAAGGTCACGGCCTCGGGCTGAATCAGGCCCAGGCCGAAGTCCACGCAGCGCACCTTCATGTAGGGGTCAATGAGGAAGAACAGCCACCCCAGGCCAGAGGAGAAGGCGGCCGTGGGCAGCGCGCCCCCACCAGCCAGGCGCTGCTCGAACAGCAACGAGGCGAGCAGGTAGACGGAGACCAGGCAGGCCCATCCGGAGATCAGGCGACTGGCCTGAAGAACGGCAATGGGGGCCACATGCAGGAGGCGAGCCATCTTGCCCCACGCCAGCAGCAGGGCGTTGACGAACAGCCGCCGGCCGGGCTCAGTCGTGTACCGGTTCTCGAACGCCCAGTGCCCCTCGGCCGCCTGACGAGCCCAGGTCATGTAGGCCCCCCCTTCGTCCACCGCATAGAGGTGCCCCATGAAGTGCCAGTCTGGGCCGTCCAGAACGCCATAGGCAAACGCGTAGGGGGCCAGGATGACCAGCACGACAACCAGCGACCAGATCATCACCCGGGGCAACTCGCCTGCAGCCAGGAAGGGCGGCCTCATGTCCACCGGCCCCCTTGCGCGCGGCGTCTGGCCCCACAGAGGGCCCATAGGCCCGCCAACAAGCCCGCGCCCAGCAGCGAGAGGAAGGCGCCCACCCGGAAGCTGGCGGGCAAGAAGACGAAGTCGCCCGAATGGTCACCCTCGGGCAAGCGGACGGCACGGAACAGGTAGTTGGCGCGCTCCAGGCGACCCGGCGAGCCGTCCACGCTCACGGTCCAGCCGGGGTACAAGGCATCCGCGAGCACGAGGTGCGAGCCCCCCTCCGGCGCCCGCGCCGAGACGATGGCTCTGTTCACCCCGTCGTAGGTGATGTTGGCTGGGACGGCTCCGGCCCGAAGGCCGCCAACCGCCGTGGCCAACGCTGCCAGAGAGGCCTGGTCCAGCTCGCCCAGCACCGCCTCTCCCACATAGGCCCTGGGCAGGGCGTCGCGGTTCACGTACAGGAACACGCCACGCGCCGCGCCGACGCCCACGAGCTTGTCGGAGGCCAATATGTGAGGAGACAACACACACCGCATCGCCGCCAGGTCCAGGAGCGGCGAGTCCACGTTCTCCAGCAGCACCATGTTGCCGTTGAGCAAGGGGCACGGCCTTCCGCCCTCGGCCGCCTGCGCGTACGCGCGGAACTCAGCGGGGTACAGCGAATCGTACCCCTGCACCCCGTGCAGCCCGTAGACCATGCACGAATTCGGCGGCAGGCAGACCTCCCGCACGCCGCGCAGCTGCCAGCCCTCCTTCGCACTGATCCCCAGCACGCGCTCAGCGCCTGCCAGGCGCGACAGGGCCTCTATGCTCTCGGTACGAGCGTACAAGCTGTCTCGTGGTCCCACGGGGTTCAGGCCCATGCCGAAGCCGAACAGCTCGACGACCGTGGCCAGTGTCGCGGCCACCCACAAACCGCGGGCGCCCCTTCGCGCCCCGAACCCGACGCCAAAGGCCCAGATGGCCGCTCCAGCGGCCAGATAGAGCAGGCCTGGAGCCTGGCGGCGGAGCAGCTCATCCTCGGCCAGATCGGCGCTGGCGGCCAGGCCCGGAGCCAGGTGCAGCCAGAGAGCAACGACACCCGCCAGCAGCGCCGCCGGCGCCACTGCCAGCGCGAGCGTCCATGCCCGTCGCAGGCTGCGGTCCTCGAGCCTGTGCCCGATCGCCTGGCAGGCCAGACCTGCCAGTACCGCCGCCGCGAAGGCGAATACGAACAGGCTCCGGGTGAAGCTGCCCATCCCGGCCAGCGGCGGCACGGCCATCAACAGCAGCTTGGCCAGCGGCGTGCCCAGGGCAACCAGGAGCACACAGGCGGCGAGCACGCCGAAGAAGATCGTATGCCGACCGGCCCTCAAGGCGACCGCGGCGAGCGCCAGCACGAGGACCACGACCCCAGCGTAGGCGCAGTGCTCGGAGTAGACCAGCCGCACGAAAGTGCCATTGGCCGGCGAGCCATAGAAGTCGGGCATCACCAGGCGGGTGAGCTCCATCGGCCACATGCGCCGCTCGTACAGGAAGTCCCAGCGCGCCTGCGTCAGCCCAACGGCCTCCCGGTGACCGGCCTGTCCCAGCTCCAGCGTCGGGAGCAGTTGCGCCATGGGGATCAAGAGCGCAAGGAGGGCGGCCACGGCCAGACCACCGGCGACGTAGGTGACTAAGCCTCCCCGGGCGCGGCAGCTGAACCAGACCAGTCGGGCAGCGCAGTATAGGGCCACAGTCCCCAGCACGTAGATCGCGATCTGAGGGTGCCCGGCCAGCAGGGCCATGGCTCCGCCCAGCCCCAGCCAGCCGGCCGCGGTCCAGCTTGGCTCGGCGAAGAGCCGGTGGGCCATCAGCATCCCGAAGGGCAGCCAGGAGGCGGTGGCCACCACGGTAGGCAGCTCGATCCAGGCGATGATGAAGCCGCTGAAGGCGAAGGCGATCCCGCTCAGCAGGGCGGGCGCGGCGCCCGCGCCCAGGCGACGCATGAACAGGTATGTGCAGGCGGCGGCAAACCACACATGGAGCATGGCGCCCAGGCCCAGCGCCCACAGGGGGTCGAACACTACGAAGATCAGGTTGGGGGGATACAGCACGGCCGACTGCGCGTTGGCCAGAAAGGGCGTGCCGCAGAACTGGTAGGGGTTCCAGAGCGGGACCTCACCGGAGCGCAGTGTGCGTGCGTAGTGCACGCGCCAGGGGATGAACTGCGCCACGGCGTCCCAGAACAGGCCCTCCCACGCCGGCCCGCCCACGGGCATCGGAGTCTGCACTTCGCTCCGCCACGGCTCCATCTGCCGCTGGGCCAGAGCCGGCGCCAGCACCTGCCCGCCGAACAGCGGGCGCCAGAAGAAGGCCGCCGCCAGCACGCCCAGGACGACGAGGGGCAGGACGTGGGCGCGCCAACGGCCTGCGCGGATGTTCGGCTCTGTCATGCCATCATTGCTCGGCCACATGATGGGCGTGTGCGACGGAGGGTGACTTCGGTGGGGCAGGAGATAGCGCGACCAGCACGACGCCGAGACAGATGACGACCATGCCGACGATGCGCAGGGCCGGGATCGCCTCCTTCAGCAGCAGCCAGGAGAAGAACATCACCCCCACCTGGGCTATCGCCACCATGGGATACACGTAGCTCAGGTCCAAGCGCGAGAGTACGACCATGTACAGGCAGGCGCTGGCCGCGTAGCACAACAGGCCCGCCACCACTGCCGGCCTCAGCACCGCCTGGGCCAGGAGTGCCACGCTGTCGGCGCGCTGCTGAGACATGCCCGTCTTCATGAAGAGTTGCCCGGCAATGCCCAGGGCGATGGCGATTCCCATCAGGCCCAAGGCACTCCAATCGAGACTCTTGACGTCTGCCATGTCTGTTGTCCTTCCTCTAACCACTAACGCGCGGCGCAGAGCCTGTGCCTCCCGGCGACAGCTCTGCGCCGCTGGATGTGCTGTTCACGCCTGTCTGCGCGGCGGGCCTCAGGCGCCCACCAGCTCCTTGGCCTTGTCCACGGCGCTGGCCGCATCCGGGGCGTAGCCGTCGGCGCCAATCTCGTCCGCGTAGTTCTGCGTCACCGGGGCGCCGCCGATTATGACCTTCACCTCGTCCCGGACGCCGGCGTCCGCCAGCGCGTCAATGGTGTCCTTCATGGAGGGCATGGTGGTGGTGAGCAGGGCGGACATGGCCACAATGCTGGCGCCCTCCTCCTTGACGGCCTCGATGAAGGCCTCGGGGGCCACGTCCACGCCGCGGTCAATGATGCCGAAGCCCCCGCCCTCCAACATCATGGCGACCAGATTCTTGCCGATGTCGTGCAGGTCGCCCTTGACCGTGCCGATCGCCACCTTGGCCACGGGCTCAACGCCGCTCTCCACCAACAGCGGCCGGATCTTCTCCATGGCCGTCTTCATGGCTCGGGCGGCGATGAGTACCTCGGGAACGTAGAATTCGTTGTTCTTGAACTTCTCCCCCACCACGCTCATGCCCGCGATCAGGCCTTGGTTGAGGATCTCCGCGGGCTCTACCCCGTCGTCAATGGCCGCCTGAGCAATCTGCTCGGCCTCGTCCTTCCGTCCGTTTATGATGGCCTCAGCGAGTGCCTGCAAGTCCGCCATGTAGATGCCTCCTGTCACGCACGATGTCCGCAGTACCCGGACCCTATTCCACGCTCCCCACTCGACTCCTCCTGCCTCGCCGCTACTTCGCCGACTTGCCGCGCGGCTCCTGCCTCACCTCCCCACGCCCGCTGCGGGCAGCATCATGGCGTCCAGATACGCTGTCTCGAACTCGGGCGCTGCCGACAGCTCCACATAGGTCGCCTTGTTCGCCAGGCCCTGCGCGTACTGGCGCATGTCCGTGGAGAGCAGGCACAGCTCGGCGCCCACCCCCGCGGCATTGCCCACCGGCCGCACACGCTCGAGGGGCAGCGGCGGCAGGAGGCCAATGCGCACGGCGCTGGCGGGACGGATGTAGGAGCCAAAGGCCCCAGCCAGCAGCACCTCCCGGAGGTCTCCGGGAGACACGCTGGCCCGGCCCATCAGGATCTCGATCCCAGCTCGCACGGCGGCGTTGGCGAGCTGTAGCTGGCGGATATCCGCCTGGCTCAGGCTCAAGGGCTGCCCGTCGCTGGTGCTGCCGGCCTCCACGAGCACGAAGTGTGTGTCAGGGCCCGATCCCTTCAGGCGCGCCGCCGCCGGCGACCGAGAATCGCCCGCACCTGACTCGCCCAGGCGTCCGCTCTCCGCCAGCAGCCCCAGGTCCAGCAGGGCCGCCACCGCATCCACCAGGCCGGAGCCGCAGATGCCCACGGGCGGCTGCCCCTGGATCGTCTGTACCTCCAGGTCGCCGTTCCGACTGGTCACCCGCTCAATCGCCCCAGACACGGCGCGCGTGCCACGCTCGATCTGTGCTCCCTCGAAGGCCGGCCCCGCCGCACAGGAGCAACACAGCAACTCCTCACCCGTCCACAGGGCCACCTCGCCGTTGGTGCCGATGTCCACCAGCATGTTGGGTGCGGGGCGGGCGTCCAGCTCGACGGCCGTCATGGCCCCGACGATGTCGGCGCCCACATACCCGGCCACATTCGGCAGCCACCATACCTGGCCGTGGACAGAGACCCGGAGCCCAAGCTCTGCGGCAGGGACGGACAGCGGCCGAGTCACCACCGGTGTGAAGGGCGTGACGGCGATGTGGGAGGCATCCAGACCCAGGAACAGGTGGTGCATGGTGGTGTTGCCCACCATGGTGACCTCGTATACGTGCTCGGGCGCCGCCTCGGCCTCCGCGCACGCCTCCTCGATGATGCGGTTGACCACGCCCAGCACGTCCGCTTGCAGCTCGGCGCCGGCCCGCGGCTCGCGGCGAAGGTAGTCGAGCCGGGAGATGACGTCCTCGCCGTGGTAGGACTGCGCGTTGAGCGCCGAGGCCGCCCCCAGCTCCTGGCCCGTACTGAGGTCAACCAGGTAGCCCACCACCGTGGTGGTGCCAATGTCGAAGGCCATGCCCAGGCAGGGCGCGCTGGGTTGAGGCGGCCCCACCTCCACCAGCCGTCCGCCGATGAGCGTCGCGGTCACCTGGAAGTCATGTTCCCGCAGGACGGTGGGCAGCTCGCGGGCCGCCTCCAGGCTGCTGTCCAGGCTCCCCGGCCCGAGGGCCAGCGCGGCCTCGAGCCTGCGGAGATCGCCACGCTGGTCTTCCAGCGAGGGCGGCGGAAGCCGCACGAGCTCGCGGCGCACGTTGGGCTTGCGCGGCACGCTGCGGCGCTCGCCCTCTTCCAGAATGCGCCCAGCTGCTCCCAGTTCGGGCTGGGGCAGAGCCACGGTAGCGTCAGCGGTGATCTGAGCCTGGCAGGACAGCCGGTAGCCCTGGGCGATCTCGTCGGCGGAGAGCCGTTCGCGTTCAGCTGTGGTCAGTGGGGATGATGCTCCGGGGTTGCGCAGGATGACCTTGCACTGCCCGCACGTGCCGTGTCCTCCACAGGGCGACCATATCTCCAGGCCAATGGCGACGGCCGCCGCCAAGACGCTGCTGCCGGGCGGCGCTTCCGCGACTTCGCCGCCCGGCTCGAAGACAATGGTGACAGATTGCTCCAACGCCATGCGGGCGCCTCCGGCTGCCAGGCGCCGGGGCCATGATGCCTAGAAGTAGGAGAGCTGCTTCTTCGCCTCGTCCGCTTCCGGTGTGTTGGGGAAG
>JBHIEF010000082.1:0-17262 GCA_046760465.1 Armatimonadota bacterium | reverse complement strand
GCCGTGGGGCTGTTGCGAGACCCTTCGCTCTGCGGTCGCAGGCGACCGCCCGCTCAGGGTGACGGGGGAGGAGGCGACGGCAGGAGGAGTGCGCCTGTAGGGGGCGGAAGGAGGCGGCATCGTGATCCGTCGCTGAACGAGGGAGCAAGCGATGCGACTGGGACTCGTGACCTATCAGATGGCGCAGGACTGGGACCTGGACACGTGCATCGAGATGTGCGCCAAGACGGGCTTCGACGGGCTGGAGCTGCGCACGACTCACGCGCACGGCGTGGAGCCGTCGCTGAGCGCCAAGGAGCGGGCGGAGGTCAAGCGCAAGTTCGACGACTCGCCGGTGATGCTGTGGGGCCTGGGGACGGCCTGCGAGTACCACTCGCCGGACCAGGACGAGGTGAAGAGGCACGTCCACCTGACCAAGGACTTCGTTGACCTGGGCGCGGACCTGGGGGCCGTGGGGGTCAAGGTCAGGCCCAACGGCCTGCCCGAGGAAGTGCCCGTGGAGAAGACGCTGGAGCAGATCGGCACCGCGCTCCGTGAGTGCGGCCAGTATGCTGCCGACAAGGGGCAGGAGATCTGGCTGGAGGTGCATGGCGGGGGCACCAGCCACGTGCCGCACATCAAGACCATCATGGAGGTCTGCGACCACCCGCAGGTGTTCGTGTGCTGGAACTGCAACCCGGGCGAGGTCGAGGGCGGGTCCATCCGGCAGAACTTCGAGCTGGTGGGGCGCTGGGTGCGCGAGACGCACATCCACGACCTGTATGACAAGAGCTACCCGTGGAAGGAGCTGTTCGGCCTGCTGCGCCGGCACGAGTTCGACGGCATGAACCTGCTGGAGGGGCCGGGCAGCAGCGATCCCGAGCGGGTGATGAGCTACTACAGCGCGCTGTATCGCGAGATGATCCGACCGGACCCGTACGCGGACAGGTCAGCGGTGCGCGTCTCTCACGCACGGTAGGGGAGGCCCAGCAATGCGACGACGCGATTTCCTGCTGAAGGGCGCTGCCGCGGGCGCGGCTCTGAGTGTTGGAGGGCTGACCGGTAGCACTGCGATGGCGGCCGGGCACACCGAGGTGGGCGGTATGCGGCTGGGGCTGGTGACCTACAACCTGGCGCGGAGCTGGACTCTGGACGAGATCATCGAGCGCTGCGAGAAGACGGGCTTCGAGGGCGTGGAGCTGCGCACTACCCACAAGCACGGCGTGGAGGTGACGCTGAGCGCCGAGGAGCGCGCGGCGGTGCGCCGCAAGTTCGAGGCCTCCAAGGTCACGCTGTGGGGCCTGGGGACAGCCTGCGAGTACCACTCCGCCGACCAGGACGAGGTGCGCCGACAGGTTGATCTGACCAAGCAGTTCCTGGACCTGGCGGCGGACGTGGGGGCCATCGGCATCAAGGTCAGGCCGAACGGTCTGCCAAGAGACGTGCCCGTCGAGGACACCCTCGAGCAGATCGGCACGGCGCTGCGGGAATGCGGGGACTATGCGGCGGAGAAGGGGCAGGAGATATGGGTTGAGGTCCACGGGCGCGGGACGAGCGAACTGCCCCGCATGCGCACCATCATGGAGCACGCCGACCACCCGTGGGTGTTCGTTTGCTGGAACTGCAACAGCGGCGACGTGAAGGACGGATCCATCCGTGAGAACTTCGGGCTGGTGGAGCAGTGGGTGCGCGAGGTACATCTGCGCGACCTGTTCAACAGCTACCCGTGGCCGGAGCTGTTCGAGCTGCTCCAGGCCAGCAACTTCGACGGCTTCACCAACGCCGAGATACCCGAGAGCAGCGACCCCGAGCGGGTGATGAGGTACTTCCGGGCCCTGTGGCTGGCCCTGAAGCGCGAGACGGCGCCGGCCTGAGGTGGAGGCGAGGCCGCATCCGGCCGTCTGCCGATTCGCCACGCCCCCGTCGGGCGCCAAATCGGCACGACCTTCACAGGAGGATACTGCGGGCCGGCGGTCGTTGCCTAGTGCCGCTTTGCGTAAGAGCCCATCCCAAGACCCTAAGGTGTCACCCTGAGCTGCGGACTGCGGAGCAGTCCGCCCAGCGAAGGGTCTCGCATCGAGCCCACCACGAGATTCTTCGCTCCTGCCTGCCGGCCTGCCCGGCCGGCAGGCGGGCAGGCAGGTCGCTCAGAATGACAGCCGACCGAGAGCCTCGGTTTTGGGATACGCTCTAAGTGGCCTCGTGTTCCCGGATGGCGGACGGGCATGAAGCCCGTCCCTACGTGGGCAAAGGCAAGGCTGACGGATGTGTTGTAGGGGCGGGGCTCATCCCCGCCCGCACGACCCATGTCCCGCACACGACACGACTTCCGCAAACAAGCACTAGGGCCCTAAGGGCAGGTCGCGTAAGTAGACCAGCCAGACGTAGACAGTGCTGATGAGGATGGACTGAATCGTCAGCGGCACGCCCCATTTGAGGAAGCGCACGAAGCTGATGGGGGTGCCGCTCTTCTCTGCTATGCCGGCCACCACCACGTTGGCCGAGGCTCCGATCAGGCTCCCGTTTCCTCCCAGGCAGGCGCCCAGGGCCAAGGACCACCACAGGGGCATGATCAAGGGCGCCTGGGCGATGGCCGTGTGGCCCACGAATCCCCAGCCCAGGTCCTGGTTCATCTGCCGAGCCATGTCCATGATCAGCGGGTTCATGGTGGCCACGTAGGGGATGTTGTCCACAATGGCGGAGGCGATGGCGGAGAACCACAGCACGAGCAGTGAGGTGCCCACGGGGTCCTCATGGGTGAGCTGCAGCAGCCCTCCCGAGAGCAGATTGATGACGCCCTGTTTGACCAGGGCGCTGACCATGATGAACAGCCCCAGGAAGAAGAAGATGGTGGGCCACTCCACCTCTTCGAGGTGCTTGAGGGGGTGCCTGCCGGTGACCAGCAGCAGCAGGGCGGCGCCGGAGAGGGCGATGGTGGCCGGCTCCAGACCCAGCCAGCCGTGGATGACGAACCCGAACAGGGTCAGGCCCAGCACCACCAGGCAGCGCCAGAGCAGGGGCTTGTCGGTGATGGCCCGGGCCTCGTCGAACTCCATCACCTTGGCTCGGTTCTCCTCGGTGACCTGGATGCGGCGGCGCAGGACCAGCCAGATGGTGCCCGCGTAGAAGGCGAAGACGATGATGGCCACGGGGGTGAGGTTGATGATGAAGTCCAGGAAGCTGAGGCGGGCCTGGCTGGCAATCATGATGTTGGGCGGGTCGCCCACCAGCGTGGCAGTGCCGCCGATGTTGCTGGCCAGGATCTCGCAGATCAGGAAGGGGACGGGGTCTACCTCGAGGCTGTTGCAGATTATGATGGTGACGGGGGCGATGAGCAAGACGGTGGTCACGTTGTCGAGCAGGGCGGAGAGCACAGCGGTGACCCCGGAGAGCAAGAGGATGATGGGGATGGGCCTGCCCCTGCCCGCCTTGGCCGACTTGATGGCCAGCCACTGAAACACCCCGGTGTCGCGAGTGATGCTGACGATGATCATCATGCCCACCAGCAGCAAGATGGTGTTCCAGTCCACTCCCTCCACTTGGATCCCGTCCACCTCGCCGCCGTGGAAGGCCTCGTGCTGGCCCACCAGGCCCAGCAGCAGCACCAGGGCGGCGCCGCCCAGTGCCACGGCCGTCTTGTGGATCTTCTCCCAGGCGATGAGCAGGTAGGCCAGGATGAAGATGGCGGAGGCGAGGATCGCTGGGGGTGTCACTTCTCCTCCCGGTTGCCGAGGCTGGGGTCGAACAAGGCTGCCATCACGTCCTCGCGGGTGATGATGCCCGTCAGCCGGCTCTCGCGCACGACTGGAATGCGACGCACGCGGTGCTGCGTCATCAGGCGGATAACTTCCAGCAGCGAGTCCTCCTCCTCGGCCACGGGAACGGGCCGCTCACCCAGGAACTCGCGCAGGGGCCGGTCGGCCACCTCTCGGAAGGCCTCCAGATAGGGCCCGGCATTCTCGGGCAGGAAGCTGAGGTCGCCCACCCCCTCCAGCCACCGGGGCAGCGCCAGGTGCAGCAAGTCGGTCTCGGTCACCATCCCCACCACGCGCCCCTCTTCGTCCACCACCGGCAGGCCCGCGTGGCCGCGATCCCGCATCAGCAGGGCCACCTCGCGGGCCGTCGCCTCCAGGCTGGTGGTCACCACCGGCTGCCGCATGATGTCTCGCGCGCGCATGGTCCTCACGCTCCGTGGTTGGGGAAGCGAACTGCGGGCATTATAGTTGGGCAGGAGGGGAGCGTCAAATGGCGGCGAAGTCGGCCGGGGGAGGATGATCTGGCATGCGCACGATGGCTCGGACTCACCTAGTGGCTGCACTGCTGGCCGCGACCTCAGTGGCCACCGCCGGACCGGGCAAGCTGATCCAGCGCGACTTCGAGCTCGACATCGTCCTGCGGGCGAAGTGGGGGGACGGGCCGGGGGAGGTGGGCGAGCGCACCGAGCAGCAGTGGTGGTGGCCGGAGGAATACACGGTCGGCCCGGACGGCAGCATCTACATCGCCGATCTCGCCAGGAACAAGCGAATCCTGATCTTCGACCCGGAGGGGCGATACGTTGACCACGTGCCGCTCAACGACCGGCCCCCGATGGGCAGACTCTCGTGGGCGGGCGGCAGCCTGTACATGGTGGAGATGCAGGCGTGGGTGATCTGGCGCTTGGATCTGGAGAGCAAGGAGCTTGAGCGCGTCGGGGAGCTACCTGTCCCGGGTAACATCAGCCACTTCGTCGCGGTCTCGGAACGCGACTGGCGCCTAGACGAGCGCCGGGTGGTGTTCTACGTGACGCAGCACGTCCAGCCCCACTTCGAGCTGGGCGTGGGACACCTAGACGGCACCTGGGTTCGCAAGTATGGCCCGAACCTGGAGTACCTAGGCACCATGGTCGGCCGCGACCTGGCGGTCCCAGCAGGCGGGCGTGAGCCGTACACGCTGGGGGACGTGCGCGGAGCAGGCGACGAGACGCTGGTGGACCTGCGCCATTGGTCTCTTGAGGAGATGGTCTTCAGGACGACCGAACTGCGGGTGCCCTTGCCCAAGGAGGCCGGCCCGATCGTGCGCCTGCTCGGTGTGGACGACTGGCGCAACGCCTACCTCCTGGTCCGCCACAGCCGGGGCAACGTGGGCAACGGCTGGGTGCTCAGATACGACCGCAAGGGGGCGTTGCTGGCTCAAGTTGTCGTCAGCTTGGACTACTGGCACGAGTTCCTGGGCCCTCCGTTGGGCATGGGTGAGTTCGAGGACGCACTAGCGGTCAGCCCCGCGGGCGACCTGTACTGCGCCGATGGCGACGACGAGGGCTTCTACATCGGGCGCATTCGGGCTCGCCGCCTGCGGCCGTGGCCCTAGCGGGAATGCACTGACCGCCGAGACGACTCCGAGGCAACAAGTGCAGGCCGCCCTGCGCCGCGACCGGGCCGACCGGGTGCCGCTGACCTGCTACGAGGGGCTGCTGCCGGTGGGCGGAGGGATGGGCGAATGGGGCAGGAGCCAAGCTCCTGCCCGCGCTTCCCGTCGTGGTTTCGGCAGCCCTTCGGCGACCTCAGGACAGGCAAGCTGCCGAAACACGGCAGGTGACATGTAGATCGCCGCGAGGACCCGTTCGACAAGCTCAGGGCAGGCGCGGCTCCTGCAAACGCCGCGACGGCGCGCCAAATCGGGGGATTTCGCACTCCACATAGCGGCCGCTACTCGTACGGTATCTTCTCCACCTGGCCGGTTCTGGAGGACTTCTCGGCGGCCTCGATGACGGCGATGACGCGCCGGGCCTCCTCGGGCTTGACCTCCAGCTCGGCGCCGCGCAGCAGGTGGTCGGCCAGGTTCCGGTAGTAGGCGCCCCAGTTGGACTCGCGGTAGGGCACCTGCGCCTGCATGTGCAGGCCGCGCACGATGCTGTGCAGCTCGAAGCTGCCGCCGCCGTGGTCCAGGATCGCTCCCTTGGTGCCCAAGATGCGTCAGCGGGGCTTGCCCACCGCGGCGATGCTGCTGAACTGGACGTCGGCCACGGCGCCGTCGTCGAACCTGACCAGGGCCTCGACGTGGTCCTCGTTGCTCACGTGCTTCCAGACGAGCTTGTGGAAGGCGCCGGTGACGCCGACCATTTTGCGCGGGGCCATGAGGTTGAGCAGCCAGTCGAAGTAGTGCGCCCCCCAGTCGTAGAAGTGGCCGCCGGAGACCTTCTTGTCGGAGCGCCACCAGGTGCCGGGCCGGCCATAGCCGCCGCCCCACATCTCCACGTGGAAGACCTGGCCGATGCGGCCCTGGTCAATCGCCTGCTTGATGGCCAGATAGTCGCCATCGTGGCGCCGGTTGTGGAAGACGGTGAGGCAGACGTCGTTCTTCCTGGCCGCGCGAATCATGTCGGTCGCCTGTTTGGCCGTGATGCACATGGGCTTCTCCACCACCACGTGTTTCCTGGCGTTGAGGCACTGGATGGCCAGCTTGGCGTGGGAGTCGTGCGGGGTGATGATGACGCACAGATCCACGTCGGGGTTGCGCAGCAGGCTGCCCACGCGGCGGTAGGTCCTGAGGCCGGGCAGCTCTTCCTGCGCGGCCACCAGGCGCTTGGGGTCGGTGTCGCAGGCGGCGATGGTCTCAAAGCCGTCAACTGCGTTCATCCACTCGGCGTGGGACTTGCCCATGTTGAAGGCGCCGCCGTAGCCGATGACGGCCGTGCGGATGATCTGCTTCTCAGCCTTCCTGCGCGCTTTCTTCCTGGCTTTCCGAGGCATGGGTGGTTGTCTACCTCCCGGCGGGGATAGATGGAGCGGCGGAATCGGTCGGGCGCGAGGTTCGTGGCGGGGGAGGCTCCTTCCTCCAGGGGAGCGAGTGTGGTATGGTAGGGAAGCGCGGGTCCGTTGTCAGGGCCCCGGGAGGGCAGGACGTTAGGGACGACACGGGGAAGAGAGATGTGGACATGAGCACACCGACCGATAGTGCTACAGCGTCTGCTACAGGGCTCGGCGACAAGGAAACCTGTGAGGTAGACTCGGAGGTGCATGCCACGAAGCACGTGGTCGTTGTGGGCGACAGCAGCCAGATGGAGGTCGTGGCCTCTGAGTCGGTGCATCTCGTCGTGACGTCGCCGCCTTACTTCGACGCGCGCGATTACGCCACGGACGACCAGATCGGGCACGGCGGGAGCCTAGAGACATACCTGCGCAGCATGAAGCGCGTGCTGCAGGAGTGCTTCCGTGTGCTGCGGCCTGGACGCAAGTTCTGCCTCAACATATCCGATCTGCCGCTGCGTGGGGATGACGGAGTCGAGTGGCTGCCGCTCGGGCCCCTGGTGCTCAACCTGTGCCTCGCCGTGGGATTCCGTCTTGCGGACCGCATAGTCTGGGACAAGACCCCGAAGAAGGGCTTCCAGTTCGGCTCGTTGCCCTACCCGCCATCGCCGTTGATCTGTGACAGCCTTGAGTATGTCTACATTCTGCGGCGGCCGGGGCGACCCGACTACTCGTACGTCCCGCCGGGCGCCAAGGAGCGAAGCAGGCTAACGCCGCAGGAGTACAAGGAGTACACGAAGCAGATTTGGTCAATAAGGCGTGTGAGGCTGCGTGACAACATGGACGGACACATAGCTCCATTCCCGACGGAGCTCCCCCTGCGCTGCATTCGTCTGTACTCGTTCGTGGGGGATGTCGTGCTCGACCCCTTCGCCGGCAGCGGCACGACCGGGCAGGCTGCGCTGATGACGGAGCGTAACTCAGTGATGTACGAGATCAACCCCGACTACCTGGGCTTCATCCGCGAAAAGGTGGAGGGTGCGGCGGGGCTATACACTTCGGCCACTATCCAATACGTAGTGAAGGGGCAGACGGAGACTGTGAGGGTTGGGGGCAGCAGCTAGTGCGCGCGGAGCGCGACGCGTGGACTATCTGGCACGACCGCGATCAGGACCAGGCGGAGTGGATTCGCCGTGTCGCGGGGCTGCCAGTCAGTCAGACGCGCCTTGCGGAGCTAGCGCGTCCGCAAGCCGCCGGCGCCTTTGCGAGGCTTCCTGCTACGCTCCAGCAGTTGCTTTACCTGGACAAGCACGACATCATCCTCACGCTAAACCGCTCTGGGGCGGAACGCCCTGTGGTCGCCCTGGAGCTCATGACCCACACCCCCCAAAGCCAGCACACTAAGCAGCGGTTCTGCCGGATAGTGGCTGCGGCGGAGCAGCGCGTTCCGTGCGCCTTCGTATTCCCAGAGCGCAAGCGCAGCGGCAACCAGATGTACACATGCACGCTAGACATCTTCTACGCGCTCCAACGGCTAACTGACATACACCACATCCCCTCGTTCGGGTACTTCTGGCCAGATACGGATGGAGAACTGCGATTCCATCGGCAACACCCGAGCGCCCCGGCAGAGGCCGGCGAAATCCGCGAACTGATCCCCTTCCTGCGTCTCTGCACACACTATGCTCGACAAGAGCGCCCGTTCACGCTGCTGCTGAGCGACCCTCAGCTCCGCCCTCACCTTGACAGGAACCGCAGGCACGCCTACGCCGAGCCCATTACCGTCGACCGGTACCACCGCCTGCGTGTTGTCGCCACGCAGGCGCTCGTCAGCGAGTTGGCTCGGTCGCACGCCATTCCGAGTGGGGACCTGCCAGACTACTTCCTGTCGCGATCGCAGAGCCTGGTTCAGGAGCCTAGGTTCGAGGCACGCCTGAGCCGACAGAGCTTCCGGACAGACCCATACGCTGGTATGCAGGCCTTCTTTGATTACTGCTTCTGCCGGATCGGCCCCAGCACCAGCGAGCGTCAGCAAAACCTCGTCCTCAGGGCGAGGGGCGTCCCCTACCGGACGTATGCTAGCAAGTACGCTCTCTACTGGGAGCGTCGGTGCCCGTTCCGGGCAGGATACGAGCCCCAAGACATCCCCCTCCTCAACCTGCACGTGAAGTCGGGGTGTCGCTACACAAAGAGCAAGGCTCTTCGGACATACGGGTACATCTCAGACATGCTCATCTTCGATGACTTCGTCATCTACGGCTAGTGCCCCGCTATCAGAGGACCAAGTGCTTGGGGCGGTCAAAGGCTGGCTCCTAGCTCGACAGTGGCACATCCTCGCGTATCGGTCGCCTGGCGGTCACGGCGGAATGAGCGTAGAGATGCCGCCGGCCAAGGACGGCAGCGCGCGTCGCTTGGTCCTCGATCTGGTGGCCATCAAGGAACGCGTTACACTGTGCGCCGAGGCCAAGGCCACAGCAGACAGAGAGGACGAAGCCAAGCTCCGGCGCCTATTCGCCGCAGAGGAGGCGGTCAGTCGTCTACGCCATCAGATCCGAACGAGGTGTGCGGCGGCCGTGGAGCAGCGCCACAGAAGCAAACTGTTGCTCTTGCCCACACTCGCCTATTGCCGTGGTAGGTTGGCGCCGGAGGACTTCGTCGTCCTGGTGGCCGCTGGGAGGGGCAGGGTGAGCTGTCACGTTGGTCCGCGGGTCAGGCAGCGCCGACGCGCCTTGGCAGCCCTGGGAAGCTAGCCCAGAGGCGCAGCCGACGGGCTCGGAGCTTCAGTCGGACGCCGTGGGCGCGGCGGCCAGGCGCGTGTCGAGGCCCGTGTTGAAGAGCTTGGCCAGGACGCGGCGGGCCACGGGGGCGGCCACCGAGCCGCCGTGTCCGGCCTCCTCGCAGAAGACGGTGACCACGTAGCGGGGCGAGTCGTAGGGCGCAAAGCAAGTGAACCAGGCGTGGGTCTTGTGCACCTTGTCGCGCTCGGCCGAGCCGGTCTTGCCGGCCACCGCCACGCCGGGCACGCGGGCGGCCTTGCCGGTGCCCCGGTCTGCGGCCACCGCGCGGCGCATGCCCTGGCGGACGATGCGCAAGGTCTGGGCCTTGGCGGGCAGCGTGTTGACCACCTCGGGGGCGATGTCAATCGGCTCGCGGTCGCCCTGGGGCCACTCGATGCGCTTGACGATGAGCGGTCGCAGCACCTTGCCGCCGTTGGCGATGGCCGCCGTGGCCACCGCCAGTTGCAGGGGCGTGACCGTCAAGTCGCCCTGCCCGATAACCGTATTGAGGGTGTCGCCCTGGGACCAGTCGCGGTCCCACTGGTCGCGGTGCCAGTCTCGGTCGGGCACCAGCCCGGGGCTCTCGCCGGGCAGGTCTATCCCCGTCTCGGCGCCAAAGCCGAACTCGTGGGCCCAGCGTCCCAGGTCCTCGATGCTCAGCCCCGCCTTGCGCACCAGCTCGTAGAAGTAGACGTCGCACGACTGCTCCATGCCGCCGCGGAAGTCCAGGCGGCCGTGGCCGCCGAGCTGCCAGCACTTGTAGGGATGGTGGGTCTTGCCCACGTGGATGATGCCGGGGCAGTAGAAGGTGGTGGCCGGCGTAATCTGGGTGGCCTCCAGGGCGGCCACGGCGGAGATGATCTTGAAGGCGGAGCCGGGCGGGTAGGTGCCGCCGATGGCCTTGTTGAGCTCGGGCTTGCGCTGGTCGTTCTGGAAGGCCTGGAACTCCTGCTCCGTCCAGCCCTCGATCCACTTGTTGGGGTCCACGCTGGGCGCGCTGGCCAGGGCCAGCACCTCGCCGTTGCGTACGTCCATCACGACCGCTGCCGCCGACTTGCCGGTGGAGGCTATCACGGCGGCGAGCTGACTCTCCACCGCCTTTTGCAGGGCCAGGTCAATGGCGAGGTAGAGGCTGGCCCCGGCCTGGGGCGGGACCTCAGCCGCCGTGCGCCGAGGCCTTCCCGCGGCGTCTACCTCCAGAGTCAGAGTGCCGCGCTGGCCCTGGAGTATGGGGCCATAGTCCTGGCGGAAATCGAAGGTCTTCTCCACGCCACTGCGACCCACCAGGGAGTCGTCGGAGAAGATCCAGTGCCCTCCCAGCTCTCGGGGGTCGGTCTGGTCGCGCGGGCGGACCTCGACGCGGCCCTCGGCGGGGATGTAGATGTAGTCCTGTAGCTCGTCCTGTAGCGACTCGGTGATGGGGCCGATGTATCCGAGGATGTGGCCCGCGGCGCGGCCGTTGGGGTAGTGACGGCGCGCGCGCTCGACCACCTGCACGCCCGGCAGGGGATGGACGCGCTCCTGCACGCGTGCCACCTGGGCCAGCGTCAGGCCGCTGGCGGCGACGGTTCCGCCGGCCAGGGGAGGGCCGGTCACGGCCTCCTGGAGGTCCTCGATCTGCTCCTGAGACAGGTCGAGCACGCTGGTGAGCTGAACCACGACCTCCTCGCGCTCGGTCGGCTCTCCGATGGCGGTGGGGTCCACCTTGACGTCGTACTCGGGCCTGTTGACGGCCAGGGGCCGGCCCTGGCGGTCGAAGATGACGCCGCGGTCGGCCGGCAGTCGCAGGTCCGTGGTGTGGCTGCCCGCGGAGCGGCGCTCCAGGACGTCCCACTGGGCGATCTGTAGCGACCACAGCCGAGCCACCAGCAGGGCGAAGGCGATGATCGCCAGCACGCGGAGCACGGTCATGCGGATCTTGAGGTCGGCGTCGCTCATGGCAGAACTGACCGCACTAGTCGGGGCCCAGTCCCTCTACGCCGGGCTCCGCCCCAGGTGCCGGAGGCTCTCCGCCAGAGGGCTCAGGGGGCAGGTCCCGCCCCGGCCCCTCGCCTGCGCCGGCCGAGGGCGGGGTCGGAGGCGGGGGAGTGGGCGCGGCTCCGTGCAGCGTGCACTGCCCGCCCGGCGCCGTGCCGGGCGCGAAGTGCCGAGTTACCGTGTTGGGGCAGTAGGAGGTTGCCCGGCGCCCGGATTGGGTGCAGATGGTGACTCCCTCGGTGGCCCGCGGCGGGACGGGCGACGGCCCCAGCGGGGTGGGCTCGCGCAGTGGCTCCCCGGCGGGCCCGTGGCGCCCGCAGACGCCGGTAGGCGCCTCGTCGGCCTCGAAGACCTCCTCCCGCGTATAGGGGCAATAGCGCGTGGCCTGAGCGCCGCTCTCGGCGCAGATGGTGAGCCGCACCGGCTCCTTCTCCTCCTCTTCCCTCTCGTCGGGCCCGGCGCGCTTGCCGCCCTTGGCGCCCTCGCCGGTGGGGAATTGGCTGTCCTTGAGCCCCAGGATCTCCACGGCCTTGGTCATGAAGTCCTTCCAGATGGGCGCAGCGGCGCTGCCGCCGAAGATGCGGGCGGTGGGGCCGTTGTCGGCGCGGCCCACCCAGACCGCGGTGCAGATGTCGGGGGTGAAGCCCACAAACCAGGCGTCGCGGTAGCGCTGGGTGGTGCCGGTCTTGCCCGCACAGGGCACGCCCGAGAGCCGCGCGCGTGTGCCGGTGCCGCCACGGACGACGCCCTTGAGCATGGCGATCATGGAGATGCCGGAGGGGCGGTGGAGCACGCGCTCGACCTGCGGCTGGCCCCGATACAGCAGCTCGCCGCGGGAGTCTCGGATGTAGTCCACGAAGGTGCGCTTGGGGCGCAGGCCGGCGGTGGCGAAGGCGGAGAAGCCCGTGGCCATCTCCAGGGGGCTGAGCTCGGCGGTGCCCAGGGCCAGGGAGGGGTACCGGTGCAGGCGCGTGGAGGGGATGTCCATCAGCCGGGAGGCGATGCGCACCACGTGCTCAGATCCCACCTCCCGCTGGAGCCTGACGGCGGCGCAGTTGACGGAGGCGGCCAAGGCCGAGGATAGGCTCCACATGTGCTCCTGCCCGCCGGTGTAGTTGTGGAAGGTGTGGGTGCGACCGTAGCCCTCGGGCACGGTCACCCTGGCGCCGCTGATGGCGTCGCGTGGCCCCCAGCCGTTCTCCAGGGCAGCCGCGTAGACGTAGGGCTTGAAGGCCGAGCCGGGCTGGCGCTTGGCCTGGGTGGCGCTGTTCCATTGGTGCTCGCGGAACTCCCCCACGCCGCCCACCATGGCCAGCACCCGCCCGGTGCGCACCTCCATGCAGACCAGGGCGCCGGTGTCCACGCGCTGCCGGGCCAGGCGCTTGACGCCGGCGGCCAGGGCCTGCTCCGCGGCCTTCTGTAGGCGCATGTCCAGGCTGGTGTAGACGCGCAGGCCGCCGCGCTGGACCACCTCCTGCCCGTAGGTCTGGCTCAACACTTTGATGACGTGGGTGGTGAAGTAGGGGGCGCGCCAGCTCAACAGGCCTCGGGTGCGGCGCTTGGCCAGGGAGCCCTGCACCTGCTCCTGCTTGGCCTCGGCGGCCTCGGCGGGGGTTATGTACATGGCCCGCACCATGGCGTCTAACACCTGGTCGCGGCGGCGCCTGGCCCGCTCCGGATGGTCGAAGGGGGAGTAGGTGGAGGGGCGCTGGGGCAGCCCCGCCAGCAGGGCCGCCTGGGCCAGGGTCAGCTCGTCCAGCTCGTCTGGGTCCTTGTCGTAGTAGAGCTTGGCGGCGGTGGCGATGCCATAGGCGCCGTGGCCGTAGTTGACCTCGTTCAGGTACATCTCCAGGATCTCGTCTTTGCTGAACTTGCGCTCCATCTCGATGGCCAGGAGCATCTCCTTGATCTTGCGGTTTACGGTCCGCTCCCGGGTCAGCCAGATGTTGCGGGCGAGCTGCTGGGTGATGGTGCTGGCGCCCTGGCGCACGCGGCCGCCGCGGACGTTGTGGTACAGCGCCCGCGCGATGCCCCAGGGGTCAATGCCCTGGTGCTGGTAGAAGCGGCGGTCCTCGATGGCCACCGTGGCTCGTCGAATGACGCGGGGGATGTCCTTGAGGCGAATGGGGTCGCGCTCTTCCTCGTAGACCTTACCCAACTGCGTGTGCTCGAGGTTGCCCTCGGCGTCCGGCTCGGTCGAGTAGATCAGCGTGGATAGCTGCGGCCGGTAATCGGACAGCTCGGTGGTGTCGGGCAGCACACGGCGCACGCCGGCGATGCCGCCCAGCAGCAGCCCCACGCCCCCGGCGCACAGCAGCAGGGCGGCGATGTTGCACACCAGTAGGAACTTGCGCAGCTTGCGCACGAAGGAGGGGCGACGCAGCATCCTCAGCATGCCTCCCTGAGCGCCGTCATTATACGGCATGGGAGCGAGGAAAGCTACGGGCTAGGACGTTTTTGGGGGAGCCGGAGTTCCCGGATGGGGCGGCCGACCGGCCGTCGTTGGGGCGGGGAGGAGGACATGTAGGGGCGGGCGGGAAGTAGCGGAGGCGGAGTGGACGGGCGTTGAGGAGTCGGGAATGTACGAATTGACCGTGAGCATGGAGTTTCAGGCGGCGCATCAACTGCGCGACTACGAGGGCAAGTGCGCGCGGCTGCATGGGCACAACTACCGCCTGGAAGTCGCAGTCGCCAGCGAGGAGCTCAACGAGCAGGGCCTGGTGATGGACTTCAATGACCTGAAGGCGCGGATGAGACGGGTCCTGGAGGCCTTCGACCATCAACACCTTAACGAGGTCGAGCCGTTCTCCTCCGAGTCCGGGCAGAATCCGACGTGTGAGAACCTGGCGCGCGTGCTGTACGAGCGGCTGGCGGAGCAGATGAGCGACCCGAGCGTCAGAGTGTCGCGGGTGCGGCTGTGGGAGACGGCCAGCTCGGCGGTGACGTATTCGGAGTGCGGATGAGGACATCCGCAGGCGCGATGCGCAGCGTGGTGCTGCTGTCCGGGGGCCTGGACAGCGCCGTGAGCCTGAAGATGGCCACGAATGCGGGGGAGGTGGTGCTGGCGCTCACGGCGGACTACGGCCAGCGGGCGGCGGCACGAGAGATCGCCGCGGCCCGGGCGATGTGCCAGGCTCTCGCGGTGCCGCACGAGGTGGTGGAGCTGCCGTGGCTGGGGCGGGTCCGCGGTACGGCGCTGACTCAGGCCGGCCGGGAGCTGCCGCGGCCGGACGAGGGGGAGCTGGACGAGGCCGAGAAGGCGCGGGAGTCGGCGCGGCGGGTGTGGGTGCCGAACCGCAACGGCGTGTTGGTCAATGTGGCGGCCGCCTACGCGGAGGCGCGGGGCTGCGACACGGTGGTGTGCGGCTTCAACATGGAGGAGGCGGCCACTTTCCCCGACAACTCGGCGGAGTTCGTGGAGGCCGCCAACGCCGCGCTGGGGCTGTCCACGCTCTCGCGGGTGCGGGTGTGGGGCCCCACGCAGGCGATGACGAAGCCGGAGATCGTGAAGAAGGGCCGGGCCATCGGCGCGCCGCTGGAGCTAATCTGGAGCTGCTACGAGGGCGGGGCGGAGCACTGCTTCGAGTGCGAGTCGTGCGTCAGACTGAGGCGGGCCCTGGAAGCCGGCGGGGCCTGGGAGTGGTTCGCCGAGCACCATCGGGCGCCGTCTGGCTAGGGGCCGCACCAGGCCCGGGCCCGTGAGGCGAGTGGGCACGCCGATGTTGTGCAAGTTCGTCGAGGACGATCTGGACTACACGGGCGAGCAGCTTCGCAGCCTGTGGGCCTACCGGACCTTCGGCCTGCAAGGCGACTCCATCGTGGGCTTCGTGGGGCGGGCCCAGGTGGCGACGGAGCGGCTGGTGGACGAGGAGGACCGGCGCGAGGGGGCGGGGATCCACAGCCCGCGGATGCTGCACTTCATCGTCGAGCACTTCGGGCAGGACCTGGCCACGGCGGTCGCGCGGCAGAGGCTGTTGGTTTGCCTGGCAAAGGAGGAACTTCAGGGCCTGTCGGAGGGTCTTACCTTGGAGAGGCGGGGCGACGACCTGTTCCACGGGGAGGAGAAGCTGTCGGTCTCCATCGCCACCCTCAGCCCGGTGTCGGCGTTGATCCACCTGGGGCTGAACGTTCGGTCGGGAGGGGCGCCGGTGCCCACCTGCGGCCTGGAGGACTTCGGCCTGGACGCGGTCGAGGCGGGGCGGCGCATCCTGGAGGCCTATGCCGCAGAGGTGGCGGGCATGGAGGCGGCATGCTGCAAGGTGCGGGGCGTGCCTTGAGGGAGGCGGTGGGCGAGCGCGAGGAGCGGGCGGAGGTGGTGGAGGTCTTCTCGTCCTTCCAGGGCGAAGGGCCGCTGCTGGGGTGCCGACAGGTCTTCGTGCGGCTGCAAGGCTGTAACCTCGAGTGCGTGTACTGCGACACGCCGCAGGCTCGGCAAGAGCAGCCGCACTATCGAGTTGAGCAAACTCCGGGGAGGCAAGACTTCCGCGACGGCGAAAACCCGATAACGGCGGCGGAGCTGGCCCGGCTCATCGCGGCATTGGACCGTCCGCGCGGGCTGCACCACTCGGCAGCCATCACCGGCGGCGAGCCACTGCTGCGCGCGGGATTCCTGCGCGAACTGCTGCCCTTGCTCCAGCGACAGGGCTGGACGACATACCTGGAGACGAACGGGACGCTGCCCGAGGCCCTGGAGCAGGTGGTGGAGGGGGTGGGCTGGGTGAGCCTGGACATCAAGCTGCCCAGCGCCCTGGAGGGCCGGGAGTTCTTCGCAGAGGCTGAGGCCTGTCTGCGGATAGCCAGGCGCCGTCAGGCCTTCGTGAAGGTGGTGGTGACGCCGGAAAGCACGGCGGCGGAGATCGAGCGAGCAGTGCGAACCGCTGCGGAAGTGGACAGAGGGGTGCCCTTCGTATTGCAGCCCGCGACTCCGAGCGCGCGGGTGAAGTCGGCGCCCAGCACGGCGCAGTTGCTGGAGTGGTTCGAACTGGCCAAGCGCCAGTTGGACGATGTGCGAGTCATGCCGCAGATGCACAAACAGCTGGGCCTGCTCTAGGTCGCCAGGCGGCGGCAGGCCCCGGGCAAAGAGGTGAGCGACGTTGAAGAGAAACCTCGGGATCGGTTTCCTGGTCTTGGTGGCAGCGGCAGCGGTACTTCTGACCTGCGCGCTGGCGCAGGTGCCGGCGCCGACGATCGTGGGCACCGTGACCATGTACGACGGCCGGACCTTCACGGGCGCGATCCAGCAGGCGGCCTTCGGCATCTACGAGGGTGTGGGGATCGAGAAGTCCACCGACGGAGGGCGGGGCTCCTTCATCCTCGACGTGGATGGCGAGGAACGGACCATTGACGCCCTGGAGGTGGCCAAAGTGGAGGTGGCCTGGCAGGAGCCCGCCGACGCGGACACCAAGTGGAGCATTGACACCATCACGGTGACCACCAAGGACGGCGAGGTGGTCCAGGGCAAGCCCACCTGGCGGCTGGCCGCCAGCCTGCTGGAGATAGCGGGCACCGAGGACGCCGCGCCGGTGCGCATCACGGCCTACCCCATCAGCGCGACGACCTTCTCGTCCAAGAATCTGGTAGTCAAGATCGAGATCGCGGGCGCGGAGGCTCCCCCCGGCGGCGAGGTGACCCCACCCGGCGGCGAAGTGACCCCACCCGGTGGCGAGGTGACGCCCCCCGGCGGTGAGGTGACCCCACCGGGCGGTGAGGTGACCCCACCCGGCGGCGAAGTGACCCCGCCCGGCGGCGAAGTGACCCCGCCCGGTGGTGAGGTGACGCCGCCCGCTCCGGCCGGAGTGGGAGAG
>JBHIEF010000081.1:0-17446 GCA_046760465.1 Armatimonadota bacterium | reverse complement strand
TGCACGGCCGGAATGCGTCGCGCTTTCAGCCACACCGTCGGCACGGAGGGCCAGAGGTAGTTGAGGAAGTTGACCGACTCCAACACGCCGGCAGCGATCATGCCGACCCAGGCCAGGCGACTGCGCCAGAAGGACCCGTGGCATGGGTCGGCCGTCATCGCCAGGGGCAACTGCACCAGGGGGAAGGTGAGCCGCTCGCGCCTGATCCACTGCTCGCCGAGTAGGTTCACCAACAGTAGGCTGCCGGTCACAAACAGACAGATTACACCACCCCACCAGCACAAAGGCAGCAGCCATTGCGTCAGCGTGTCCAGGCGGTACAGGCTGCCGCTTGCCTCGTAGTAGTCGCGGATGATGCCCTCGTCGGTGGGTCCGAACCAGGCAGGGAGCCGCTGCACCAGGCGAGCCCAGTCGTTCTCCGGG
This sequence comes from Armatimonadota bacterium, assembly GCA_046760465.1. Taxonomy (GTDB): domain Bacteria; phylum Armatimonadota; class Zipacnadia; order JAUWAU01; family JBHIEF01; genus JBHIEF01. Next base: position 17,023 of record JBHIEF010000081.1, on the reverse strand, counting down.
TTGGCGTAGTAGCGGCCAGCGACCATCGTGTTTACCAGGAAGGGCACCATGCCGACGCCGCTGATGCAGGCGGCCAGGCTGACCATGATGTAGACGACCAGTTGCTCCGGCTGCGTCAGCCCCAGCCGCTTGCCGATGAGCCTGAGCAGGCGGCTGAGGGCCACCACCACCAGGAGGCTGAAGACGGAGCCAAGCTGAAGGCAGGTCTGGGCCCAGAGGATGGCCTGGACGATGAGGTATGCGTAGGCGCCGAAGAAGACGCCTACGGGGATCAAGAGCGCGCCCACAAGAACCGCCCGCCACGCGGGAGGGGCGGCCTCTGCCCGGTTGGGCCGACCGGGGTCGCTCAAGGTCCTCGTGGGCACGCCGGGAACTTCGCTTCGATGGGGCGAAAGCCTCCAATGGGCTACCCTCGCCATGCCTGGGAATGTACGCCGAGGGAAGAGGGAAAGGCCGGGCCCCCGTCCAACCGAGGTCCGGCGCCTCGGCGGCCAGCATGTGCGGGCGTTTATGGCGCTGCCAGGCACGGCCTACGACCGTCTGCGGACGATACGAAAGGGCGCGATGGAATGACACGACCGAACCTCATCTACCTGCACTCCCACGACACCGGCCGTTACGTTCAGCCCTATGGGCACGCCATCCCTACGCCGAACCTACAACGACTGGCTGAGGAGGGCATTCTGTTCCGACAGGCGTTCTGCGCCGGGCCCACGTGCTCGCCCAGTCGGGCCGCCCTGCTGACTGGGCAGTCTCCGCACAGTAGCGGGATGATCGGCCTGGCGCATCGGGGCTTCCGCCTGAAGGACTACGGGCAGCACCTCGTCCACACGCTCCGGCGGGCCGGCTACCACTCAGCGCTAATCGGCACGCAGCACGTGGCTCGGGACGCCAAGACCATCGGTTACGACGAGATCGTTGATCCCGGCGGCAGTGGCCCGGAGAGGGCTGCCGGTGCGGCGGAGTGGTTGGGGAGCTCGCCGGCCCAGCCGTTCTTCGCCGCCATCGGGTTCAGCGAGACGCACCGCGAGTTCCGCCCTCCCGGCCCAGAGGAGGACTGGCGCTACTGCCTGCCACCGGCCCCGCTTCCAGACACGCCGGAGACGCGCAGGGACATGGCCGCCTATAAGGCCAGCGCGCGTGTGCTCGACGGGGCCATCGGGCAAGTGCTCGAGGCCGTGGAGGCGAATGGGCTTGCGGAGAACACGCTGGTGATCTGCACGACGGACCACGGCATCGCCTTCCCGGGCATGAAGTGCAATCTGACCGATCATGGCATCGGAGTGATGCTCATCATACGGGGACCGGGCGGCTTCAGCGGAGGCAGGGCCTGCGACGCCATGGTGTCGCAGGTAGACATCTTCCCCACCATCTGCGAGCTTCTCGACCTCGAGCCGCCCGCGTGGCTGGAGGGCAAGTCCATCATGCCCGTGGTTGGCGGCGAGGCCGAGGAGATCAACGAGGCGATCTTCGCCGAGGTGACCTACCACGCGGCGTACGAACCGATGCGCGCCGTTCGGACGCGCCGCTGGAAGTACATCCGGCGGTTCGACGACCGACGGGGCCCGGTCCTGCCCAACTGCGACGACAGCCCCAGCAAGGACGTGTGGCTGCAACATGGCTGGCGGGACCGGCCCGTTGCCGCCGAGCAGCTCTACGACCTCGTGTTCGACCCCAACGAGTCCCACAATCTGGCGGGCGACGCCTCTGCGCGCGCGGTGCTCGACGAGATGGGGGAGAGGCTGGCTGAGTGGATGAGTGCCACGGAGGATCCGCTGCTGGATGGGCCCGTGCCGGCACCGGCGGACGCACAGGTGAACGACCCGGACGGGCTCTCGCCCCGGGAGCCGACGCGGGACGCCTAGAAAGCTGTTTCACCCCCTACGGGCGCCGCCACCCGACAAGGCGCCTGCCGCCGACCCCCTTCGGTCGGTGCCCGCTGTGGTACGATGGCCGGCGATGTGCCAAGACGAGATACCTGTGGCTGACTCCGCCGACGAACGTGCCGGACAGGAGGGCTAGGCATGTGGGAACAAGTCGAGCATGCCATCGGAGAGGTATTCCGCGAGGCGCGATCTCCCGATCTGCGCGTGCTGTCTTCGGCCAGCCTGGAGAAGCTGGCCGCCAGCGCCGGGACCACTCACGAGGAGATCGGCCGGCGCATTCTGGACAAGGGAGAGGAGCAGCGTCAAGCGGCCGAACAGGGCGACTGGCCGCGGTTTGAGGCCTGCCGACAGGAGATCCGCCGCTTGCAGGAGGAGTGGCTTGGCTTGCGCGACCAGGTCGGGCACATCGAGGAAACGCTCCGCCGCAAGCGCCTGGACGAACGGGTGGCGGAGCGCCTGGGCGGCCGAAGCCGAGCTGTCCTGCTGGAAGCGGTCATCCTGATCCTCATCGTAGCGGTGCTGGGCATGATGGCGTGGGAGTGGCTCTACGGCGCCGGCGTCAGCAAGGACCTGCTGTTCGCTCTGGCGCTGATTGACACGGCCATCTGCGTCGTCTTCCTGTGGGAGTTCTTCTGGAAGATGTCGCTGGCGGACTCGGCCGCGTGGTACTTCAAGCGGCACTGGATTGACTTCGTATCGTCTCTTCCCTTTGCCCTACTGCACGCGGGAGTCGTGCGCATCGGCCGCGTGGCCCGTGTCGTCCGCGTCGTCCGCATCGCCCGCGTGGCGCGCATGGCCAGGCTCATGCGGCTGGTGCGCGCCGTTCGCGCAATGGCCGTGGTGTTCCGCGGCTTTGAGAAGGTCGGCCAGTCCCTGAACCTGCGAGTGCTAAACCGTCCGCTGGCGGCGACCTTGGTCTTCCTGATAGCCGGCGGCATACTCATGGGTGCCATTGAGGGACACAAGTTCGCCGGCGAGAACGAGCCCTCCGCGCTGGCCGGTATATGGTGGAGCTTCACCACCGTGTGCACGGGCGGGTTCGCGGACATCTGGGATCCTGAAACGGCTTGGGGCCGAGTGCTCACCGTGTTGCTCGTCATTCTGGGGGCGATTCTGACCGGGGCGTTCACCGCGGCGCTGGCCTCGGTCCTGCTCGGCGACGACACCGAGCGCATCGAACGCAAGCTCGCCGCCGTGCTGGAACGCCTGGACGCCGATGACAAGCCGCCGGGAGGCTCCGGCGGTCGAGGGCAGCCGTAGGGGCACTCAGCGTCCGGCTCGTCTGAGCCGAATCAGGCCCGCTCGGGTGCTACTCGGCTGGCAGCGTGGTCAGCGTCAGCAGCGAGCGCGCCGCCAAGTCCACGGAGGCTCTGCCATCGGCAACGGGTACAGCCGGCAGCTCACGGAAGGAGTCCGTCTCGCTGGTTCGGACTGCCCGTAGGCTCCTCAACTCGGACGGCAGGCCGGACAGCGTCGCGTGGCGCTCCGCCGCGAGATTGGCAATGTGGAGCGTGTAGTGTTGCCTTGCCCCGACCGTTCCTCGGAAGGCTGTGAAGAGGACCTTGGGGTGATCGGAAGTGGTGCCCAGCGCCTCGGACGCCAGCGGCGTCAGCCCGCAGAAGTGCTTGACGAACCAGAAGCGCACGGTGGGCACCAACTCGTCGCGCCCTTCGACGTTCTCGACCTTCACGATCCCGTAGTCCGAGGTGAACTCCCACTGCATGGTCCCCTGCGGTCGCGCGTACAGCAGTATCTCCTGGTACATGCCGACTTCGCGCAGGGCGTAGTGGAACGTGTCGAACGCCCGCGTCCGCCAGGCCCCGGCGTCCACGCCCAGCTCGGTGACCAGCAGCGGCAGCTTCAGGCGTTCCGCCAGGTCGGCCCAGGCCTGATACTGCTCCGGGCTGGCCCCGCCCCACGAGTGGAACCCCACGGCTCCCACGTACCGCATCGCCTCCGGGTCGTTGGCCGCGGGCAGGGCGTAGGTGTGGGTGCCGCGAGGGCCGGTGGCGTCGGCCAGGAGCATCTTGGTCTTCAGTCCCAGCTTCTGGAAATGCGCGCCGATGCTCTTGATCGCCTCTCGATGCTCCTCGGCCGAGAAGAGCACGCGCACGCCGATGTTGGCCTCGTTGAATGAGAACAGGTCCGGCTCCACGCCGTACTGCCGCTTGGCGTACAGTAGATACGAGCCGAGCGCTTCCAGCAGCTCGGGCCACTTGTCGGGGTGCACTCGCCGCCGGTGCACGCTGGGGCCCTTGCCCGGCTCGGCGTAGAGCCACTCGGGCAGATGCCAGATGCTGATGCAGTAGGGGATGCCGCGCTCCTGAATCTGTTTGGCCAGCAGGAACTCCCGCCGCAAGTTGCTCCCCGGCCCATCGTGGCTCTCCAGGTATGCCCAGTCCGTCTCCGTGGGCGACTGGTTGTCGTTCTCCGGCTCCCACTCGCCGGGGGTCATCTCGGTCCGGGCCCAGCCCTGCGGGAGGTTGTCCAGGGTGTATTGGGTGACGGGCGATTCGATGTTGAAGCAGTAGTTGCCGCCGAATCCGTCCAAGCGGTAGCGAACCCGGTTGGCATCAAGCGTCAGGGCCGCGGGGGTGTCGTCCACCTCGCCCGTGAGTCTGAGGGTGACCCGCAGGGAGGCTGTGCCTCCCTCGGGCAGGCCGCCGTTGAAGACCTGGAAGAAGGCCGAGTAGGTGGTCCCCCGGTACTCGCGATTGTCCTGGACGGTGGCGGGGCAAGCCCGGTCCAGTTGTACCTCCAACACCGTGCTTGCGGCCGCGTCGGAAAGGCGGGCCCGACTGGCGTTGCCGCGCAGGAAGTGGCGGTTCTGCGGCTGCTCTCTGGGCATCACGCCGCTTGCCACTGTGCGTTCCCCCGTCGCCAGCTCGCACTCGCCCCCGGCGAAGACGGCAATCGGCACGTCCAGCCAGAAGAACACGCCCTCCAGATCAACGTCCGCCTCCGCCGTGACCCGCAGGTCCAGAATGACCGCGCCGTCTTCCTCCTGAAGCGTCTGTTCGTACCGATACGCCTTGCCGTCCTCGATCTCGATCAGCCCGCGCCAGGATTGCCGGCCCTCCTCGCGCGAGACCTCCACCTGCCTGGCGTTGTCCAGGCTCGGAAGCTGCTGCCAACCTCGCGTCGGCAGGCGGAGGTTAGTGCGCACCTCGACGTCCTCGCCGTCAATGATCATGGAGTTGATCCGGCCGTGGGCGTCGGTTACTGCGATCTCACCGGATGCCCTCATCGGCACTAGCAGTGCCACCGCGATGGCGCCGGCTGCCAGTGCTCTCAGTCGCATCGGATCCACTCCCCTTCGGTTGCCGCGTCCGCCGGGCACTCGCATTCACTCCGGGCCTCTGTTGCCGTAGCGCTCCCAGTAGACCATCTCGTCCAGGGGTCGCTTGGGCGCCTGCTGGGCCGATCCGACGGCGGCTCCTATGGGTAGAAGCACGATCAGCCGCAGGTTCTCCGGCACGCCGAGCGTTCGCTTGTGCTCGTCCTCGGCGCGCAACAGCGTGCCCTCGATCCACACGCTGGCGTACCCCAACGCCGTTATGGCCAGCAGCATGTTCTCGGTGGCGGCAGAGACGTCTTCCAGCCAGTATTGCGATTGGCTGGGGTCCGCCACGAGGGCGATGCCGAGCCCCACATCGCCGATGCACTTCTGCGCCGACGCCAGCTTGGCCAGCGTCCGCCGGTCCCGGATGACGATGAAGTCGAAGGGCTGGATGTTCCGCCCCGACGGCGCACGGCGGCCGGCGTCGAGGATGCGCTCCAGGTCGGCCTCCGTCACCTCCGTTGGCTCCAGGCTGCGGACCGACGCACGTTGCTCGATGGCTGCGAAGAGATCCACTGACATCCCCCCTGGGCGACTGGGACTGGCTTGCGCTGGCCCGGCGGGCGATGCGCCCCCAAAGCAGTCGCCGGCCTGGCCAAGCTCGTCCGCCGCACGTGCCGCCTTCTTCAGGGGGAGGCCCGATCCTCCCTCATGGGGCTGCGCTTGACCGCACGTGGGGCGCCGTGGCCAGGTGAGCGCTCTACGGCGGCGGGGAGGAGGGCCGGCGCAGCCGACGAACTGACTGACCTCGGCCAGTTCGTCCGACACGACGGGCGCGACGGAGTGGAGGCGCTAGCACGAAGAGGAGCGGCACATGCAGCCAGATTCGGGAGTGACCATCCACCAACCGGGCAAGTGCAGCACCGGCTATACGCTGTACTCGAGCCGGCAGACCGAGATCGCCCACCTGATTGACACGACCGGGCGGGAGGTCCACGCGTGGTCGTACCTTCAGGGGGAGACGTGGCACTATGCGGAGATGCTGCCCAATGGGCATCTGCTGGCCATCATCAAGGAAGTCGAGGACGAGTGCCCGGGCATGATCGTGGAGCTCGACTGGGGCAGCCAGCTAGTCTGGAAGGCGGACGTGCCGGCGCATCACGACCTGGACCGGCTTGCCAGCGGCAACACGCTGGCGGTGTGCCGGGAGTACGTCACGGATGAGAGGCTGCGCGCGGGCACGCTGAAGAGCGACTATCTGGTCGAGATGACGCCCGACGGGCAGGCCGTCTGGGAGTGGCACGCCCACGAGCACGTCGGGGAGATCGCCGAGCTCGTGCCGGTGGAGCTTCCCCTGGAGCACCGCGACTGGGCGCACACCAACACCGTCGAGTCGCTGCCGCCAAACGCGGCGGCGAAGCAAGATGCCCGCTTCAAGCCCGGCAATGTGCTCTTCAGCGCCCGCAACATTGACACAATCGGCGTCGTCGAGAAAGACAGCGGCCAGGTAGTATGGGCCTGGGGGCCGGGCGTGCTCGATCGCCAGCACATGCCCACCATGCTGCCCGACGGGCATATCCTCGTGTATGACAACGGCACAGGCCGGGGCTACACGCGCATCCTGGAGATGGACCCACTCACGGGCGAGGTCCTGTGGGAGTACAGCGCCGACCCGCCCGCCTCCTTCTTTTCGCCCACACGGGGCTCCAACCAGCGGCTGCCCAACGGGAACACCTTCATCGCCGAGTCCGACAACGGCAGGCTCTTCGAGGTCACCAGTGACGGCGAGGTCGTGTGGGAGTTCCTCACGCCCGACCTGACGCCGCGCGGCAGGCGGCAGCCCCTGTACCGCGCCATGAGGTACGAGCCGGAGCTGGTGGAGCGGCTGTTGGCCGAGGCGAAGCAGCTGTAACCGTAGCAGTGGCCGCACGGATGGCCGATATGCGGTTGAGGCCGCGCCGCGGCGCAGCAGGCGGCAGAGCTGACCTACGGCCTGGCAGCCTCGGCGCCTTTAGACACGCGGTACGAGTGCTCGATGGTGATGCTCTGGCCGGGCGCCAGGTCGGTCGAGGGCGAGAACAGCTCTAAGTTCACCCGCGCATCCCTGCCGCTCCAGTTGAGCAGGCACTGCTCGACCTGGTCGGGCTCGAAGGTGGCCCTCACGGCCAGGTCGGCCCTCCTGTCAACGATGGTCCACTGCCCGTCCGGGCGATCATCTCCCCGCAGCCACATATTGCTCTCGGCCTCGGGGTCCTTGGCGTTGGCCAGGGACTGCGACCGCCACGAGCCGTCCGCACGCAGGAGCCTCACGCTGGCCTTCTGCGTTGTCTCCACCTGGAAGGCCGGGTGGATGCGCAGGCACGCGGCCCTCGTCTCGCCCGAAGTGTTGGTCAGTGTGGAGACGACGCGGATGATCGGCTCCTCGCGGTCGAGTTCGATGACGCGCGTGAGCTTCAGCCCGCTGCTCAGCTTGGCCTCCAGGCTGATGGACCGCTCGGCCTGGTTGGTGACGGCGTACTCCTCGTTCCAGCCCGGCGACCGGTAGTCCACCTGGCTGTACTCCTCGTACCCGCCCAGCGAGGGGTCCCAGGCGCCTTCCTCGCCGTAGAGCTTCAGGATGTCTCGCCCAGAGGGCCGAAGCCGCACGCGCCAGAGGCGCCCGCCAAGCTGGGGCAGGATGCTGACCTCCATGGACTCGTTGCGGAGGCGCTTAAGGTCGAGGCCCGCCTCGGCCTTCGGCAGCGACGCCAGCCACGCATCCAACATGCGATGCGCCCCGCCCTCTCGCACCATGGTCAGGCCCTCCGCTCGGGCTATGCGCTCGAACTCGCGGGCCAACCGCGGGATGTCAACCGATGCCTTGGGCACGAGTTGGTCCCCCTGCTCGACGTAGACGGCCTGCTGGGCCAGTGCGATCTGGGAGTAGATGAGCGGCAGCCTGGCGACCTGTACGCGGTGGAGGAGCGTGGGGTCCTCGCGGACGGCGGCCTCGGCACGGTCGAAGAGCTCCTGCGACCGCTCCAGTACCTCCGGCGTCAGGTAGCCCACACTGGGCGGCGAGTATATGCGCACATGCATGTCGGGGATGCTCTGGGCGGACTCGTGCACGAGGTCAATGTACTCGCGCACGTAGGGAGCGGCGGCCCCGTAGTATGCCGCGCAGAACTCGTCTATGGCCTTGTCGGTATCGTACGAGGGATCCCACAGAGTCTTGGCCATGACGTAGGTGCGCAGCTCCGCCAGCTCGGCTCCCTTGGTGTAGTAGCACGCCTCCTCGTAGATTCCCGTCACCCCGTGCTCGATGAAGAAGTTGATGTTGGGCTTGAGCACGTAGAGGTTGGGGAAGGGCATGATGGTGTGGGCGTAGTTGATCACGTAGTCCCAGATGTGCAGCCGATCGCAGATCTTGGACCAGCCTACGATGTCGTCCACGAAGCTGGCGTTGTAGGGGTCGGTCGCCAGCGGATGGATGAAGCAGCACTCGATGCTGCACAGCCTCACCGCGACGTTGGGACTGGGGCGGACGTGCTTGGGGGGCTTGCGGGTGTACTGGTAGGCGAGCGTGTCTATGATGATGTGCGGGTAGTCGTCCCTGATGTCATCGGCGATCGCGTTGATGAAGTGAATCAGGGGCCCGGCCTGGCTCCCTTCCTCCTCGGCCAGGGCAGAGCAGTTGTCGCACTGGCAGTAGTTGTGCCAGTCGTTCTGCGAGACGGATATGATGGTGGCATCCGGCCGTTCCTGGATCCACTGCCTCACCCGCTTCTTGGCCAGTTCGATGACCTCGGGGTTGGTGAGGCAGAGCTGTGTGCGACCGCGGACGCGCTGACCGTTGATCTCTGAGAAGTACTCCGGGTGCTCGTCGAAGTACTGGTCTTGCGGGATGAGGGCGTTGAAGGTGTGCACGAAGTGATGGTAGGTGATGTGGCCGCCGCGCGCCTCGTCCAGCGGTGGCAGCGTGCCGTTGTTCTTGTTGCGCACGGCCCAGTCGGGGTCGCGCGAGTTGGGATAGTCGGTGGTGCGGTACTCCAGGGGCGGGACATACGTTCGGTCGAGCTTCGGGACCTTGATGAGCCCCTTGGTGGGCCAAGTGCTACAGTCGGGCGCGAACCAGCGACAGCCCACGTAGTCCTCTAGGAAGGTGTAGCAGGCGTACAGCACGCCGCGCTTGTTGCCCACCAGCGCCAGGGCGGGGCCGGAGGTCCCTATGTAGATGCCTTCGTCGCCCAGGGCCTCCAGGTCCACCTCGAGCCCCAGAGCATCCAGCAGCTCGCACCGGCCCACCACCAGGGGCGTGCGACCGGCCAGCTCGCCCTCGGCCACCACGGGGAGGGCCTTGCCCGTCACCAACTCCAGGTGGTGCTGAAGGTCGGCGGCGGCGTGTTGTTCCTGCGGCGTGGGCTGCTCGGGGATGACGATAGCGTGGGTCTCGGGTTTGACGATTCTGCCGCCAATGCGGATCTTGCACTTGCCCAGTGACTGCCGTGTCTGGGCCAGCTCGCGGCGCTCAGCTTCGACCTTCTCGCTCACCGCGGCCACCTCCGTTCGGCCCGCAGCATCGGCGGGCATTGCGGCCAACACGGTGCGCAGGGAGTCTTCCACGGCGTCCAGCTCCCGCTCTCTCCCCTGGGTGGTCTGGGGGCGGCTGGGGCTGGCGACCAGTTGCTCCACGATCGTTCGGTAGCCTGCCGCCGCCAGGGCCGAAGCGGGATCGGCCAGGACCGCCTGTGTGCAGATGGCGAGGCGGTCGGCGGCCACCATGCCCGCAGTTACCTCGTTGAAGCGCTGCACGCCGGCGTTGTAGGTGGGCCCTCCGTAGCGGACCATGGCGACCAGGAAGGGCCAGCGCCGTGCCGGGTACCTGGTGCGCTGGGCCAGCAGGCAGGCGACGTCGGCGCGCGCGGCGGCCTCTCCCTTCTCCAGCAACTCCTGCGCCTTGGCCAGCTCGCCGCGGCCGAGTAGGTAGCGGGCGATGATGCCCAGTTCGCTGGCGCCGGGCTCGGGCACGGCCATCATCTGCGCCATGGTCTCCTCGGGCGAGGCGATCTTCTCCACGACCACGTCGTCCACCCACGCCTCCGTGTTGGCGCAGTCGAGCAGAGCCAGCGGGTGCACGAACATGGTGTCGTGCGGGCTCACGAAGGTCGTCTCCAGGTGCCGCCACTCGGTGGTGTTCGGCAGTGTGGCCGTGCGCACGAAGCTCCACACGTAGGAGTCCCACTGGTAGCAGTACGGCGCGTAGACGGTCCCTTCGCCCAGGTTGGCCTTGGCGTAGAGACTGACGCGGTAGGTGGCGAACGGCTCGACCGGCAGAGCTCCGCCCAGGGCCACCCAATGCTGCTTGGCATCAACCTCGAGGTGCCCGGCCCGCTCTCCGCTACGCGCAGCGCCGAGGGCGCCCTTGGCCTCGAAGCCCGGGTCGGGGTAGATGTTCGCGCCGGCCGACGCGCCCGTGGGGGGCAGCACGGCCAGCGCGACGGTGGCCAGCAAGACAGTGCACGGGGCGAATGGGTTCCTCCTGATACGCACGGTGGGTGCCTCCGACGTCACGGGATGTGTCCGCTTTCGCGTCCCGCGTCCCTGATTCCTGCGGAGACAGGGGGGAGGTAATGGCCTACCGCATGCCGAAGGCCAACCGCACGCACGCAAAGGCCGCGCCGGCGGCGCCGGTCGCCCGGGTGTTGACGGGTAGTTGCCCGCGGTTGTGGCGAGGTGGCTTACTGCTTCGTTGGCCACCAGAGCGTAGAATGCCGGGAGTTGACCGGCTGTCGTCGGCATGGGGCCGGCGGCGTGTCCGGTGAGCGATCAGACGTACGGAGGCCCCCCGCGATGAAACGTGTCGGCTTTACCTTGATCGAGCTTCTAGTCGTGATCGCCATCATCGCCATTCTGGCGGCACTGCTCTTCCCCGTGTTCGCCCGTGCCCGTGAGAACGCCCGTCGCGCCAAATGCATGAGCAACCTGCGCCAACTGGCAATGGCTGCACACATGTACGGGCAGGACCACGACGAGGCGCTTCCCCTGGAGGTGATGTGCGCCAACCCGCACCCGAACTTGGTGGCCGCCATCTACCCCTACGTGGGCAACCGAGACCTGTTCTATTGCCCCTCGGTCGCCGTACTGACGCCGTACGATCCGACGCTGGCGCCCACGGACGCGAACTGGGCCTTGGGCAACATCGGCTACTTCTACTGGTCCAACACGGAGGCCAGCCCCTACTGCCCGCCCTTCAAGGCCCTCATGCCTCACGTCCTGACCATGGGCTCCGACCCGGACATGTGGCTCTGGTCGGACGCTTTCGGCATGAAGCTGTGGCAGGCGGGCGCGCCCTTCCCACACAACCTCCCCAGGTTCTGGGCGCTGAACGTTGCCTTCATGGACGGCCACGTCCAGTCCCTGCATGGTCGGCCCCGTGACATCTTCAAGTAGTTCGCCCTCGGGCCCCGGCGAGGGCTGCCCTCATTCCGCCATACGTGGAGCACGCCGGGCATCGTCGGTGGAAGGAGGGGCCACCTGCTGCGCCGAAGACCTCTCCGACGCCGGCTGGCGCATCTTGGCCGGCGCGGTTAGTGCTCCCCTCTGGGGAGCTGTATGCCGAGAAGCAAGCCGGAGGAGGTACACATGCGTAGAATAGCCGCGGTCGTCTCACTAGCTGCGGTTCTCGTACTGGGCGGGTGTGGGCGGAAGGAACCTCCGTCCCTGACCGTGCTCTGCGGCGGCTCGTTCCGCCCACCCATGGAGGAGTTAGTCTCGCTCTTCGAGGAGCAGACCGGCGTCCCCGTTCAGCTCTCCTTTGGGCAAAGCGAGGACCTCCTGCCGACCGTGAAGATCGGCGAGGAGGGCGATGTGTTTGTCACGCACGACCCGTACTTGGACTTCACCGAGGAGGCCGGAGCCCTGCTGGACAGCGTACAGGTCGGCTACGTGGCCCCCGCGCTGGTCGTGCGCAAGGGCAATCCGGCCGAGGTGCGCTTGCTGGAGGATCTGGCCAAGCCGGGGGTCAAGGTGGCACTGCCGGATCCGGAGTTCTCCACCTGTGGCGAGATGCTCTTTCGGCTGCTGGAGAAGAAGGGCATCAAGGAGGCGGTCGTGGCCAACGCCGAGGGCGCCGTGTTCCGCAGCCATTCAGAGACGGGCAATGCGCTGAAGCTGGGTACGCGTGACGCGGGCGTGATGTGGAACGGCACGGCCAATACCTTTCGGGACGCCATTGACATCGTCCCCACGCCCTACGAGTACGACGAGACCATAAGAGTGTGGATCATGGGCCTCAACTACAGCACCCAGCAGGAGCTGCTCCAGGAGTTCCTCGACTTCTGTCGCGACCAGGGCCCCGACGTCTTCGCCGACCACGGCTACGTCAAGTAGAGCTGCCGCATGACCCAGGCAAGCGGATACGAAGAGCCACAGCCCGCCGCTCCCACGGCGCGCAGCCATGCGGCGCTACTGCTGGCAGCTGTGGCCCTCGCCAGCCTGATGCTGGCCGGCTGTCCCCGGCAGACGGAGGAGACTCCTACACTCCTCGTGTACTGCGGCGCCGGCATCCGCCCGCCCATAGCTGAGATGGCGGCGGAGTTCGGCCAGGAGCACGGTGTGGTGGTGGAGTGTGACTACGCTGGCTCCAACGTCCTGTTCAGCCGCATCAAGCTGTCGGGCAGGGGCGACGTGTTCATTCCGGGGGATCGGAGCTACGTCGAGCAGGCCGAAGAGGCCGACCTCATCGTCTCCGCCGTGGACGCGTGCTACTTCGTTCCCGTCATTCTCGTGCCGAAGGGCAACCCCCAGGCGATCGAGAGCGTGGCCGACCTGGCACGCCCGGGCATACGGATCGGCTTCGGGGATCCGGAGGCCTGCGCCATCGGCCGCGTGACCGACAAGATCCTGGAGAAGAACGGCGTGGACCTCTCACAGGTGGCAGAGAACATCGTGTTCCGCTCGCTGACGGTCAACGAGCTGGGTGTGCAGGTGAAGGCGGGCAAGATCGAGGCGACCATCGTCTGGGACGCGATCGCCGCCGGCTACTCTGAGGAGGGCGAAGTCGTCGCCATTCCAGCGGAGGACAATGTCATCTCCACGGTGCCCGTGGCCGTGCTGCGCTCCTCGCAGCATCCCGAGCTGGCGGAGAGCTTCCAGGCCTTCGTGACCTCGCCGCGCGGACGTGACATCTTCGCGGCGCACCACTACACCACAGAGTCGCCTTGGTGAACCGTGCAGAGCGCTGAGCAGCCAGACCAGCCGGTGAGCGGGCTTGCCAGTCGGCTCTTCGCAGCCGCCATCCTCGCGCTGGTGGCCATCTTCGTGCTCGCCGTGCTGGGTCTGCTGGCCGCCGACGCCTGCTACATTGATCGCGGCCATCTTCTGGAGGTGCTGCGGTCGCGCGAGATCCGGGCCGCTACCTGGCTCAGCCTCTGGAGCAGCACGCTGACGGCTCTGATCGCGCTCTTCTTCGCCGTTCCCATGGGCTATGCGCTCAGCCGCTATCGCTTTCCCGGCCGCATCCTGGCCGACACCGTGGTTGATCTGCCCATCGTCTTCCCGCCCCTCGTAATGGGGCTGAGCTTGCTGGTCTTCTTCCGAACCTCGGTCGGGCTTTGGCTGGAGGCGCACGGCCTGGACTTCGTCTACCAGCGTCAGGGCATAGTCCTGGCCCAGTTCTTCGTGGCCGCGTCGTTTGGCATTCGCACCATCAAGGCCACCTTCGACGACGTGGACCGCCGCCAGGAGGAGGTGGCACTGACGCTGGGGTGCACGCGCGGCCAGGCCTTCTGGCGCGTGGCCGTGCCCAACGCGCGCGGCGGCATCGTCGCCGGCGGCATCATCACCTGGGCCCGGGCCTTCGGCCTATTCGGACCACTGATGGTGTTCGTGGGTGCCGTGCGCCTTCGCACCGAGGTGCTGCCCACGACCATCTACCTGGAAACCTCCATCGGACGCATCGAGGTGGCCTTGGCGGCGGCGCTGCTCATGATCGCCATGGCCAGTGTGGCGCTGATACTCATCCGCGTGTTTGGCGGGCGGCATCCATGGTGAGATGATCCGCATCGAGGGACTTCGCTACACGGCCGGCGACTTCTCCCTGCGCAACATCAGTCTGGAGGTGCAGCAGGGAGAGTACGTAGTGCTCCTGGGCAAGCCCGGGAGCGGCAAGACGCTGCTGCTGGAGTGTGTGGCCGGGCTGCGCCGCCTCAGCGCCGGCACCATCACCATCGGCAATCGCCGGGTCGAACGGGTGGAGCCCGCGGACCGCGGCATCGGCTACGTGCCGCAGGACTATGCCCTGTTCGCCACGCGGTCCGTGCGCGACAACATCGCCTTCGGCCTGCGCGCGCGGCGCGCCTCCCCACGGCAGCGAGAGGAGCGCGTGGCCGAGCTGGCTCAGATGCTGGGCATCTCCGACTTGCTGGACCGGGGCATCCACGGCCTCTCCGGAGGAGAGAGGCAGCGCGTCGCCCTGGCCCGCGCCTTGGCGCCCCGTCCGCAGGTCCTGCTGCTCGACGAGCCGGTCAGCGCGCTGGACGAGGAGACGCGCGACGGGATCCTGGGCGAGCTACTCCGCATTCAGCGCGAGACCCAGACCACCACGCTGCACGTGTGCCACGACCTGACCGAGATGCGCTCGGTGGCCCAGCGCACGGCGATACTGGCGGGCGGCCGGCTCGTGCAGGTCGGCACGCCCGACGAGATCTGCCGCCGCCCCGCCAGCGCCCATGTCGCGCGCCTGTTCAGCCTCGGAACCGTGCTGTCCGGCGTCGCCTGCCCAGACGGCCAGATGAGTCGCATCGAGCTGGGTGGCTTGGTGCTGCGTACGCCCGGGCGGTTCGAGGGTCAGGTGGAGGTCTGCATCCCCGCGGCGGCCGTGAGTCTGGCGACACCCTCCCCCGCGCAGAACGGTCTGGCCGCGAGGGTCCGGTCGGTGATGTGGCGAGAGGCGACGGCGCGGGTCGAGCTGGAGATCGGCTCTGAACACTGCCGGGCGGAGGTGCCGCGTGCAGAGGCCGAGGCGATGGGGCTAGCCCCCGGTTGCGAGCTGGGAGCCGTCATCCGCGCCGGCGCAGTGCACGTGTTCCCGAGGTCCGAGGGTCCGCACGCCGCCGAGGGCTAGTCTGCCGGCTCCCACCCCGAGCGCGGCCCCCGCTGCCGCGGGCTAGCAGTCGTGCTTGATCCAGTCCTCCAGGTACTTGATCTGCTTGTCATAGGCTCGCATCTCGGCGTCGCGCAGCAGCCACGGATTGTCCAGCCATTCGCCAAAGGCCTCCTGCCAGTTGGCATCGCCCCGCGCCTTGGCCCTCTGGACTTCCTCATTGCCCAGGTCTATGTGGTCCTGTTCGTGCCGCCGCGCGCCCTCCCACACGGCATCTGGGTCGTCGCCGAAGTACTTGTCCTTGATGTACTGCTCGAACTCGCCCTCGCCCATGTTGTCGTAGGCCTTCCAGTCGTCTGCGTACGCCGGGTCGTCGCGCGCCCCGCCCGGCGCCAGCCGCAGGTCCGTGGGGTGCGTCCCCATGGGCGCGTAGGGCTTGCCGGGCGTCTGGTCAATGCCTTTGTTCTTGAGCTGGGTCTGTAGGTCCTTGGCAGCCTTCTCGCCCACGCGCTGGCGGTAGTCGTCTACCGACTCGCCGGGTTCCGGGTGTGTCTCCTGAAAGGCCTTGCGGATGGCCTTCGCGGCCTCCGCCTCGTATTTGACGGCGTTGATGTCGTGCTGCTTGTCGGACTTGTCCTGGGGAGGGCCCAGGCCGAGGCGCTGTTCGGAGGTGTCGCCGGGGACGGCCACGCCGTCGGCGGGGACGTACTCGGGCGCGCCTGCCTCGCCTCCCGTGGGGGCGCCAGCGCCCGGCCGCGCACCGGCTCCTCCGGAGGCGAGCCCACCCCCCGGGCCCTCAGGCACCCAGCCGCCCGTATACTGACACAGAGCGAATGCCCAGGCCTCCTTGGCCAAGGCGACGTGCTCGGCCGCCCAAGCCTCCTGGCCTGCGCCGGCGGGGGCGGCCCCTAGCAGCCCTACCGAGTAGTGGGCGAGGTCCATGACATCCCGGAGGGAGCCGTCGGGCGTACCCGGGGCGCCCGCCCTGCCCTCGCGGGCCGTGCCCAGCTCGCGGCGGAGCTTGGCGACCTCTTCCGCCAGCGTCTCCACCTGCTGCTTGTACGTCTGGGCCGACCGGTAACGCTCGTTCAGATCGGCGAAGCGGCCCGTGCCGGCGCCGCCGCGTCCCTCCGCCGAGGGAATCCCGGCCAGCGTCCAGCCCACGCCCTCCCACCTTGCCTCCAGGTCGAACATCATATCGGGCGCGAACACGAAGCGACGGACGAGCCGAATGGAGCGGAAGGCATGCCCCTGAACACCCGCGTCGCCCGCCACGCTTGCGGGTGGGATGGCGTCGTCGTAGTCGGTCTCGATGCGGTTGCCGTATTGGTCTGCTATGCGGACGAGGCGCCCGCGATCGTCTCGCTGGATGTCGAACCTGCGCGCCACGTAGACCTGGACACGAGTGCGCTTGTAGCTCGATGAGAAGTGCCGCAAGAAGTACCCGTCGGGATGGTAGGACCAACGCCCGCGCGGCACTTCCTGGCTGTCCTCTCCGGGCTCATGCTCCCCCTCCAGGACGCTGGCGCGCTCGCGCTCCTCGAAGGTGAGGTTGGCCCCCGTCAGCTCCTGGAGCCACTGGCCTTGCAGTTGAGCCATCTCCTCAGCGAGGGGCTGCATCGCCGCGGCCTCGCGCTGCAAGGCGGCCATGTCCCCGGACGCCACCGCCTGCCGCATGCGCTCGGAGAATCCGCTCATGCGCTGGCCCAGCTCGGCCATGCGCCGGCCCACTTCGCTCTGCTGGAGGGCTCGCATGCGCTCCATCATCTCCGGCAT
>JBHIEF010000080.1:0-17461 GCA_046760465.1 Armatimonadota bacterium | reverse complement strand
ACAGCGAAGAATCTCGTGGTGGGCCCGAGGCGAGACCCTTCGCTTGGCGGACCGCTACGCGGTCCGCAGCTCAGGGTGACACCTTAGGGGTTCTGGGATAGGCTCTTAGTGAGGGCGTGCCCAACTTGGTAGGCATCCTGGTAGGCAGTAAGAGCGACTTGCCCGTCGCCGAGGAAGCGACGGCGGCGCTGGAGCAGTTCGACATACCCTACCACCTGGACGTTTGCTCGGCCCATCGGGCGCCCCAGGCCACGGCGGAATACGCGGCCACGGCGGAGCAGCGGGGCGTCCAGGTCATAATCGCCATGGCCGGCTGGGCTGCGCATCTGCCGGGGGCCGTGGCGGCGCGGACGGTACTCCCGGTGATCGGCGTGCCGCTGGCCACCTCCGCGCTCCAGGGTCAGGACGCTCTGTACGCCACCGTGCAGATGCCCAGCGGCGTGCCCGTGGCCACCGTCGGCGTGAACGCGGCCAAGAACGCCGCGCTGCTGGCGGCACAGATCCTCGCGGGCAGCGACGAGGCGCTACGCGAGCGTCTCAGGGCCTACAAGGCTTCGCTGGCTGAGGGTGCTCCGCAGTCCGTCGCTAGGTCAGAGGCTGAGAGCCGGTGAGCCACGAGCAGACGCAACCGGGCCGGGAGCGCCTTTGGCGAGACGCCTGCGGAGTGTTTGGCGTCTACAACCCCGAGGGCGACGTCTCCCGGCAGAGCTACTTCGGCCTCTACTTGCTCCAGCACCGCGGCCAGGAGAGCGCGGGCATCGCGGTCAGCGACGGGCGCGAGGTCCACGTCAAGAAGGGGATGGGCCTGGCCAACGCGGTGTTCAGCGAGGACGACCTGCGCCGGCTCCAGGGCCAAGCGGCCATCGGGCACGTGCGCTACTCCACCACCGGGTCCACCCGGCTCGAGAACGCCCAGCCTATCCTGGGTCAGTTCGCAGGCGGGACCTTTGCCCTCGGCCACAACGGGAACCTGGTCAACGCCAGGGCTCTGCGGGACGAGCTAGAAGCCAAGGGCTGGCAGTTGGAGACTACGACTGACACCGAGCTCATCGCCGCGCTGATCTCTGAGTCGGGCAAGCGGGACATCGAGGCGGCGGTGGTCTGGGCCATGCAGAAGTGCCAGGGGGCCTACTCCCTGGTCATTCTCACCAAGGACCAGGTGCTCGGGGTCCGAGACCCCTACGGCGTGCGACCGCTGTGCATCGGCCGCCTGTCCAACGGACGCTACGTGCTGGCCTCGGAGACGTGCGCGCTTTCGGTGCTGCCCGCCGCCTTCGTCCGCGAGGTGGAGCCCGGCGAGGTCGTGGTCATTGATGAACGCGGTTTGCGTGAGACGCAGGCAGTGCCGCTCGTCCGCAAGGCCTGCTGCATCTTCGAGTTCATCTACTTCGCACGGCCGGACAGCTACATCTACGGGCAGTCGCTCTACATGGCCCGCAAGCGCATGGGGCACGTCCTGGCCCGCGAGCAGCCCGCTCAGGCCGACCTGGTCATCCCCGTGCCCGACAGCGGCGCGCCCCACGCCGTGGGGTTTGCCGAGGCCTCCCGGCTGCCCTTCAGTGATGGCCTCATCAAGAACCGCTACATCCTGCGCACCTTCATCCAGCCCGAGCAGCAGCAGCGCCACCTGGGCGTGCGCATGAAGTTCACCCCCCTGCGGGAGGCCATGGCCGGACGGCGAGTGGTCCTGGTTGAGGACAGCATCGTGCGCGGAACCACCTGCTCGCATCTCGTAGGGCTGGTGCGCGACGGGGGCGCCAAGGAGGTGCACCTGCGCATTGCCTCCCCGCCCATTCGCTACCCCTGCTTCTACGGAATAGACATGGATAACCAGGACCAGTTCATCGCCTGGCAGCGCACCGTGCCGCAGATAGCGGACGAGATCGGCGCGGATTCGCTCGGCTACCTGAGCACCGAGGGCTTGATCGAGGCCGTCGGCCTGCCGCGCAACTCGTTCTGCATGGCCTGCTTCAACAACCGCTATCCCATCCCCATTCCCAAGGACATCAAGGTCGAGAAGATGGCGCTGGAGGTCGGGCCCACGACGGGCTGAAGGCTGCCCTCCATATCCTCGACGCGTGGCCTACGCATGGCCCCCAAGCCTGCCGTTACTACCATCTGCCGCGAAGTGGATCGCCCGCTCCCGCCGATCCGCGCCTTCGCGGGCCTGCGCGAGGCGCCGTACAGCTTCATCCTCGACAGCGTGATGGATGTGGGCGGCCATGGCCGCTACTCCGTGCTCGGTGCCTGGCCCGCCGCCGTCCTCACGACGAAGGGCCATCGTGTTGCTATCTTGCGCGAAGGAGTCGAGGAGAGCCACGAAGGCGATGCCTTCGAGTGTCTCCGTGAGCTGCTCAGGGAGCACAGGCAGGCCCACCAGGGGGCGTCACCTTACGGCCCCGGAGCAGTGGGGTATCTGGGCTATGATCTCTGTCACCTGGTCGAGGACGTACCCAGCACCGCGGCCGATGACCTGGGCCTCCCGGATATGTACCTGGGGCTGTACGACGTGGTGGCAGTGTACGATCACCATGCGCAGCGAGCGTGGATTGTGGCCGAGTCCCGTGCGGGGGAAAAAGCCGACCGACTGGCTCACGTGCTTCAGCACGGTGCCGCCGGGGCGCAGCCCGCATCAGCTGATGCAGCGTCAGCGGGTGGAGGCCTGGAGCGCAACTTCACGCGGCGCGACTACCTCGAGGCCGTGACTCAAGCCAAGGAGTACATCGCGGCCGGCGACATCTTCCAGGTCAACCTGTCCCAGCGCTTCAGCTTGCCCTGGCCTGGAAGCGCCTTCGACCTTTACCTGCGGCTGCGCCGGCTCAACCCAGCCCCCTTCGCCGCCTTCCTTAGCTTCCCTGAGCTGGCCGTCGCCAGCTCCTCGCCCGAGTTGTTCCTGCAAGCGCGCGGCCGGGAGGTCATCACGCGACCGATCAAGGGCACGCGCCCTCGCGGAGCTACGCCCGCCGAGGACGAGCGGCTGCGGCAGGAGCTGCTGGCGAGCGAGAAGGACCGCGCCGAGCTGTTGATGATCACGGACCTGGAGCGCAACGACCTGGGGCGCGTGTGCCAATTCGGGTCGGTGCACGTGCCGGATCTGCGCGTCGTGGAGACCTACGCGACCGTTCACCACCTCGTCGCAACCGTTGCGGGGGCTCTACGCGAGGAGGTGGACGCGGTGGACCTGCTCCGCGCCACCTTCCCGGGAGGTTCGATCACTGGCGCGCCGAAGGTACGGGCGATGGAGATCATTGACGAGCTGGAGCCCACCGCCCGCGGCGTCTACACCGGAGCCATCGGCCATCTGGGCTTCGATGGCTCTGTCACTCTCAACGTCGCCATCCGGACGATTGTCGTCACGCATGGCTGGGCGCATTACCAGGTCGGCGGCGGGATCGTCGCCGACTCCGATGCCGCGGCGGAGTACCAGGAGACCTTGGACAAGGGGAAGGCCCTGACGCAGGCCTTGACCGGCTCATGATCTGGCTCAATGGGCGGCTGGTCTCAGAGGCCGAAGGCTCGGCGTCGCCGCGCGATCGCGGGCTGCTGTACGGCGACGGGCTCTTTGAGACCATGCTGGCCCGCGAGGGCCGCGTGTTCCGCTTAGGTGCACACCTCGAGCGCCTTGCGCGTGGCTGCGCCCAGCTATCCATCCGCTTGCCCTTCGCCGGGCAGGAGCTTGCCGAGGCCGTCTTCGCGACACTCAAGTCCTATGGCCCTGCGCAGGCGTCCGTGCGGGTGACGGTGACGCGAGGGGTGGGCGGAAGGCGTCTCGACCCTGAGGAGCATGGCGAACCGACGGTGATCGTGCAGGCGCAGGCCTTCCCTGGCTACCCTCCAGAGACGTATGAACGGGGGCTGCGGGTGACGCTGGCAGACATCCGGCGCAACGAGCACTCGCCCACCTCGCGGCTGAAGACGTTGAACTACCTGGACAACGTGCTCGCCCGGTCGGCCGCGCGCCGCGCCGGCGCCGACGATGCCCTGCTACTCAACACAGCTGGGCAGCTCGCCTGCCTCACGGCCGCCAACGTGTTCGTTGTCCTGGGCCGAGAGGTGTACACGCCGCCTCCGTCGTGTGGGGTGCTTCCCGGCATCACTAGGCAGTGCGTGCTGGGGCTGCTCCACGAACAGGGCCCGAAGGCGCGCGAGGAGGGCCTCGGGGCCGGTGCTGACGGCCTGCGGATCAACGGAGAAACCGTTCCCTGGGGGGAAGTATCTGAGGCCTGGGCGACGAACTCTCTCATGGGAGTGGCGCCGGTTGTGGAGGTGGCAGGACGGCGCGTCGGCACTGGAGCCCCGGGGCCGTTGGCCGGGCGTCTGCGGCGGCAGTACCAGCTGCTGGCGCAGACCGAGGGGGAATCGGCGTAGGCACGACTGTGCCATTGGCGAAGGGAGACGAGATGGGCCTCACCTACAAGGAAGCCGGCGTTGACATCAACGCCGCGGAGCGGGCCGTCGAGCTGATGAAGGAGGCCGTGCGGGGCACGCACGGGCCCGAGGTGATCGCCGGGCTGTCAGATTTCGGCGGCATGTTCGCTCTGGACGGGGCCAGGTACCGGGAGCCTGTGCTGGTCAGCGGCACCGACAGCGTGGGCACGAAGCTGAAGCTCGCCTTCGCCATGGACAAGCACGACACAGTGGGGCAGGACGCCGTGGCCATGTGCGTGAACGACATCCTGACCCTGGGCGCCCGACCGCTCTTCTTCCTGGACTACATAGGGTGCAACACCTTGGTGCCGGAACAGATCGCCGACGTGGTGGCGGGCGTGGCACGAGCCTGTAAGCGAGCCGGATGTGCGCTGGTGGGCGGCGAGACGGCCGAGCTGGGCGACATGTACCAGGAAGGCGAGTATGATCTGGTGGGCTTTGCCGTGGGAGTCGTGGAGAGGGGCCAGATCGTGGACGGCTCCAAGGTCCGCGCCGGCGACGCGCTCATCGGCTTGACCTCCTCGGGACTCCACAGCAACGGCTTCACACTCGTGCGCAAGGTGTTCCTGGAGAAGGCGCAAATGCCCCTGGACCAGCACGTGGAGGAGCTTGGGCGAGCCCTGGGGGAGGAGCTGCTGGAGCCTACGCGCGTCTATGCGCCGGCCGTGGTAGCGCTCTGCGAGAAGCTGGACGTGCACGGTCTGGCCCACATCACCGGGGGAGGCATCCCGGGCAACGTGGCGCGCATGATCCCCGACGGCCTCAGCGGACGCGTGGATTCCTCGGCCTGGCCCCGCCCGCCCATCTTCGATCTGCTGCAACGGGTGGGCCAGATCGAAGAGGCCGAGATGTACCGAACCTTCAACATGGGCCTGGGCATGGTCGTCGCCTTGCCGGAGCCCCAGGCGGCCGAGGCCATCGAGATGCTGGCAGCAGAGGGCGTGGACGCCGGCATGGTCGGCCGCGTGGACCAGGGCCAGGAGAAGGCCAAGATACTCTAGCCGCGATCAGCACTCGCCTCGAGGGAGGGCAATGGATGACGAGCATCAAAGTCGGTGTTCTGGCCTCGGGCCGGGGCAGCAATCTCCAGTCGCTCATTGATGCCGCCGAGCGGGGCGACATTGATGCCGAGGTCGCCGTCGTCATCAGCGACAACGAAGACGCCTTCGCCTTGGAGCGGGCCCGCGAGCACGGCATCCCCGCGCAGTACATCGCTCCCGGCAAGTTCAAGACCAAGCTTGAGCCCGAGATCGAGCAGCAGTACGTCCAGTGCCTAAAGGACCACGGCGTCGAGTTGGTTTGCCTGGCCGGGTTCATGCGCATCATCCACGAAGATATGCTGAACGCCTTTCCGAACCGCATCCTCAACATCCACCCGGCGCTGCTGCCCTCCTTCCCGGGCCTACACGCGCAGAAGCAGGCCCTGGACTACGGCGTCAAGTGGGCAGGCTGTACCGTGCACTTCGCCACCGCCGACTTCGACCAGGGGCCCATCATCGCACAGGCGGCCGTCCCCGTGAAGGAGGATGACACGGAGGAGACTCTAGCCGCCCGCATTCTGGAGCAGGAGCACAAGATCTACCCGCTGGCCGTGCAGCTCTTCGCCGAGGGCCGGCTCCAGATCGAGGGCCGCCGCGTCAGGGTCCTGCTGTAGCGCGGCCCCAGAGCGGGGCTCCGCTGTCGAGCCGTGTGGGGGCAGAACGAAGGCCGGGGCCCATCGGCCCCGGCCCAGTTTGCGTCGCTTTGGAGCAGCCTGCTACCAACCCCACGCACCACCGCCGTAGCTGCGGTTGCCCCACTGCCCGCCCAGAGGGACGCCTCCGACTCCGCCAAAGGTGCGGTTCCCGAACCGGCCGCCATAGGGGCCGCCAAAGGCGGGGCCTCCGAATTGCCCCCCGTAGCGCCCGCCTCCGTAGGGGCCCCCATAGTTGCCGTAGGCGCCTCCGCCGCCGTACGGTCCGTATCCCCCGAGGCCCAGGCCCACGCCGCCCCAGCCCAGTTGCCCCATGCGACTGCTGACCACGGTGCCGCCGAAGATCAGCGCGATGTCTGCGGGGTCGGCGTGCTTGAGCTTGATCGGGCGAACCACGAGCCGATCCGGGTCGCCCGCCGCAGGCGGCATGGGGCCCGGTGCCGGCGGAAGGGGCGGCGCGTAAGTCGGCGTGATCGGGCTGGGCAGCTCACGCGGGACCGGCTCGGGCTCAGGCTCGATCACGTACACGCCCTGGTCGAGCCGATACGTGGCCCCGACCGCCGCGGCTATGGCCCGAACTGCCGTGGCCACGCTTACGTCCGGCAGGTTCAGGGTGATGTTGCCCCTCGTGTCTGCGTGCAGCGTGTACTGGAAGTCGGGCGCCTGCTGCTGAATGGCTCGGAGCGCCTCCTCTACAGGCGTGTCCGTGAGGCGGAGCGAGATAGTTTCCTCCTGCGCCCAGGTCTGTCCGGCCGCGAGCAGCACAACGCAGACCGACAGGACTATGAGCTTACGGATCATGTCGTGAACCCCCCATCTGGTGCCACCACTAGGCGTGTCTACCCGCTCGGCTTGTGCCCGTACGTGGTCGCTGATACGCTGTTCGCTAGTATAGACGTGGCTGGGGAGGGTTTTGTTCGCTGTCGGGAGCCGTCTTACAGCCGCAATCGCCGCGCGCCGGCGTATTTGCGGACGAAGTAGGGCAGGTTCAGGCTCGCCACGGTGACGCGGCCCTTGGAGCTGGAGGCGTGGATGAACTCGTCTCCGCTGACGTAGATGCCCACGTGCGAGATGCCGGGCTTGTACGTGTTCTTGAAGAACACCAAGTCGCCCGGCTCCAGGGCCTCGCGCGACACCGGCTGCCCCAGCTTAGCCAGGGCAGCGGCCGAGTGGGGAACGCGCACACCGAACTTGCGCATCACCGTGTGGACCAGCCCCGAGCAGTCCACGCCCCGCCCGCTGGCGCCGCCCCAGACGTAGGGCACGCCCAGGAATTCGCGCGCCGCCGTCACCAGGGCCGATCCGTCACCGCTTTCGCGGCGAAGACGCAGCGCGCCGGCCTCCAACCAGCCGATGGCCCCATTTGCGAAGACGACCTTGCGCCAGGCGCCTCGCTCTTGGAGCACCGCCGCCTCGGCGCCCTTGGCCGCGAGTGCCAGGCGCGGCTGATCTCGGTCCGGCGCCGGTCGCACGGGGACGTTCCGGCGCACCACGACCGCTGCCTCTGGCTCCACTTCGGTCGTGGGCGGCGCCTCAACGAGAGGTTGCGGAGCAGCGCCGGGCCGGCGAGCGCCCGCCGCGATGAGCTCGTCGTACAGCCGCCGCGTGCTGGCCACCAGGTCCATTGGCAGCTCGTCATCGCCGGCGACGGGCGTGGTGCGAGGCGCCGCCTCGGCGCCACGCAGGTCGGCCTGGACCTGACGAGCGATGGCTGCGATGGCCTCACCCGCCGCGGCCAACCGAGCCTCCTCAGCGGTCTCCGCCGTTGCCGCTGGGCACAGGGCCACCAGGGCGAGATATGCCGTCGCAACGATGGGATAGGGCGTGCGCTTCATGATCCACGAGGACTCATGGGCAACGGGCGGCTGCGAAGGCTGACCCGGCACTCCGCAGCCGCCCGCG
Source organism: Armatimonadota bacterium (assembly GCA_046760465.1). Classification (GTDB taxonomy): domain Bacteria; phylum Armatimonadota; class Zipacnadia; order JAUWAU01; family JBHIEF01; genus JBHIEF01. The sequence goes on along the minus strand of JBHIEF010000080.1, from coordinate 9,438 downwards.
GGACTTCGGTCTTACCCGCTGTCCTCCTCTTCTTCCTCGTGGCTGGCTTCCTCGCCGGCCGGCGTCTCCGGCTCGGCCGTAGGCTCGGCACCCTCCACCAGTCTAGCCTCCAGGAACATGCCGCACTTGGGACACTTGCCCGGCGTGTCCTGCTCCACCTCATGCTCCGGCATGGGGCAGACATAGGTGGCTTCCTGCCCGGCCTCGAGCTTGGCCTCCAGGAACATGCCGCATTCAGGGCACTCGCCCGGCTCGCCCTGCTCGACGTCTGGGTGCATGGGGCAGTGGTAGGTCACCTCGCCGGCGGCCACTTCGGGAGGCTCTTCGGTCGGCCCGGTGGTGGTGGGCGTCGGCCCAGCCGGCTCCACCGGTGTCGGCGCCGGCTCTGGCGTGCACCCGCCGACCACAACTGCCACAGCGACTGCCACACAAACGACCAGTAACATGCGATGCATCAGTTCAACTCCCTTCTTCCCCCTGCTGAGGGATGTCGGTTTGGCCCTCCCCTTCGGGAACCAGCGCAAGCCGGCCGTCCCGCCAGATCGAGTAGATGGCCGCCCGTTTCTCCGCGAACGAGTAGGTGGGCGGAAGCTGTCGCCAGATCGCGGTCAAGGCCCCCAGTTGTCTCCAGATCGAGTAGATGGCGGGTACGATAACGAGCGTCAGGACCGTGGAGCTGAAGACCCCGCCGACCATGGGTGCCGCGATCCGCTTCATGACGTCGGCCCCGGCCCCGTGTGACCACATGATGGGGATCAGGCCCATGAAGATGCAGGCCACCGTCATCAGCTTGGGCCGCACGCGCTGCACGGCGCCGTAGGTGATGGCGTCATCGAGGTCCGCCCGCGTGTTCATGCGACCCTCGGCCTGATAGCGATGGAAGGCCTCGTCGAGGTATACGATCATCACCACCCCGGTCTCGGCGGCCAGCCCTGCGAGCGCAATCATGCCCACACCCACGGCGATGCTCATGTTGTACTTGAGCAGGTACAACAGCCAGATGCTGCCAGTGAGGGCGAAGGGCACCGACAGCAGCACGATGAAGGTCTCCCCGGCCGACTGGAAGTTCAGGAACAGCATGACCACTACGATGGCCAGGGTCACCGGGATCACCAGCTTCAGTCGCTTGCGCACCCGCTCCATGAACTCAAACTGGCCGGCCCATTCCCGGGTGTATCCCGCCGGCAGGTCCAGGCGCTGGGCCAGGGCCGCCTTGGCGTCTGCCACGTACCCACCTATGTCGCGGCCGCTGATGTTCACGTAGACCCAGCCGTTAAGCTGGCCGTTCTCGTCCTTGACGAAGGGCGGGCCCGTGGTGAAGTGGATATCGGCCAGGTCGGATATGGGCACTTGAGCCCCGGTGGGCGTGGGCACCAACACCCGCTTCAGCTTGTCCAGCTCGTCGCGCAGCTCGCGGGCGTAGCGCACGTTGATGGTGTACCGCTCCCGGCCCTCGATGGTCTCCTCGATGTTCATGCCCCCGATGGCCGTTTGCACAATGGCCTCTACGTCCTCCACCGTAAGGCCATAGCGCGCGGCCTGCTCGCGATCCGGGATGAAATCCAGGAAATAGCCGCCGGTGACACGGTCGGCGTACACGTTGTCGGTGCCGGGCACGGAGGGAAGGATGGCCTCGATCTGTTTGCCGATGTCTTCGATGACCTTCAGGTCGGTGCCATAGATCTTGATGCCGATGGGCGTCTTGATGCCCGTGGTCAGCATGTCTATGCGCGTCTTGATGGGCATGGTCCAGGAGTCCACCCACCCGGGGAGGTCCATGGCCTTGTCCAGAGCCGTTCGCAGCTCCTCCCAGGTCATGCGGCGCTGCTCGGGCCAAAGGCGCCGCAGAAGGCCGGCCTTGAGCCATTCGGGCGCCCAGGAGGAGTACCAGCGGTCGCGCTCCACGCGCGCCGGCCACTCGTGGTGCGGCTTGAGGATGATGTTAGTCTCCACCATGCTCAGGGGTGCAGGGTCGGTCGAGGTCCGCGCCCGCCCTACCTTGCCGAAGGTTGTCTTCACCTCCGGAAAGCTGGCGATGATCTGATCTTGCACCTGAAGCATGCGCCCGGCCTCGGTGATGCTGATGCCCGGCGGGGTGGTGGGCATGTAAAGCATATCCCATTCGTTGAGTGGGGGCATGAACTCCGAGCCCAGCCCCAGGTAGGCCGGCACCGTGCCCACCAGCGCCAGCAGGGCAAGCCCTATGACCAACCAGCGGTAGCGCAGGGCGAAATGAACGAAGGGATCGTAGGCCCGGATCAGCGCCCGGCTGAGCGGATGCTCCGACTCGGGCCGGATGTGTCCGCGCACCAGCACCATCATCAGCGCCGGGGCCAGCGTCACCGACAGGATGGAGGCGAAGAACATGGCGAAGGTTTTGGTGTAGGCCAGCGGCTTGAACAGCCGCCCCTCCTGCGCCTCCAGGGCGAACACCGGCAGGAAGCTGACGGTGATGATGAGCAAGGCGAAGAAGAGCGGCTTGCCCACTTCCTTGGCGGCGGCGATGATGGCCGCCTCTCGGTCGCCGCCTGGCGGCAGGCGCTCCAGGTGCTTGTGGCCATTTTCGATGAGCACCACCGCCGCGTCCACCATGGCCCCAATGGCGATGGCAATGCCCCCCAGAGACATCACGTTGGAGGTCACCCGCAGGTAGTACATAGGGATGAAGGAGATGGCCACGGCCAGGGGCAGCGTCAGCACCGCCACCAGCGCGCTGCGGAAGTGCAGCAGGAAGATGATGATGACCAGGCTGACGATGATGGACTCCTCGATCAAGGTGCGCTTGAGGTTGTCAATCGAGCGCATGATCAGGTCCGAGCGGTCGTAGGTCACCACCACCTCCACGCCCGGCGGCAGCGACTCCTCGACCTCCTTGAGGCGCTGCTTGACTCGGTCAATCACCTTGAGCACGTTCTCCCCGAAGCGCACCACCACGATCGCCCCTACCACCTCGCCCTCGCCATTGAGCTCGGCGATTCCCCGCCGGATGTCCGGGCCCAGATGCACCCTCGCCACGTCGCGCAGCAGCACCGGCGTGCCGGTGGGAGTGACCCCGACCACGACCTTCTCCAGGTCCCCGACGGAGGTGATGTAGCCGCGGCCCCGCACGAAGTACTCCCGCCCGGTGAACTCCATGGTGCGCCCGCCCACGTCCTGGTTGCTCTTGCGGATGGCAGTGATGACCTTGCCGATGGGGAGGTTGTAGGCCACCAGTCGGTTCGGGTCTATGTCCACCTGGTACTGCTTCTCAAAGCCGCCCACGCTGGCCACCTCAGCCACGCCCTCCACCGCCGTCAGCCAGTACCGCAAGTACCAGTCCTGGAAGGCGCGAAGCTGCTGAAGATCGTTCTGGCCCGTCTTGTCCACCAGGGCATACTCAAAGCCCCAGCCCACCCCGGTGGCGTCGGGGCCCAGCTCGGGCGTGACTCCCTGGGGAAGCTGGCCCGTCAGGCCGCTTAGATACTCCAGCACGCGGCTGCGCGCCCAATAGAGGTCCGTGCCGTCCTCAAACAGCACGTAGACGAAGGAGAGGCCGAAGTAGGAGTAGCCCCTCACCACTGTCGAGCGGGGCGCCGCCAGCATGGCGGAGACGATCGGGTAGGTGATCTGGTCCTCCACCAGGTTCGGGCTGCGCCCTCGCCACTCGGTGAAGATGATGACCTGCACGTCGGAGAGGTCGGGAATCGCGTCCAGGGGGACGTTGCGCATGGACCAGATGCCGCCACCGGCGGCGAAGGCCACGAACAGGAACACCAGGAAGCGATTGCGCGCACAGTATTCGATGAGCCGTTCTATCATGGAGAAACCAGCTTACATGTCGGAGTGTTCGGGCTCCTCCTCGGCCTCGCTCTCGTCGCCGCCCGCGCGAGCCGCGATGGCTGCCTTCAACCGACTCTCGGAGTCAATCATGAACTGGCCGCTGGTCACCACTTTGTCGCCCTCCTCCAGCCCCGATTCCACCGGATACCAGTTGTCCACTCGGTCTCCCACGCGGATCTCGCGCGGCACGTAGCGCCCCTCGCCCAGGGCCACGAAGACGACCTGGCGCTCACCCGTGTCTATGACGGCCTCGGTGGGCACGGCCAATCGCTCGCCCAGAGGAATCTCCATCTCCACGTCGGCGTACATGTCGGGCTTGAGAGTGAAGCCCGGGTTGGCCACCACGAAGCGCGCCTTCACCGTGCGCGTGGGGCCCTCCAAGTACGGGTAGATGTAGTCAATGACGCCGGTGTAGGTCTTGCCCGGCACGCCCTTCACGCTGATGGTGGCCCGCTGGCCCTCTTCGACGTGCGGGATTTCCTGCTCGTACAGGTCGGCCTCCACCCAGACCTTCGAGAGATCAGCCAGCTTGAACAGCTCCATGCCCGCAGTCACGTGCATGCCTTCGGTGGCCGTGCGATGCATGACGAAGCCGGTGAAAGGAGCGTACAGCGTGAGCGTCTTGCGCGGCTTACGCGTCTCGCGCAGTTGGCGCAACTGCCCCTCGCTGATGTCCCACAGCCGTAGCCTGCGCTCGGCCGAGGCCACCAGTTCGTCGCCGCTGCGAGCGATCTCCGGGAAGGGGCTGTCCTTCAGTTGCTCGCGGCCGCGCAGGGCCAACAGATACTCCTCCTGGGTGGCCACAAGCTCGGGGCTGTAGATGGCCAGCAGGGGCTCTCCCCGGTTCACCAGCTCGCCGGTGGCATTCACGTACAGGGCCTCGATCCACCCGGCGACCTTCGCGTTCAGCTCGCTCAGACGCGTCTCGTCTGGCTTGACCAGGCCGACCGTGCGCAGGGCCTTGGTCAGCACCTGCCGCTCCACGGCCCCGGTGCGAACGCCGATGTACTGCTCCTGCTTGGGCGTGATCGTTATGGGCTCCAGTCCCGGCACCCCGCTCTCCATGGCCATCTCTTCCTCGGGAGTCATGGCTCCCGTCGGGGCCGCCTCCTCCACCGGGACCAAGTCCATGCCGCAGATGGGACATTCTCCCGGCCCGTCGGAGGTGTACTCGGGGTGCATGGGACAGTGCCACACCTGGCCGCCGGGCCCGGCCCCCTCGCCGCCGCCCACATGCGTTGCCACCCACAGGCCGACCGACCCGACGAAGAGGACCGCCATCACGATGGTCGCGATCTTCCAGGTGCGCTCTTTCCCGCGGTCCATCTTCTCACCTCAGAGCCCAGCGCGCACGTGCGTTGGGGCCGGTCGCGTCATTCTGAGCGGAGCGCAGAACCTCGCACGAGACCTTTCCCCCTACCTGCCCGCAGGCAGGCGCGCTCAGGGTGACAGTTCGGACCCGCCTACTAACGCATGTGGCATCAGTAAAGCCTCTGCCCGATGACGTACTCCAGCTCCGCCAGCGCCTTCTCGAACTCGGTGATCGCCTTGTAGTAGGCGATCTGGTACTTGTAGAGGGTGATCTGCGCATCCAGCAGCGTCAGGAAGTCCACCTTCTCCAGCGCTATGTAGGCCCCGCGCGCGGACGCCAGCGACAGCTCCGCCTGCGGAATCAGCCCCGTCCGAAACAGCTCGATCTCCCGGTCCAGCCGCTCCAGTCGCGCGTAAAGGTCCTTGAGCTTCGCCAAGATCTCCGTCTGCAAGGCTTCGTACTCGGCCTCAGCGGCACGCCGGTTGGCCCGCATCTCCTCGATGCGCATCTCTTGCTTGGTCTCGGCCCAGATGGGCAGGATGGCCGCGGCCGAGGCGCTCCACCAGTCGCGGCCCCGCGTCGGGTCGCCGGGCGCCCGGGCGCGCACTCGATAGCCCACGCTGAAGTCGAAGTCAGGCTTCAGATCGCGCTCCGCCAGGCGCGTGGCCGCCTCGAACTGCTGCACGCGCCTCTCCACGTGCCGCAGCGCCGGGCGATCCTGGATGGCAGAGGCCTCCAGAGCCGCCCGCGAAATGGTCAGCTTGTGCTTGACCACGTCCCCCGGCACGCCCAAGGGCGAGTCGGGGGGGCGGTTGAGCACCGCGTTCAGCTCCGCCTGCGCGCTGATCTGCTGCTGCCGCAGTCGCAGCAGCTCGTCTATGATCTCCGAGACCCGCACCTGCGCCCGCACCTCGTCTTGCTGTACGCCCTTGCCCACCCCGTACTTGACCTGGGCGAACTCGACGAAGCTCTCCAACAGGCGCTTGTTCTCCAGCGTGATCAGGATGGACTTGTCTATGAAGTAGAGGTCGAGGTAGGCATGCTTGACCCGGCGCACTACCTCGTTGATCTTCTCCAGGCGAAGCTGCTCGACGGCCTCGGCCCCGCGCCTGGCCACCTCCTTGCGCAGGCGCAGCTTGCCGGGATATGGGATCCCCTGCGCCGCGAACAGGTCCATTCCCGTCATGGGGATCATGTCGAAGGCGAGCGTGCCCACCGGCACGCTGCGCAGCGCCACCCCCACACGCGGGTCGGCCAGGGAGCCGGCCTGCGGCACCACGAACTCGGCCGCCTCCACGCGCCGATCCAGCTCCCGGATCTCGGGGTTTTCGGCGATGGCGAGCTCGATCAGCGGCTCCAGCGATAGCGGAGGCGGGCCGTCCGCCGGGACCGACTCCTGCGAGATGGCGGGCATGGCCGCCAGCAGCAGCGCAAGCCCAGGAACGCCCAACTTGGCTCGCCAGTTGTGCAACGCGCGTGTGCGCACCGCCTTCGCCTCCCCTGTCCGCAACTAGAACTCCTGCTCGTACGAGATGGCCCCGCCGAACTCGCTCTGGGCCGAGAAGGCCTTCAGATGCAGCTCGTCGCTGGGGCGATACTCGGCGCCGTAGTTGAGCCTGGTGGCGCCGCCGAAGTCCACGACCTCGCCCAGGACCGAGAACTGGTCGGTCATGGCCATGCTGAAGCTGCCAAAGAGGCCGTTCAGCAGTCCGCCGGCGATGCCACCCGACACGGTGGCCCGTCGGGGCTTGCCGAACAGGTTCATCTCCAGGTCCTTGCTGGCCACGCCGTACAGCGTCGTGTCCAGCTCGTCAGTTGCGTCGAGCACGCCCACGGCCACCCTCGTGCTGCTGTCGTCAGACTCGTAGATCTTGAGCTTGCCGCCCAGCAGCAAGCGGCTGGGCAGGTCGCCCGAGGTATGGGAGAGGCTGACCTCCAGAAGGTCGTTCACGCCGAAGGCCGCGTGGCCAACGCTGGCATCATTGGCACGCGCATAGCCCAGGCTGCCGACGTGAGGCGGCAACGTGTTGGCGCTGGGGGTGACGATCGCCCCGGATTGCCCGAAGGTATTGACGCCTTCGCGCGCCGTTGGGGCCGGAGGCGCCGCCTCCTTCTCGCGCTTCGGCGGAGCCCCGGCCTGGCGCCCCACGGCCTGGTTTAGCGGACGCAGCGCCGCGTCCACCTTGTCCTGGGCGATGCCCGCTCCCTGCATCTCCTTCTCGAGTTGGGCTATCAGCTCGTCAATCCGCGTGCCTGGGGCGCCGGGGGCCCGTTGAGCCTCGATGGCCTTCGCAGCCGGCCCCAATGCCAGGGCGATCTCCTCATCGCTCATGCCCTTGGCCTTCATCTCGGCGCGCAGTTGCGCCAGCAGCGCCGCCATCCGGTCGCCCTTCTCCGGCGCCTCGGGGCCCGGCGCCTCCGCGCCAGGGGCCTCCGCGGCGCCGGGCTGCTCGGCCACGACCGGCGGCGCCGGCGCGGCGAGCGCCCCGATGGCAGCCAGCAGACGCTTCAGGACCACAGCCATCTCGTAGCGAGTGAGCTCCTGCTGCCCGCGGAAGGTCTTGTCGGGGTAGCCCTCCATGAACCCCTCCTGCGTGGCCACGGCCACGGCATTGCTGGCCCAGTGGTCGGGTGGAACGTCGGCGAAGCTGGCCGGAGGGGGCTCCTTGTGGACGTCGCCTTGCGCCGGCACGGCGTTGGCCACCAGGCTGAGGGCCTCCTGTACGTCGGCGCGCTGTACGCCGGCCGCCTCCAACTCGTCGGCCAGCTCCTTGACCAGCGCGCGTGCGCGCGCCGAGGGCGTGTCGGCGGGCTCCTCGAGCACGTCTATCGTGCCGCCGACCTGTTCGGCGTCTCCTGCGGGGGCCTCCGGGGGCGTCTCGGTGGCAGCCGCTTTCGACTTCGCCAGCAGCCGCTGGATGATCATGGCCATCTCGTACCGCGTCACGCCCTGCCCGCCCCGGAAGGTGCCATCGGGGTAGCCCGTCAACAGCCCTGCCTCAGTCGCCTCTGCGACAGCCTCCTGGGCCCAGTGATCGCCGGGCACGTCGCGGAACGACCCGGGCGTCGCACTGGCGGCCGCACCGGCGGCCGTCTTGGCGGCAAGGGCCTTGGCGAAGTCCAGCAGCGGGAGTGGTCGCGGGGTGGCCGGTACTTGCTCCGGGTGCTTCTTGGCATACTTGACGAACTCCTCGCGGCTCACGAAGGCCATCACCTGCTTGCACTCAGCGCCCTGGGGCCCCGTGACGATGACGGCCCCTGGGGGGCTGGCCTCCCAGCGATCCCGCGTGCGAGTCAGCGTGATGCGCTCGCCCGTGCTGCCGCACTCCATGGCGGCGCGCGCCCAGGACCAGTGGGTGGCCATCAAGGTGACCGCGCATTTCAGGCAGTCGTAGCGCTGGACATCGTTACTCTCCCAGTTGGTCACCGTGGCGACGTCGGGCCCGGTGCACTCCTCCCCGCAGGGCTCGCACGTGATTGACCCGCCCGCCTGCGCGAGTGCCGGCCAGACGCCGATGAGCACCAGCAGCACGACGGCGAGAGTTGAGCTAAGAAGCGATTTGTGGGAGTGCATCTCGTCTTCCCCCTTGCCTACCTGTCAGGCCTAGGCAGCGTGGCTGCCATGGCCGCCTGCGCGAGCCCAGCAGTGACTCGCGCTTCAACATCCCTCGACACTACTCAGGCGAACTGGAAAAGCGCGCCTTAGCTATGTGGCGCGCAAGGAGGGGCACGGCGACAGACAGGTGTGGGCACGCTTAATGCCGCCGCGAGAACTCCCTCTCCCTCGTATCGGTGACTCGACTCATTCGTCGCAGCGCTGGCTGCTACCTTCTCCGGTAGCACACTGACGAGGTGGAGGGCAAGACTCGGTGACCACAGCTCGGGCGATTGCGCGACGTGGCGCGCGTTGGCATGTGCGGCGCAGCAATCGCAGTCGGACCGCTCTCGGTCGCAGTCATGGCCGCGAGCGGGCTGGCCCTCGCCCTCCGCATGGCAGCAGACGGCCTTCTGCTCCCGCGGCAGGTCGAACCCGCAAGGGCACCAGACAGCCGCCAACAGACAGGCGCCGACTGCGATTGCCGTAAGTCGTGGTCGCATTGAGTCACACGCAGCCAATCTTAGATGCCTAACATGCCGCGGACTCAGCAAGTTCCCGCACGCGGGTTATACCACATGCGTGGTCATGTCAGAGAGGTCCAGCCTGTCACTTGCGCTGCGCATCGTGAGGGAGAACAGCCCGGTCTATTAGGGAGGTTTCCCGCCTCATGTGGTCGCGGCCACACATGTGGTGGGGACGCCGTATGCCT
>JBHIEF010000079.1:0-17469 GCA_046760465.1 Armatimonadota bacterium | reverse complement strand
TCGCCCTTGCGCTTGGAGAAGGCGACGGCCGCCCCCACTATGACCAGCCCCACCACGCCCACGACTCCGCACACCCACGTCCCCTGCCAGGCCACAATCATGGGCACGATCAGCACGCCCACCAGGTTCATGACCTTTATCAGGGGATTCAACGCCGGCCCCGCCGTGTCCTTGAAGGGATCGCCCACCGTGTCGCCCACCACGGCCTGCTTGTGCACGTCCGAGCCCTTGCCCCCGTACAACCCGTCCTCGATCAGCTTCTTGGCGTTGTCCCACGCTCCCCCGGAGTTGGCCAGCATGACCGCCAACAACTGCCCGCACACTATGATCCCTGCCAGGTACCCACCCAGGCCCGGCCAGCCCAGGAAGGCACCCACCACCATGGGCATGATGATGGCCAGGGCGCCCGGCCCGATCAGCTCTCTGATGGCCGCAGCCGTGCAGATGTCCACGCAGCGCGCCGAATCGGGCTGCGCCGTGCCCTCCCACAGCCCCTCGATCTCGCGGAACTGCCGCCGCACCTCGTTGATGATCTGGAAGGCCGCCCGCCCCACCGCCTTGATCAGCAGGGAGCTGAACAGGAAGGGCATGGCGCCGCCGATCAATAGGCCGATGAACACCTTGGGCGCGGCCACGTTGATGGGAGGCTTGATCGCCTCCAGCAGATCGCGCCTCAGCACGTTGATGGTGCCGTGCTCGTCGCGCTGCGCCTCGATCTCGTCCAGCTTGCCGCGGATGGCCGGTTCGTCCAGCACCTCCTGGCTGACGCGGCTGGTGGTGAAGGAGGCCACCACCTCGTCACTGCTCCTCAGGTCCTTGACCACCATGTCCATGTAGGAGCCGAACAGCGCCACGGCGGCGATGACCGCCGAGGCGATGGCGAAGCCCTTGGTGGCCGCCTTGGTGGTGTTGCCCACCGCGTCCAGCTCGTGCATGCGGCTGCGCGCCTCGGGCTCCAGGCCGGCCATCTCCCCGATCCCATTGGCGTTGTCGGCCACCGGCCCAAAGGTGTCCATGCTCACGATGATGCCGGTGGTGGTCAGCATGCCCAGGCCCGTCAGCGAGATGCCGAAGAGTATGATGGTGGTGCTGGCGCCCCAGAAGATGACCATGGCCACGCCCAGCACCAGGCAGATGAGCAGCACCGCCGCCACGCTGCTCTCCATGCCGTAGGAGAAGCCGCTGAGGATGTTGGTGGCCGTGCCCGTCTGCGTGCTGGAGGCAATCTCCTGCACGGGCGCGCGCTCGGTGGAGACGTAGTACTCGGTCAGCCTGTAGATGACCACGGCCAGGAAGATGCCCGCCGTGGTGGACAGCAGCAGCCGCCACCAGTCCGGGTCGGCCTTGCCCATGACCAGGTACGCGTAGGCGAAGACGACGAAGCCCGCGATGGAGAGCAGCGCCGACCACACAAACCCCCGCGTGATGCCGCTCATGGCGTGCTCTTCCTCGCTGCGAATGCGCACCAGGTAGGTGCCCACGATGGAGGTGAGCACGCCGATGCCCCGCACCACCAGCGCGAAGATGACCCAGTGGGGCTTGCCCGCCGCCAGGCCCAGGATCATGGCCGCCACCAGCGTGACCTCGTAGGACTCGAAGATGTCGGCGGCCATGCCCGCGCAGTCGCCCACGTTGTCGCCCACGTTGTCGGCGATCACGGCGGCGTTGCGCGGGTCGTCCTCGGGAATGCCCGCCTCCACCTTGCCCACCAGGTCGGCGCCCACATCGGCGGCCTTGGTGTAGATGCCTCCCCCCACCCGCATGAACAGAGCCAGCAGGCAGCCGCCGAAGCCGAAGCCCAGCAAGACCTCCTCCGCGCGCTCCTTGAAGATCATGAAGATGATGGTGGCCCCGATCAGGCCCATGCCCACCGTGAACATCCCCGCGATGGTGCCGGAGCGGAAGGCGACGGTCAGCGCGCCCACCAGCGAATGCCGGGCGGCCTCCGCAGTGCGCACGTTACCTCGCACCGCCAGCCACATGCCCATGTAGCCGGTCAGGCCCGAGGCGAAGCACCCGGCCAGGAAGGCCAGCCCGCGGCCCACTGCGATATCCCAGCCCTGCCCCATGCCGCTGACCAACAGCCCCACGCCCAGCAGAACGACGAACCAGGTGATGGTGCGGAACTGCCGATTGAGGTAGGCGTCGGCGCCTGCCTGTATCTGCCCCGCCACCTGCTGCATCTTCTCCGTGCCCTGCGAGGCCCTCAGAATCTGGCTGCGCAGCATGAAGGCATAGGCCAGGCCCAGGATCGCCGAGCCCAGCGTGGCCCACAGGGCGGCCTGCTCGAAGGCGGTGAACTCCATGATCCCGTCCGCTCCTGTATGGTGCGAAGCTTGCCCAGGTTGCTCCCGGCAAGCGGCATGTTGGGGGGTGCTGCCCTGGATTGAGACACCGGCGGGCGGAGCTTGCTCAGCGCTGAGCGGAGACCAGCGCGACCATCCCGATGACCCAGCAATAGGCCGCAAACACGTAGAAGCTCTGCCTGCGCAGCGCCGCCACCACCAGCTTAATGGCCGCAAACCCAGAGAGGGCTGCGACCAAGGCGCCCACAAGGTAACACGCCCACTGCTCCGATGCAAGCCCCTGCATCTCAGCCAGCTCGAACGCGGTCGCGCCCAGCATCACCGGGAAGGCCATCAGGAAGGCGAAGCGCGGCGCGGTGGCCCGGTCCAGGCCGATGGCAGTCCCCGCCATGATGGTGGCCCCGGAGCGCGACAGACCCGGCATCAGCGCGCAGGCCTGGGCCACGCCGATGACCAGAGCCTGCCACCACCTCACGTCCTGAAGTCGCTTCAGCCCTCGGGCCAGCCGCTCCGTGGCGAAGGCCAGGCAGCCGCTCAGCAGCAGGAAGCCCCCCACCCAGCTCAACCTCTGAAAGCTCCCCTCGACGAAGCCCTTCAGCGCCACCCCAGCAATGCCGGCGGGCACCGAGGCCAGCAGCAGCAGCGGCACCAGTGCCCGGGTGACCTCTCCCTCTACCCGCTCCCTGCCCGGCAGCCAGACGCGGACCATGTCCACCAGCTCCCGCCAGTAGACGCCCGCCAGCGCCACCAGCGTGCCGAAGTGCACCGCCACGTCGAAGCTGACCGGCGGCGCCTCCCACCCCAGCAAGCGAGGCACCACCACCAGGTGACCGGAGCTGGACACCGGGAAGAACTCGGTGGCGCCCTGCACCAGGCCCAGCACGGCCGCCTGCCAGAGGGTCATCTAGCCTAGAGCCCCTCCCGCCGGCGGCGCCGGCGCGAACTCCTCGGGCCGATCCCGGCGCAGCCCGAAGTAGTGCTCGATGGCGTCGCAGATGCGCTCGGCCGCCCGACCGTCGCCGTAGGGGTTCGCCCGCCGGGCCATCTCCTGGTAGGCCTGCTCGTCGTCGAGCAGCTCGTTGGCGGCGGCCACGATGTCGGCAGTCTGCGTGCCCACCAGCCTGACTACGCCGGCCTCCACACCCTCGGGCCGCTCGGTGGTCTCCCGCACTACCAGCACCGGCTTGCCCAGCGACGGGGCCTCCTCCTGGATGCCCCCCGAGTCGGTGATGATCAGGTGTGAGCGCTTCATCAGCCCCACGAAGGGCAGGTAGTCCGGCGGTTCGCACAGGACCACGCGCTCCACCTGGCCCAGAGTCGCCTGCGCCACCTCCCGCACGGCCGGGTTCAAGTGCATGGGGTACAGCACAACGACGTCCTGGTGCCCCTCGGCGATCTCGCGCAACGCGCGGAAAACCCTCTCGTGCTTCTCGCCCAGGTTCTCCCGACGGTGAGCGGTCACCAGTATCAGGCGCCGGTCCGACTCCTCCAGCCAGGCGAACTCGGTCCCCTCCAGGCCGGCCCGCGCCTCGGCCACCGACAGCAGCGCATCCACCACCGTGTTGCCCGTGAGGTAGATGCCCTCGGGGTCAATGCCCTCGGCCAGCAGCCGATCCCGCGCCCGTGCCGTGGGAGGGAAGTTGAGCTCGGCCAGCACCGAGGTGAGGCGCCGGTAGATCTCCTCGGGGAAGGGATCGTATCTGTTGTCCGTGCGCAGGCCCGCCTCGACGTGGCCGACAGGCACCTGGCAGTAGTGGCAGGCCAGCGCCCCGCTGAAGGTGGTGGCGGTGTCCCCCTGCACCAGCACCAGGTCGGGCTGCTCCTCGCGTACGATGGCCTCCAGGCCGGTGACCGTGCGCGCGGTGATCTGCGAGAGGGTCTGGCCCTCCTGCATGATATCCAGATTATGGTCGGGGGCGAGGCCGAACAGCTCCAGGAAGGGGTGCAGCATCTCCCGGTGCTGGCCGCTCACGGTCACCAGGGCCTGGAAGCGGTCGCCCCGAGAGCGGAACTCCCGGTGCACCGGCGCCATCTTGATAGCCTCCGGCCTGGTGCCGAAGACGAGCATGACCTTCTTCAGAGGGGACATCCTCCCGGCCGGCCCTCGTCACACCACGAAGATCAAGGCCACCACGCAGCAGACTGCGGTGGCCGCGTACAGCAGGTAGACCACCCGCTGCGGGGACAGACCCCGGTCCAGCAGGCGGTGGTGCACGTTGCGGCGGTCCGCGGCGTGGACCGGCTGGCCGCTGCGCCAGCGAATCCACATGGTGGACACCGCGTCGTAGATGGGCACCGCAAACGCCAGAGGGGGGACCAGGATACCCAGAGTCGCCTTCTTGAAGGCTCCCACCAGCGCCACGCAGGCCAACACGAAGCCCAGGAACATGGACCCCGAATCGCCCATGAAGATCCAGGCGGGGCTGAAGTTGTAGCGCAGGAAGCCGGTCGCGGCGCCGGCCAGCGCCCCTGCCAGGACCACCACCACCAGGCTGCCCCCCAAACCCGGGTTGGCGGCGGCCATCAGCAGTAAGGTGATGCCGGCCAGGGCGGCGATGCCCGCCGCCAGACCGTCCAGGCCGTCTATCCAGTTGAAGGCATTGGTGATGGCCACTATCCAGACCACGCTGGCCGGGACGGCCAGCCACTGTAGGTAGATGTAGGGGCCGTCGCCGCCGTAGCGGGTCAGCACCGCGATCTGCACGTCGAACCCCCAGGCCACCGCGGCGGCCACAATGACCTGGACTAGCAGCCGCAGGCTCACGGGCAGGGAGCGGATGTCGTCGGCCAGGCCCATCACGCTGATGGCCGTCGCTCCCAGCAGAATGCCCCAGGTCGGCCGCGTCAGGAACCTGGTGTCTACCAGGGCCGCGGCCCCCACCCCCAGCCAGAAGGCCGCCAGCATGGCCAGCCCGCCGCACAGCGGTATGGGGTGGCGATGAACCCGGCGCGCCTCGGGCTGGTCCAGGGCGCCTATTCGGTGCGCCAGACGCCAGGCCAACGGGGTGAGGGCTAGGGCGGCGAGCGCAGCCACCAGAAAGCTGCTCTCGGACTGCCACAGGCGTTGCATCACGCGTCTTCCACTGCCGGCACGTCCTGCGGACCCGAGGGGCCGCGCGCGCCCTCCGGCGCGCAGCGCACCAGCTCCACGCCGGCCTCCTCCAGCACCTGCCGGGCCAGCTCGTCGGGGTAGCTCCCCTCGAAGACGATGCGCGTCACGCCCACGTTGATGAGCATCTTGGCGCAGGTCACGCAAGGCTGCGTGGTGCTGTAGCAGGTGATGGGGGCGGCGAGCTTGACCCCGTGGATGGCCGCCTGGATGATGCTGTTCTGCTCCGCGTGGATGCCCCGGCACAGCTCCACCCGCTGGCCGGGGGGGATGCCGTGCTGCTCCCGGTAACAGCCCACCGTCTCGCAGTGCGCCAGCCCCGACGGAGGGCCGTTGTAGCCCGTGGCCAGGATACGACGGTCCTTCACCAGGATCGCCCCCACGGTTCGCCGCAGACAGGTGGCGCGGGTGGCCACCACCCGCGTGATCTGCATGAAGTAGTCATCCCAATCGGGGCGCGGTTGGGGCGCGGAGGCGGCGTCCTCCGTCTCCTCGGGGGAGGGGTAGTCGGGGGGCAGCTCGGCCGCGCGCTGGGCTTCGACTCGACTGAGCTCGCCGAAGTCTGCCGTCACGGGGCTACGACTCCTTTGACCCACACTGGGCTTCTATGTCCTTAAGCTTGCGCAGGCGGCGGCGGTGGCGTTCGTCTTGATCGAACTCGGTGGACAGCCACGTCTCCATAATGCCCTCCGCCAGCCCCGGCCCCACCACCCGGGCCCCCAGGGTCAGGACGTTGGCGTGGTTGTGCGCGCGCGCCATGGCGGCGGAGTACTCATCGTGGCACACGGCGGCATACACGCCGGGCACCTTATTGGCCGCCAGCGACATGCCGATGCCGGTGCCGCAGACCAACACCCCCGTGTCCACCTCACCTCGCGCCACGGACTCGCCCACCACGCGGGCGTAATCGGGATAGTCGGAGGGCTGGTCGTCGTAGGCCCCGTGGTCTATGCAGGTATGACCCCGGCCCTCCAGCCAGGACTTCAGATGCGCCATGAGCGGACGCCCGGCATGATCGCAGCCCAAAGCGACTTTCATCGGCAACTCCCGCGCCCACGGGCCCGCTCTGCCGCCCGCGACACCGGCCACACAAAAAAGCCCCCGCTCCCGGGGGTGCGACTCGCGCCAGCCTGGCCCTCCGCCGCCGGGCCCAAACCCCTAGCGCGCCGCCCGCAGCACGTGGTCCGGCGGCTGAATGGGCAGACGGACACCGAAGGTGGTGCCCTTACCCACCTCGCTGTCGAGGACGCGAACCTCCCCGCCGTGGGCCTCAGCCAGGTAGCGGACCAGGTAGAGTCCGATGCCCGTGCCCGGCACGTGGGTGTCGTTCTCGTCCTCGCCCCGGTGGAAACGCTGGAAGATCCGTTCCCAGTTGCGCCTGGGGATGCCCTGGCCCTGATCCTGGACCTCGATGAGCGCCGAGTCCGTATCGGCGCTGCCCCGCACCCAGACCTCGCCGCCCTCCGGCGAGTACTTCACCGCATTGCTGACCAGGTTCTCCATGATCTGGTGCACCCGGTCGGCGTCGGCCACGATCTCGGGAAAATCGCTGGGGAACTGGCAGATCAGGTCGTGTTTCGAGGTGTACGACTGATGCGCCGCGCAGATGCGAGAGGCCATCTCCGGAACGTCCACGGTGCCCAGGTGCAGGTCCAGGACGTGGCCCTCCTCGATGCGGGCGATGTTGAGCAGGTCCTGGATCAGCCGATGCAGTCGCTCGCACTCGGCGTCAATGATGGCGTAGAACTCCTGCTTGGTCTCCTCGTCGTAGTAGCCCCGCTTGTCCTCCAGCAGAGTGGCGATGAACCCCTTGATGGAGGTCAGCGGCGTGCGCAGCTCGTGCGAGACGGTGGACACGAAGGCCGTCTTCATGCGCTCGATGTTGCGGATCTCGGTGATGTCGTTGAAGATGGCCACCACGTGCACGAGCTGCCCCTCCTCGTTCTTCATCAGGCTGGTCTGAGCCTGGAAGATGCGGTCGCTGGCAGCCTGCACCGTGACCTCCCGAGACAGCTCCTCCCCGCTGCTCAGCGAATCCCGCAGCAGCTCGACCACCTCGGCGTCGGCGAGCGCCTCCGCCATCTGGGCGCCCAGCCCCTCGCCGTCGGAGACGGCGAAGATGCGCCGGGCGGCATCGTTGAGCAGTACGATCTCGCCCTCCTCGTCCACCACCAGCACGCCGGAGTGAATGCTCTCCAGCGTGTCCTCCAGGCGCTTCTTCTCCTCCACCACCTGTATGTAGAGCTGGGCGTTGGCGATGACCGCGGCCGCCTGGTCGGCCAGCATCTCCAACAGCCGCTGGTCGTCCTCGTTGAACTCCTGGCCGAAGCGCTTGTTGAAGACGTGCATCACGCCGATGCGCCGTTCCTCCAGCACGCGCTCGTCCTCGTCCTTGCGCTTGGTGGTCAGGGCGACGGTGAGGCCGTTGCGCACTTGCAGGAAGGCCACGTGATCCTTGATGGTGCGCTCGTCGCGCACGGCGTCGTGGAAGATCACCGACTCCCCGGTGCGGAAGACGTGACCGGTGACCCCCTCGGTGTCCTTCACCCGGAAGGCCCGCACCTGCTCCTCGTTGAGCCCCAGAGCCGGAGGCAGCACCTGGAGCTCTCCCACCTCCGGGTCGAACAGCATGATGACGCACTTCTCGCCCTGGAGGATCATGGCCACCTTCTTGACCAGGCGGCCCAACACGTTCTGCAAGTCGGGACGACTGACGATGGCCGCCGGGACGTCGCTCATGGTCCTGGCGGCCTTGATCTGCTCCTCCAGTTGCCGCTTCTTGTGCTCGAGGTCCTCAACCACCAGCTTGAGGCGCTCGAACTCCTCCTGCAACCGCTTTACGTCGTCCATCGCCCCGGTATACCCCTGACTTCAGCCTTCAGCCACGACGCAGCCGACCGGCCGCTTCGGCCAGGCACCAAGCAACGCCCACCGCGCGGGCCGCACTTACGCCCTGCCCCGCTGCGGTGACGCCGGCCTGGGCTACCTTCGCCGGGTAGGCCGCGGAGACCTACCCTTGCTCGCTCTTTACCATTATCGCGTCCACATACCACTCACCGTATTCGCGCACCAAGTGGTAGTGGACGTACGCCTCTTTGTCGCGGCCGTCCTCACGGTACAGGTGCCGGGCCTCCGCCCAGGCCCCGTCTATCTCCGACTCGTCCACATCCGTGAAGTAGAAGCGCTCGGTCTCGATGTTCTCCTGAGACAGGGTGATCAGGTCCAGGAGGTCCGCGGCCTCGAAGACGCGCTCGTAGCCCCGCTCCTCGTCGCGCGCCTCGATGGGCCGCGTGTCCGACAGATGCCGGGCCAGGAGCTCCGGGTCCTCGGCCAGCCAGGAGAGGGCGATGTCGCGCAGGGCATCGCCTAGGGCCTGGCTGGTGCCCTCGGGGTAGTACGGATAGTCGTCGTCGTAGCCGTACTCCTGCTCGTAGTGAACGGTCGCGTAGTCGTCCTGGTAGTAGATGGGCTCGTAGTAGTAGTCACGGTCGTAGTCAACCAGGTCAACGATGAGCGTGAAGCCCGTGTCGTAGTACCAGGGGTAGTAGAAGTAGTCGCCATAGTAGTAGCGACAGTGATGGTACGGATACCAGTACGAGTAGTGGATGTGGGAGTGGCGCCAGGGGCGCCAGTAGAAGCGTCCCGGCCAGGTGCGCCAGTAGCAGTCGCACTTCCCGTGGTGGCCGTGGTGGTGGCCGACGCGGGGGTGCTCGGGGGGATCATCGTGCCAACGCGGGCGCGTGGGCACGCCGCGGTTCCACCAGCCGTGCCGGTCCTCGCCTTCCCACCAGTTGGCCCAGCGGGAGCTGGTGTTCTCGTACCAGTCTCGCTGTCGCTTCTGGCGGTCGCCCAAGTTGCCGGCCCATTCCGGCCACTTGGCCGTGCTCCCGGGCCTCCACCAGGGCAGCTCATCGGGCGACTCGTCGGGCTCCCCGCCGTCGTCGCCCCGCAGGTTCCGCCATCGCTCCAGCAGCCCTTGCGGCCCGCCCTTGGGCTGGAAGCCCTGGTCCGGCCAGCTCCCCCAGCGGCGGTCCTTCGGCTCTGGGTCCGCGCCGGGCGCGCCCTCCGGCTGCTTCCACTCGGGATCACCGAAGCGCCAGCGCGGCTTGCCCTCGTCCTCCTCGGTGTCGTCCCGGCCCTCGAACCACGACTTCCACCTGGGCTCGGCGGGCTTGCCCGCCTCGTCCGGCTCGTCCTCCTGGCGGCCCTGCCACCTGTTGTTGAGCAGCTCCCGCCAGCTTGATCGGCCGGGAGAGTCGGGCTCCTCGCCCTGTTTCAGCGCGGGTTGCTCGCCCTTCGGCTTCAGCAGGTCGCGCCACTGCGGCTTGGGCGACGACTCCGGCTCCAGCGGCTCCGTATGGGCCTTCGGCGGCGATATCAAGTCTCGCCAGGTGCGCTTGGGGGTGGCCTCCGTGTCGTCGGGCTCGCGGTCGCGCTGGCCCCAGGTCCCCCAGCGCGGCGTGCTCATCCTGTTGGGCTCTGGCGATTCATCGGCGGCGTCCTGGTCGGGATCGGACCCGCGCAGCCGACCGCCCAGCAGCTCCGACGGTCGCTTCCATTCGAAGGTGCGCTTGGGCGCGGCCGGCTTGGTGTTCTCCGTCGGTTGTGGCGGTTGCTCGGCCTCATGCTCGTCGCGGTCTCTGCCGCGCAGCAGGTCCATGGCCGACGACGTCGGCCGCTTCCACTCGAAGGTGCGCTTGGGCGCGGCCGGCTTGGTCGGCTCGACACGCTTGGGTGGCTGCGCCGAGACCCCGCCGCTGGGGCGACCTTCGTCTGACCCACGCCGCACGCTCCCCGCCGGCGAGGCCGGTCGCCTCCACTGGAAGGTCGGCTTGGGGGCCGAGGGCTTGGCGGCCTCGGCGGGCCGCGAGCTGGGCCTGGGCGCCCAGCGCGAGGAAGACGACGGCCGCGCCGCCGGCTGCTTCGTAGTCTGCCGTGACGGTCGGCGCCACAACGTACCGCCCCACCGCGACGAACCACTGGAGCCCGAAGGTCGGCTCCACGAGCTTCGCGAGGGGCTCTTGGTCGAGCGCGAGGGCTGCGACTTACTGGGCGACGGTCGCGACCAACGGCTCGACAGGCTGGACCGGCCGGAGCGACTGGACTTGCTGGAGGTGCTGGACTTGGTGGATGACTTGGAGGAGGACTTGCCCGACCTGAGGCCCGCCAGGCGCTCCCGCCACGACTTGCCTCCGGCCGCGTCCGCCGCCAGGGCGGGGCTGGGCCCGCCCACCAGCAGGCACGCGACCGCGAAGGCAGCCAAGGCGGTACAGGCGGTCAGGCAACGGAACTGGCGGCTTCTCGGGTCTCCCATGATCATCGCTCCCCTCATCAGGCACCTCAGCCCCGCGTGTGCCCACTGCACTCACCGGGCCGTCGGCGCGGCCGAAGAGCCGTTTGGGGGAGCCCGCCTGCTGCTTGGACGTGCGGCCAGGTGATCTGGACCAGGATCGCCGGGCGCTTGCTCAGCGCTTACGACGGCCTCGCCTTTTGGGATCGCGGCTGCGTTTCAACTCCGCCAGCCGCTGTTGGCTAGACTTCATGAAATCCGTGAGCCGCTGTTCGAACTCCGCAGACGGCCGCCGGGGGCGCGGCCGGGGGCGCCGCTGGGCAACGGCTTCCGGGTCAATGGGCTTGAGCGCCTCGACCTGCTTGGCGGACAGCTCGTACCGACCGCGGTCGTTGATGTTGATGACCTTTACGGTGACCGAATCGCCCACGCGCAGGTAGTCGGCAACGTCGTGGACGAAGGCGTCGGTGATCTCCGAGATGTGCACCAGGCCCGACTTGCCCTCCGGCAAGGCAACCAGCGCACCGTGCTCCAACAGCCTGGTGACCGACCCCGAGACGATGGAGCCGACCTCAAGTGGCATGTCCGCGAACGAGCCTCCGTCGGTACTTCCGGAGATATCATTGCCGCCGCGCAGCCGAGGCTACATCGGCGGGTCAATTATAGCGGAAGCCCCCACCGGTGTCAACCAGCCCAAGGTCGTCCGGTGGCTCGCCCAAGTTCGGCTCCACGACCGCTGCGTCCGCCTGCTATCAAGGTCCTTTCCCAACGGAATTCTACCCGAAGCCGGCTGCGGCGCAGTGTGCGCGCGGTCACCCCTTGACGACCGTCACAGCGCCCCCCAGCGGGCCTCAGGAGAGCCGCACCTGGGCCTGACGCTGGGCCGACTCGTAGGCGGCGTCCACGGCCCGCAGAGCCCGCAGAGCGTCCGTCGCGCCGATCTCCGGATCCCGGCCCTCACCTATGGCATCGGCCACCAGCGCCAGGAAATCGAGGCCCGTTTGCCCGCCGTACCCGGGCCCCTGCCAGCCCGCCGCCGAGCGGTCCATGCGCTCCTGATGGCAATGGCTCGCGCCCGCGCACCACAGCAGCGTATCGTCCCGCCGCGACCATTCCAGGTAGCCCTCGCTGCCCTTGATGGCGAACGCGAAGTCATAGCCCTGCGGCGGGTATGAGTCCGGCAGGGCATAGCACGTCTCCACCAGCAACTGTGCGCCGGCCGAGAACTCGATCAGGGCTCGCGCGTGATCCTCCACCTCCACGTCGTGGGCCAGGCCCCCCAGTTGAGCCGTTACCGCTTGCGGTTCGTCGGCCAGCAGGGCGGAGAACCCGTCAATCCAATGCACGCCCAGGTTGCGCAGAGCGCCGCCGCCGCTCTTGCGCCGTGACAACATCCAGGGCGACAACTCCAGATAGCGGTGCGGGCCGCCGGCGTTGATGCGGCCGGTGCAGTAGAGCGGGCGACCGATGCCTCCCTGCTCCACGATCTCGCGGGCCCGGCGCACGGCCGGGTCGTAGCGCCACAGGTAGGGGGTGGTGAACTTGACTCGCCGCTCCACGGCGGCCGCGGCCACGGGCTGGAGGGCGCGGGCATTCACCGCGCAGGGCTTCTCCACAATGAGGTGCTTGCCCCGGGCAATCGCCTCCATGGCGGCGTCGGGCATCTCATCGTGCGGCAGGAGGATCAGCGCCACGTCAACTCCCGCCTCGGCGAGAGCGGCCTCGGCCGAGGCAAAGGTGGGCGTGCCCGGATGCTGACGGGCGCACCTGCCCAGCAGCTCGGCGTCGCCCTCGGCCACGGCCGCCAGGCGCACTCCCGGCGTCTGCGCGATGTTGTGAATCCAGCCCTCGGCGTGCAGATGACGAAGTCCGATCAGCGCTATGCCCAGTTCGCTCACGGGAATCCACTCCCCCACGGCAGCTTGGCCTCTGTGGCGGCTGAGCAGCCCCGGCAGGCCCGCACTTCGCTTAGCGCGCACCGTCCGTCACTGTGGTATAACCCGGTGTGAGCAAGAAAGGGGCAGACCTGTTGCCCAACTCCACCGCAGGCGAGCCGCGGCTCGCAGCCGTAGTTGCGTTCGACCCCGAGACGAAGACCTTCGCCGCCTGGTGCGACCAACTGGGCGTGGCCACCTCGGCGCCCACTGAGGACGAGGCGCGAACCGCCCTGATAGAGGCCATGCGCATGGCCGCCGATTTCGTCTTGACCAATGCGGCCTCCCTGGGCGGCGGCCTGGTGGGCCAGGTGCCGGCCGCCGAGGTGGTGGCGAAGAGAAACGACGAGGAACTGGCGGACCTGATCCATGTCACACCTGACCTACGGCCAGATTGAGCAGGCCCTGCGCCGGGCCGGATTCGTGCGCACCAAGACGGGGTCTCACAACCTCTGGCAGACCATGGGCGCCGATGGCGTGGCGCGCCGGGTGATCCTCTGCGCCCGCAGCATGCGCCTGGTGCCCGCGCCCGTGCTGGAGCGCCTGGCCCGGCAGGCCGGACTCACGCCCGCCCAACTCGGGGACCCGGCCGGCGGCGCACGCTAGACTGCCACGGTCACTCGGTCAATATCGGCGAGGCCGGCGGGGCCCAAGCCCCGCTCGCCTGCGTCTTCTAGGTGCTGAGGCAGGGCCAGTTGGGCCAGGCCGCGGCGCCCGCGCTCGGCGTTGATGATCTGCCAGCCGACGATATCGGCGGCGGGAGCGTTGGCCGACAGGATCAGCCCGCCAAAGGGCCACTGCCGTCCCGGGCCGTAGGGCCCGCCATCGCACATGCCGACCAAGGCATCGCAGATCACCAGCTTCTGCCGCGAGGCCAGTACCTCGGTGGTCATGAGTTGGGCCAGGTAGGGGCTACAGTTCAGCAGGGGACCATGCCAAAGCGTAGGACGCTCTAGCACACCGTAATAGTTCTTTAAGGACAGCGTTACGCCCGTCATGGCATGATGTTTGAGGACCGGCATGCTGATGAGGGCACGGCAACCGGTCACCAGAGAGCTAATGCTGAACTCGGCACCTTCGCAGACGTAGGGGCGGTAGCTGCCCCCCTCGTACGGGGTCTGGCGACACCCGTAGCAGAGGGGCCCGCCCTCGGAGCGGTTCAGCTCGTAGCGGCCGTTGCGGTCGAGCTCCTGGTTGGAACGGTCGAAGACGAGGACGCGCTCGGGGCCGATCTGGGCCCGGGCCAGGACGCGAACGACGGCTTGGCACAGAGCGGGGCGGGTACTCAAGTGACGGCTGACGCAGTTGACCTTCAGGCCGATGAGGCCGGTGTCTCCGAAGAGCTGGGACAGCGCGGCCCAGGGGTCCTCGAACAGGGCCTCGAGTCCCGCGACCAGCAGGTCACGCAGGCGGGCGGGATCGTCGCGGCCGGCGGCATCGCGCAGGCGCGCCACCACCACCCGGGGCCGGCGCGCAGGCTCATCGGCACGACCACACGCGGCCAGGCCACAGACCGTCATCGCTTTGAGGAATTGCCTTCGCTGCACGGTTGCCGTCAAGGGACTGCCAGGTTATCCACTCAATTCCCTCAGTGCAGGGCCTCCTCCTCTGCACCCAGGGCAGGAAGCGCGGGGTGATGGCTGATGCCACAGGTCAGCGAACAGACGCGTACCTGGGACGTGGCGGACTTGACTCTCCTCTCGGAGGCGGTGCAGAACGTCGCCTCGGCCAACAGCGTTGAGGACCTGTTCGAGGAGGTCTTCAACCACGCCCGTTCCGTGCTGCCGGTGGCCGCCTGCGTGGCCATCTGGCACGTGGCCGGGCGCACCGAGGGCGGCGTGGCCGCGGGCTGGGACCTATCCGAGGAGCAGGCCTTCGCGCTGGCTGCGGAGGCCATTGATCGCGTGCAGGAGCGGATGGAGCCCAACAGCCTGCCCTGGCCGCGCTTCGTGCGCCGGCACCTGGACCAACGCTGCGTGCCACTGCCGGGGCCGGAGGCGGGCTGCTGGACCGACTTCCCCACGCCCCTGGGCGCGGGAGCGGCGGTGCTCTTCTCCGTCCTGGCCGGGGCGGACGGCTCCCTGGGCCAGCGCGACATAGGCCTGTTGGCGCCCGTGTTCACCTGCGCGGCGCCCTCCCTGGCCCACCTGTCGCTGGCCACCGTGCACGACATGGAGGCCCGCGCGGACGCGGCCACCACCCCGCAGGACCTGGCCGATGTCACCCGAGTGCTGGACAGCAACGTCGCCGACGCCAAGGCGCGCGGCCAGGAGCTGTCGGTGATGCTGGCCGATGCCATGCCCAGCGAGGACCTGATCGCGGAGGGCCCCGAGGCCATTGAGGAGGCCGTGGTCAACGGCGCCCAGCTCATCGTCGAGACCATACGCGACTCCGACGCCGCCTACCGCCTGGGAGAGCGGCGCCTGCTGATGGTCATGCCCCGCACCAGCCCGCGCAATGCGCTGATCGCGGCCGAGCGCATAACCGAATGCATGAAGCAGCGGCAGGCCGAGGGCGGGCGCCTCCCCGAGCGCCTGATCATAGGCGTGGCCGGGCTGGACGATGACGTGGCCAGCGCCGACGACCTCTACAGCCACGCGGAGTCCGCCCTGGCACAGGCCTACGCCTCAGACAGCGAGACGGCCTTCGTGTACCTGTGAGCCCAGTTCATGCAGGCCCTGGCATTCTCGCGGCCCGCCCCTCGGGTGGGCCGCGTCGGCGTTTGGGGCCGGCGGCAAACGGCTTGACACTGGCTCCTGCCAGCAGGTATCCTTCCCTCCCGCGCGAGAGACGCCCGCCGGAGGGGTGAGCACTTGGCGCGCCTGCCTGCCGTCAGGCACGGCAAGCGGATCGTCGTCCTGGGAGCCACGGGGTCCATTGGGACCCAGACCCTGGACATCGTGCGCGCCCACCCCGGGCGCTTGCAGGTGGTGGGCCTGGCCGCGCACGGCAGCGTGGAGTCGTTGCGGGCCCAGATAGCCGAGTTCGGCCCTGCGGCAGCTTGCCTGACCGAAAGGGCGGCCGCAGACGAGCTCCAGGCGACCTGCGGCGACGAGACCGAGGTGCTGGCGGGTGAGGAGGGCTTGGAGGCCCTGGCGGCAATGCCCGAGGCCGACCTGGTGGTGGGGGCGATCTCGGGCGTGGCGGGGCTGAAACCGCTCTTGGCGGCCTTGGAGGCCGGAACAGACGTCGCTCTGGCCAACAAGGAGCCGCTGGTGGCGGCCGGGCGCATCGTGACCGAGACGGCAGAGCGAACCGGCGCCCGCCTGCTCCCCGTTGACAGCGAACTCAGCGCCATCTTCCAGGCGCTGAAGGGTGAGGATCGCAGCGCCATCGGCCGCATCCTGCTGACGGCGTCGGGCGGGCCCTTCGCCGACCTCTCCATGGAGGAGTTGGCCCGGGTGACGCCCGAACAGGCCCTGAGCCACCCCACCTGGCGCATGGGGCGCAAGGTGACCGTAGATTCAGCCACCCTGGCCAACAAGGGCTTCGAGATCTTCGAGACCAGGTGGCTGTTCGGGGTTGACTTCAAGCAGATCGAGGTGGTCGTGCACCATCAGAGCGTCGTCCACTCCCTGGTGGAGTTGACGGATGGCTCGGTCATCGCGCAAATGGGCCTGCCGGACATGCGCGCGCCCATCCAGTACGCGCTGTTCCATCCCGAGCGCGTGGCCAACGAGTTGCCTCGGCTGGACCTGGCGGGCGTAGGCAGTCTGACCTTCGCTCAACCGGACATGGAGCGCTTCCCCTGCCTGCGGCTGGCCTACGAGGCCGCCGCACGCGGCGGCACGTGTCCGGCCGTGCTCAACGCAGCCAACGAGGTGGCCGTCCAGCGCTTCCTGGCCGGGGAGATCGGCTTCACCGACATCCCGCGGCTCAGCCAGGAGGCCCTGGCCGCGCACGAGCCGCTGGCCGACGACCACCTGGCCAACATCCTGGCCGCCGACGCCTGGGCGCGGGAGCGGGTACTCAAGACACCGGACACGCGGACGGAGCGCGCGGGGCGGCCGCGTCCGGGGAGCGCCGATTCATGCTGACAAAGGTCACGATCCGGAACTTCAAGCGCTTCGAAGAGGTCGAGGTCGAGTTGGCGAATCCGGTCGTCTTCATCGGGCCCAACGACTCCGGGAAGACTTCTGTCCTGCAAGCCCTCGCCCTGTGGGAGGTCGGGCTTCAACGCTGGAACGAAAAGCGCAAGGGGCGCAAGACGCCGGAGCGGCGTCCTGGGGTGACTATAAACCGGCGCGACCTCATCGCCGTGCCGGTTCCTGAGGCCAACCTACTCTGGCATGGCCTGCGCACGAGAGACGTCGGAAGGGAGGGCGACAAGCAGGTAACTAAGAACATACTGGTCGAGATCATCGTGGACGGCATCAGCGAAGACAGCCAATGGAAGTGCGGACTCGAGTTCGACTACGCGAACCCTGAGTCGTTCTACTGCCGGCCCCTTCGCCGAGGGGATGGGAAGCCCCCTCCACGAATGCGCATCCCTCCGCAGGCCGATGCCGTGCGAGTGGCATTCCTGCCCCCCATGTCAGGGCTCTCCTCCAACGAGACCCGGCTGGACCCGGGAGCGATAAGCGTTCGCATCGGCGAGGGACGTACCGCGGAGGTGCTCCGCAACCTGTGCTATGCGGTCTACACGAAGGACGAGGGGCACGAGCTTTGGGACAAGTTGCGCGACCACATCGGATCGCTCTTCCGCGCGGATCTCGATCCCCCCAGGTACGTTCCTGAACGCGGCGAGATCGTGATGAGCTTCCGGGAGAACAGCGTCAAGTTGGACCTCTCCTCTTCGGGTAGAGGGCTCCAGCAGACTCTATTACTCCT
>JBHIEF010000078.1:0-17691 GCA_046760465.1 Armatimonadota bacterium | reverse complement strand
ACTACGACACCTCCGGCCTCAGTAACACTGCACCCATAGCCCGCGACGCACAGCAAAGCCTCGTGACAGATGTCCCGCAGGGCCAGTACGCCGCGACAGCAGCCACCGACGCCTCTTCCTACGCCCTCATGGAGGCCTTCGAGAAAGGGGCCATCGTCTGCTTCGACGGACACGGGTACGATGACCTCAGATGGGTGCGGGACGAGGGTTACCCCCGCCCACCCGAGCCGGACCTTGGATGGGTCCGCATGGCCGACAGGGTTGTGTACTCGATGCCCCCGCCAGATCCCCCGCCGGAAGGCGAGGGGCCAAACGTTGTGGCCCTCGTAAACGCCCAACAGTGCCACCTGGCCGTGTTCTATACCTGCTGGGCAGGCGACGATTTCCAGGCCACCCTACCGGCAGAGGGCGTTGACTGCGTGGTGGGCGTCCAAAACGCACTCCTTTACAACGGCATCGTATCCATCACGTGGTTCGAAGCGTTTTGGGAGGACCTCCGGCAGGGGGCTACGGTCGCCACTGCTCTGGATGACGCGAAGGCTGCAGTGCAGGCCCTACTCCTCCAGCCGCCCCCCGGTGCCAGCGAATGGTGGAACACGGACCTCATCACCGCGACGGCGCTGAACCACACGATCGTGGAACCTGAGAAGAGCGGTTTCTACAAGTGACGATTGACCGGCGGGAGGTGACAGCGATGACGCGACGGCGATACGTTCTCAAGGTGCTAGCGGCGGCAGTGGCCCTGGGCCTGCCAATCAGTTCTCCGACAACGGATGAGGCGGAGCTATCGCTGGACGAATGTCGGCAAAGGGCCGCCAAGTTCTTGGGCGTCACAGCTGGCGAACTCGCGCCGCGCACGGCGGGGAGCGGCGCCAAGCGGACCAGTGATCTCCACCCCACCACATACACGTTTATCCTCCCCTATCCGAAGGACGCCCAAGTAGAACAGTGGCAGCGTGAGGTGGGACGGGTCAGCATCGTCGTGGAGGCTCGGTGGGGTCGGGTGACGGGAGTGACGTATCAGCGACGACGCTACGAGATTGGCACACGGGAGCTGACTGAAGCCGATGCGAAGCGAATCGCCGCGGCCTACCTCAAAGCTCATTGGCCGTACTGGCCCGATGGGCGGTTCTACTCGGCCACGAAGCCTTCGCGGCCCGGCGCAGCCGCGCGGCCCGTGCCGGCGGCGACACAGAGCTTCCACTGGGTCGTCGAGCAGGACCAGATCAGGCTCGGCCAGGGCTCCGTACATGTCAACCTGACTACAGGGAAGGCGATCTCCTACAGCCAGCACTACTGCTCGGCCGAGGGCCTCTCGCCAGCCCGCGTCACGAAGCAGCAGGCCATCAACGCGGCGCTGAGCAAACTGGACAAGCAGCAGCGGGCCAAGGCGAAGGTGGAGGAAGCCTACCTAGCAACCGGATGGTACAAGGGGCGCGTTCGGCTTGTATGGGTCGTGTGGGTCAAGGCGCCCGCGCGAATGCCCCCCAGCTTCCGCGGCACACCCCCAATCCGAACACATGGGCTGCAACTTGACGCCCACACGGGGCAGGTCTACATGGAGGTCAGGTAGGCGGCCGCGCCGGGCAGACGCTGGAGTACGATGCTGACGTGCAGGTGCCCGTGGCACCCGCCCCCCTCTGGGGCGGCCGCTACCACTGGGTCGTCAGCGGCACCTCAAGCGTCATGGAGCGGGTGCAGGCGGAGAGGGACCGGCCCGCTGAGGCGGTCCAGTGAGGTCTTGCGGGCAGGTGGCTGCTAGCCTTTGGCTTTCTGGTACTCCCTCAGCGCGTCCAGATCCTCTGTGACCTTGGCGAAGGCGTCGAGGATTTGCTGGACGAGGGCGGATTGGTCGCCGCGCCAGGAGCAGCCGCCGCCCAGGGTCAGTTCCGTGCGGGCGCAGCGGTCCTCGGCGACGGGGCAGTCGCCCTCCTGGTAGGTGATGTCGCGCGCGGCGTGGCGGCAGCTCCAGGGGCACTGCTTGCCGTAGAAGTACTGCCGCTCCTGCATGGCCTTGCGCAGGTGAGCGGGCGTCCGCACGTAGCCGGTGCCGATGGGCACGCCCTCGGCCGCCAGCGCCTCCACGTAGGTCTCGCGCGAGACGCCCTCCACCTCCTCGGGCACGAAGCTGGGCGCGCCGATGTGGTAGACGTGCTCGCAATCGGGGGCCACGTAGGGCCTGCGGATGCCGGGGATGTCGGCTAGCCCCTCGAACAGCAGCTCGTGGTTCTGCCGGCGTTCGGCGTTCCACTGGTCCAGGTAGTTGAGCTGCACGCCGGCGATGACGGTGGCCAGCGGGTGGATGCGGTAGGTGTAGATGAGGCTGTCAATCCACGGGCGTAGCTCCTCGTTCTTGACGACGTCGTTCGAGCGCATGGGGTGCTGGCCATAGAGGTGCGCGGCTTGCCACGTGTAGTCATCGTCGCAGACGAGGACGCCGCCCTCCCCGCCGATCAAGTTCTTGCCGTCGCCGATACTGTAGCAGCCGATGTCGCCCAGCGTCCCCACGCGCCGGCCTTTGTACACGGCCCCCACGGCCTGGGCGCAGTCCTCGATGACCATGATGCCGTACCGGTTGGCCACCTCGTTGATGGCGTCCATGTCGGCCGGATGGCCGTAGATGTGCACCACCATGATGGCCTTGGTGTTCTCCGTGATGCGCTGCTCGACGCTGGCGGCGTCGAGGTTGTAGGTTTGCGGGTCAATGTCCGCGTATACGGGGATGGCGTTCTGCTGGAGTATGCAGGAGATGGTCTGGCCCCAGGTGTAGGGGCTGACGATGACCTCATCCCCGGCCTTGACGCCGGCGGCCATGACTCCGATGTGCAGCGCCGGCCCGCCGCCACACGTGCACATGGCGTGCTTGGCGCCCATGAACTCGGCGAAGGCCTGCTCGAACTCGGCAGTGGGTCCGCCGCCGGGCGCCGAGCAGAGGTACTGCCAGTCGTCCTTAGACTTGCGCAGGGCCTCAACGACGGCCTCGATCTCCTCTTCGCCGACCTGCGGCCAGCCAGGCGCGGTGAGGGTGACTGTCTTCTTGCCGCCGGCGATGGCCAGTTTGGCCAAGGCAAACACCTCCGGTCTCACTGCCGGGCGTTTCCCGGGTACTTAGTGCCCTTCCCCCAAGGCAGGGGACCCTCCTGCGCCAGGGAGCAGGAGGGGCGGCAACTTGAGGAGTCTCCGGAAGGCGCTAGTGGCCGGTCGTCTCTCTGCCGGGCTTGGTGGCGAGCACCCAGTAGCCTGGGCCGAAGTGCCACAGGACACGACGGGCAAGTCGCTTCAGGGGAGTGTCGCTGGGGTTCGGGCGCAGTTCCACCTCACATCCTAACCGTTCCAGCAGGCGGCAAACGGCGATCGGATGGCTGGCGAAAACCACGTCATCCTCGTGATGCCACTGGTCGCCGAGAATGGGAGGCACGTAGACCAGCCGGGGCCTGCGGGCGAGGACGGCACGGAGGCTCTGCCACACGCCGCGCAGGGCCTCCAGCGGGATCAACAGGACTACGGGGAGCCGGCTGCCGCGGCGGCGCTCACGGTAGGCACGCTCGCGGACGCGAGTCACGGTGAAGTAGTTGGTCACGGTGATGCATAGGATCCCGCCTGGGCGCAGGGCTCGTAGCGTCTCTCGGCAGGCGCTCTCGATGTCCGTTAGGTGTTCGGCGACCTCGTAGCAGCCGATGACCTGGAACTGCCCGTCTTTGAAGGGAAGGCGGGCGATGTCGGCCTTGGCTACCGGCAGCCCCGCGGCCCGCGCCGGCCGCAAGAAACGCTCGGCCACGTCAACGCCGACCGCAGCCAGCCCGTGCTGTCGCAGCAGTCCCAGTGCTTGACCGACGCCGCACCCCGCATCCAGGACCGGATCGCGGAGGTGGGCGTGGGACGCCACCAAGTCCACGTAGTCGCGGAAGCGCTCGGGACCACGCCTGGCCAGGCAGCCCTCATACACCTCGGAGGACTCGTAGAACTCCCGCAAGCGGCGCCCATCGGCCAGCACGGGATCCGCCTCGGCTTCATTTCGCTCGTCCCTGCCGCGCACCCCGGCCACCTCGCCCTGTCTCTGGAGACGCGCCGGCCGCTATCCCCCGTGCAGCCGGCCGAGCCCAACATGGCGCCCCTCAGGGCGCGGGCTTGATGGTCACGACCTCGTGCCACAGCCGCTCCACAAACCGCAGGCGCCCCTGACCATCGGCGCTGAGCACCTGCCGCCGCTCCTGCTCCAGCCCTCCAGCGTGCCGGATAGTGACCTCGTGCCGCGAGCCGGGGTCCACGCGGTACGCCCCCGAGCTGAGCGTAAGGCGTGCCTCGGTTCTGCCAACGCCACGGATCTTGAGCGACCCATCGGCGGTCCGGCGCACTGTGGCCCCCTCGCCAGCGACCTCAAACTCGACCAGCCCCGGGGTGTAGGCCCGGGGTAATACGACCGTGGAGTCGGCAAGCGGCTCGATCGTCAGAGGGAGGGCCGAGGCCTCGGCCACGGCGCCGCCAGCCAGGTTGATGCTGAGTATCTCCGCTCCCCGACGCGTAGCCTCCGGCGTAAGGCCCTGTGCCGAGGCCTTGGCCACCGCGCCGAAATAGGCCCTGTTGCCCGCGTGCGTAGCCAGCACGTGCACGAGCCGGTCATCCCCGGATCGGTTGTGAACCCATATCGTCTCGCCGCGCTCGCCGATGGCCGCCCAGGCGGGCACCAGCTCCTGCGCGTCCAGAAGCTGGAGCCGCGCCCTTCGCCGCAGCAGGTCGTTGTGGAAGGCCTGGAATACGGGGCCGTCGGGAGCCCACGCGTCCCATAGGCGGACGGTCCCGTAGATGCCCATGCCCAGCCCTCGGCGACGGGCCACGATGCCGCTGACCCCCAGCCCGAACTGCTCGTCGTGCATAGTGTCTATGATGGCTAGCGCCCGCCCTGCATCGCTGAGCGCCACGCTGCTATGCCAGCCGGCAAAGGCGCACTGCTCGTTGAGGCCCCGGGCCGAGCCCGTGGTCTGCGCTCCGTGAGACAGCGAGGGGAACTCGGGGAAGCCGGCAGCGACGCGGGCGTTTGCCGCGCCGATCCTATTGCCGAAGGCGTTGGACACTCGCAGCACCTTGGCCACGCCGAACATGGAGGCCAGACGCGGGCTCATCTCCATCCAGGAGCCCGCCTCGTACATCCCGGCTCCGAAGTCCGCCACCACGACCCCGCCCTTGAGCATGTAGGCATCCAGAGCCGCCTGCGCCTCGCCCGACAGGCGGTATGGCTGGGGCATGAGCAGGCATCCGTATCGCTCCAACTCGGCCTGGGTGAGGTCGTCTAGGGCGAGCACGTCGAGCTGTCCGTAGCGCGTCCCCTCGACGAAGGCTCGCAGCAGCGTGCCCGGCTCGCCTCGCGCCTGATCGGTGAGGTACCCGTAGACGGCCTGGTGTCCCAGGCCCTCGCCGCGAGCGTACGGCGACAGCACGATGGCCGCCGTGGCCGTCGGGGGCGTGCGGAATCGCCTGCGAGTCGAAGAGGCGGTGAGTAAGCTGCGCAACGGCTGGCCCACGGCATTGTCGCCGCGCAAGGTGAGCCACTGGGCGAAGGCCACCCCGCTGGCCCCGCGAAGGCCGGCGTTCGTGACCCAGTCCGCCAGCGTTGCCTCCCGGCGGGCGCGGTGCCCGGGGCCGCCCAACGAGGCGGGTGGCGGGGGAACCGTGACGACGCCGCGGCGTTGTCCACCTCGCCGCGCGATCTGCACGCCCTGAAGCAGGTCGGCCAGCGCGTCGGCCCGGCCCGCCACCGAGGGGTCCGCTACGACGCAGTCGTACTCTGGGGGCACGCTCAGCAGGCTGCGGAACAGGCGCAGTCGCCCCGTGAACAACATGCCCTCAGCGCCTGCTTCGCGCAGCGCGCTCGCCCAAAGCCCGAGCAACTCGCCGAAGGCCGCGCGTTGGTATTCGGCCACCTCCAGGCTGGACCTGCTTACGCCCAGGGGGTCGTCCACGTGGGCCGCCGCATCGGCCATGCGCACGCCGTCGAGGTCGCGGATCTCCGTACCCCAGGCGCGGTTGAGCGCCTCCGTGCTCCCGTAGATACGACGCAGGAACGCGCGGAACCCGGCGTCGGAGTAGTTGATTAGCGACCCGGGCCAGTGCTGCGTACCCCAGCCCACGACGCTCGGGCTTCGCCCATAGGTCTTGACGGCCTGTGGCAGCCACTCCCGTAGCGCTCGCCCATAGGCCTCGTCCCACGGGTCGAGAGCGTAATCGGGGCGCTCCTTCAGCCATCCGAGCGCCGTCGGGAGCCCCACAATGACGGACAGGCCCTGCTGCTCGGCCGCGCGGATGAGCGCCAAGGCGCGGGCGTCAGCCGCCCCGCTCTCATCTCGCACGTCCACCCACAGCAGGTTCAGTCCCAGGGCTTTGTAGCTGTCGAGGTGACGAGGGTCGGTGACTCCGAAGGCCCAGAAGAAGGGCGGCTCTGGCTGCCGACGGGCAGGGGCCGCTCCGCCCTCCGTCGCCGCCGCTGCCACCTCCGGCGGCAGGCACGCCAAGAGCAGCGTTGCGCAGACCAGGCGCGCGCATCCACGGGATGGCCCGGCTGGCCGGTGCCTTGGACTTGCGGAGGGGGACATGCCCTAGCTCCGCGCCCAGGAGTCGGCCCTCTCCAGGGCCTCGCGGGCTGCGGCCTGCTCGGCGCTGCGCTTGCTCCTGCCCTCGCCCACGCCGATGACGTTGCCCCGGAAGATGGCCTCGACAACGAAGGTGCGGTTGTGCGGGGGGCCGGACTCCTCGCGCACGTGGTATCGCGGGAGCGTCCGGCTAAGCTCCTGAGTCAGCTCCTGAAGAGCGCTCTTGAAATCGCCGTGATGGTCCTGCTGCTGGACCGCCGCCAGGGCCGGCAGGAAGACGCTGGTCACGAAGGCCCTGGCCTTCTCGACGCCTCCGCTCAGATAGACGGCCGCGATGACCGCCTCCAACGCCGCGGCCAGAATGGAGGGTTGCTCCCGACAACCGCCTTCGTCCTCGCCCCTGCCCAGCTTGACCAGCTTGCCGATCCCCAGGGCCCGCGCGCGAGCCGCCAGCGCCCCCTCGCTCACCACAGCCGCCTTGGTCTTCGTCAGCTCGCCCTCCGCGGCCGCAGGCCGCGTCTGGTAGAGGTACTCGGCGATCAGCGCTCCCAGGATGGCGTCGCCCAGGAACTCCATCCGTGCGTTGGACGCCTCCGGCGGCAGGCCCTTCTCCCGCACGAAGGAGCTATGCCGGAGGGCCTGCTCCAGCCGATCATCCCAGGGAATGTCCAGCTCTTGCAGGACCTCTTTCAGGGACGAACTCTCTCGTGGCTGCCACATGACAACGCGCTCTATGGGTCGGGAGTGCCGGATGCTCGCTCCTTCTCGTGCGGCTCGCGCAGCTCCTCGGGCAGACTGTCGCGCAGTTCCGGGGGCATCTGCCGCAGAGCCGGCCCGGCGAACGCTGCCAGTGCCTCTGCCGACTCCTCGAACGTGCGCATGGGGTCCAGCCTCCACGCCCCGTCCTCCAGAATCGTCGCGCACCTCAGCTCCAGCTTCGGACGGAACGGCTCGCCTGGCTCCATGGTCACCAGCACGGTGGCCCGATCTCCCTCCTGCCACGTGCGCTCCATGGTGTACGACGGGCTCTTCCCCTGCGGGATCGGCAGGGACGTCAGCAGGGCGTTGAAGGTCTCCGGATCATCAGCCATGGCCTCCCTGGCCTGTCGGCACAGGGCGGCTCGCAGACGCGTAGCATCCCGGGTTGTCAGACTGAGCAGGAAGTTCTCGACCGCCCTCTCGGGGGTGGAGCGGGAGAGGCCCGACCAGACCGCCGCCGCCCCGGCGGCGGCCAGGACCAGGGCCAAACCCGCGAGCCCCCAGCGGCGAAGGGCGAGGCGTCGGCTGTGACTACCGTCTGACATCAGTTCGGTGAGGGCTAGTAAGCTCCCCGACCCGTGATCACGGCGGGGATGGTCAGGAGCAACAGCTTCAGGTCCAGCCAGAAGGACTGCTTCTCCACGTATTCTATGTCCATCCGCACCCATTCGTCAAAGAGGATGTGACTCCGGCCACTCACCTGCCAGATGCAGGTAAGGCCCGGCTTGACGTCCAGACGGCGCATTTGCCAGGGCTCGTACTGCGCTACCTCCTCGGGCACCGGCGGGCGCGGACCGACCAGCGACATCTCGCCCTTCAGCACGTTCACGAGCTGCGGCAGCTCGTCAATGCTGGCCTTGCGCAAGAAGCGTCCCACCGGCGTCACCCGCGGGTCGTTGCGGATCTTGAACACCGGCCCGGGGATCTCGTTCTGCGCCGCCAGCGAGCCACGCACCTCCTCTGCGTACGTGGCCATGGAGCGGAACTTGTACATGTTGAAGTGGCGACCGTTGAGGCCAACGCGGTCTTGCACGAATATGAGGGGGCCGGGCGAGGTGAGCTTGATCAGCAGACTGACGATTGCCATCAGGGGGGCACAGAGGACCAGTGCGCTGGCGGCCACCACCACGTCCAGGACTCTCTTGGCGATGGGATACATGCTCCCCATGCTGGCCGCCGGCCTCAGCGCTCCTACACGGCGCGCCAGCCTCAGCACAACCCTCTTGCGCCTGGCCGCAGGCTCGGCTAGGCTGAAGTGCTTCCCACCTCATCCAGTTCCCTTCAGTGAATCGGCCACCTCTGCGCAAAGCTGGACCGCCAGGGCGCACACCCTCTCGCCGACCGCGGCCTCGTCGGTCCCCGCCGAAGCCGTAAGAAACAACAGGGCCCCGGACTGCTGCCTGCCCCACAGTCGTCCCCAGACCATGCGCCCGCTCTGCGACCACCAACTGGTGGTTGCCCGTCCCCCCAGCAGGAATGTGTACACGGCGACCTCGCGCCGTTCGCCCTTGGTCACCACCAGGTAGCAGATGGGCAGGGGCGAATCCAGGCCGGCCACGCGCGGCAGCACGCGCTTCTCTTCCTTCAAGACGTGCCAGCCCATGCTGGGGAAGCAATTGGCCGGCGAGTGCACCTCGCGCCAGTGGTTGCCCGCCACGCCAATGACCTCCACCGCCACGCCCTCCATATCGTAGGATCTGGCTACCATGTCCTGAGCGCCGAGGTACTCCCAGGCTCTCTTGTCCACCTCGACCTCGGTTCCCTCCCAGTCGCCCACCACCTCTGGAAGTACCAGCAAGCTGGCCCGCTCCGACGTCGGCAGGCTCGCGGCGCGCAGGCGGTAGCACAGCACGCCGCCTGCCGCAAGCAGCAGCAGGACCACTAGATATCTTCTCTCATCTGGTCGCATCCCAACAACGCTCCCAGCGCCAGCAGTCCCACCAGGCCCAACAGGAACACCATGATGCCGGACAACTCGTGTAGGAAGCTCTCGGCGGCCTCTGCCCCCAGCGACTTGCCGATGAGGCAGATCGCCACCACGCGCGCACCATTCGCCGCCAGGGCAACCGGCACCGCCCCCAGGAACACCAGCGTCCGCTTCCAGACGGGGCCCGCCAGCAGGTAGGCGGCCAGGGCGCTGAGGGCCGTCAGGGCGATGAGCGCCTTGAGGCCGCTACAGGGCACGCCTATCTCGAACAGGTATCCGGGGACGCGCAGACTCGTCCCCTCGATCTCCACGGGGATTCGCCCCAGCCGCAGTGCCGCCCCGGCAAGCACCGTGGCCAGGCGCTGCAACGGATTCGAAAACAGGTCCACCAGGGCCACACCCAGCGGAACCATGAAGGCCAGGTAGCAGAGAGGGAAGGCAATCTGCCTGAAGACCGCCCAGCCCCATAGGTACAGCACGCTGCCGATCAGCACGATGACCAGAGAGCCCGCGGACACGAAGTGCACGTCCGACAGCGTGCCCCCCGCGTGCACCAGAATGCCAAAGAGCAGGACGCCCAAACCCAAGCCATGCCCCTGGACCGGCGTGGCCGCCAGGCCCTCCCGCCTGCGCCAGATCAGGTAGCCGGACACGACCGGCACGAGGAACCCGTGCTGGTAGTACTCGTGACGGGCCCAGTTGAGCACCATCCACGCCAGCGTAGGGCCATACAAGGCCAGCAGTAGGCCGATGGTGCTCCCGGCTAGTAGCCACCGCCTGGGCGATGGTCGCCGCTCGGCTCCTTCCCGTGCGGTAGCCGCCGGGGGGCGCGTGGCGGCGCAGTCCTGCGACCCCGAGCCGTCGCAAACCCGATCCTGTCTGGCGGCCGCCTCCTCGCTCGGGGCTGGTTCCATGCTTGCCGTCGTCGGGACGCGATGAGTGTGGCTTTACCGACGCCGCCTGCGGCGGGGCCGGGACCGTCGTGGCCTGATCGCCCCCACTTTGCCCAGGTACAGGAGCGTGGCGGTCGCCGCTCCTACCAGCATCACCGCCAGCAGTCCGACCGTCTGCCAGCCCCCGCCAATCAGATCGAGCACCGTGTCGGCAATGCCTCGGGCCAGGGCGACGACCACGAGCCACAGCTGGGCGCCCATGCCTGGAGGCACGCTGATGTCTTGCCTTGCCGCGA
The DNA here is from genome assembly GCA_046760465.1 of Armatimonadota bacterium. GTDB lineage: Bacteria > Armatimonadota > Zipacnadia > JAUWAU01 > JBHIEF01 > JBHIEF01. Next base: position 7,232 of record JBHIEF010000078.1, on the reverse strand, counting down.
CCAGCGCCGCCAGCGCATACAGCACCTTCCGCAACACGGCGGCCAATGTCGCGGCCAATAGGGCGCCTATGATGGCGTGGCGCGCCAAGTCCTGTCCCCGGATTCCCCGTCTCCTTTGCAGACTCCGGCGTCGGGCCACCGCGCGCCAGTCGGCGCCGCACGCCTCGCAAGTGCGTACGGTCTTGTGCAGCACCGCCCCGCAGTAGCAGGTCCGGTACTGGCGCCGGCCACAGTGGGAGCAACGGCGCTCCCCTCGATCGAGAGGCGCGCCGCAGCGGTAGCACGTATGCTCCTCAACCATGGTGCCGCGTTCCGGCATCTGGCCCGCTCGCCACGGCAAGATAATGAGACGAGACGCCCCTCTTGGCCCTGGTGGTTACGTTACGGGACAAAAGGAGCGCCCGCCGGAGGACGTCATTGACGGATCCTCCGAGCCTCGACGTCCGCTTGTGCCGGCCGCGGGCCGGCCTCAGGGCAGGTGAACCAGCGGCGGGTGCGTGTCAACGAACTGGCCGCGGCCCACGTACTTCACGTGGCCGTCCATGAACAGGCAGTTGGTCCCGTCGAAGTGGGCCAGGCCCAAGCCGAAGGGCTCCGGATCATCAATCTCCAGGCCGTTGTCTATGAGCAGCAGTTGATCGGCCGGCCGTTGGCCGCCGATGCGGAGGGCCTCCCCAAATTGGCCGCAGAAGGGGTCCAGCGTCCCGCCTGGCCCGCTGTCCCACTGCGTCGCCACTGCGTAACTGACCTCGCCCTGCTGAATGGAGGCCGTCTCTCCCCAGAACGGGGCCACCTGGCTGGCGAAGTCCTCCGCCACGTCGTGATCGCAGGTCCAGATCTCGTAGTTGCGGATGTAGGGGTCGAGGTCATCCACCAGCGCCGCGCACAGGCCCTGGAAGAACTGGTTGTTTGGGTAAGCCTGGTACCAGCTATACGTCCAGTTGAACTCCGAGATGGGCCCCATGCCCGCCGGTGCGCCCCCGGGCAGCATCTCGTCCCAGTCCTGTGAGTACATCTGCACTGCCAGCCCCAACTGCTTGAGGTTCGACAGGCACGCCGCTTGCCGGGCCTTGGCCCGCGCGCGGGAGAACACCGGGAATAGGATGGCTGCGAGAATGGCTATGATGGCGATGACCACCAACAACTCAATAAGGGTAAAGCCCGTACGACTCCTCCCGATTGTCATAGGCCTCCTCCTTGGATGGCGACTGCGCTCGAACGGCTGCCCTCCAAGCTTAGTACCCGACGCCTCCGCCGCCCAAACACAAAACCGCCCGCGCTGCTGACGCGGGCAGCTTGCTGCCTCTAAGGTGCTTCATGCCCGTCGGCCACACCGCGCGTGCTCTCTCGGGCGCGGCCGCCAGGGCCCGCGCTCACTTCCTGGCCCTACGACGCCTCAGCACTGCGAGGCCTGCCAGCCCGGAGCCGAACAGCAGCAAGGTAGCCGGCTCGGGCACCGGGCCCTCGATGGGGCCGCCCTGTGGGCCGGACCCGCTGCTCGAGAACCAGTTCGACTCGCTGGTGTTGTAGGAGACCCAGCCCCCCGTGTTGAAGAAGGAGAACGTCGCATGGGGGCCAGGCCCGACGGGCACAACCACACCACCGGTCCAGGAGATTCCCGGCTGATTGCCCGGCGTGCCGCTGTCAACGTCCTGCTGGAAGCTCCCCGTGAATCCCACCGGCCCGGTGATGCTGCTGAAGTCGCTGGCTCTGGCATTGGGCCATACGGTCACGGCGAACTGGCTCAGCGTGCCCCCGGCGCCAACGGTCACGTCATAGGTGAACGTTGCTCCCGGTCCCGACCCCGGCGCGCTGCCGTTGTAGGTTACCGTGTCAGCGCACACCGTCCCGCACGCTAGTACTAGTGCAACTGCGAACGCGAAGATGGTCGCCCTATGAAGCATTAACCATTCCTCCCCCGGACGTGACACCGGCTGCCCGGCAGACCCCTATAGCTTACCACAGTCGCGTGCGTCCATCAAGCCCTGTTTCGGTTCTACCCTCGTTACCGGCTCTGCACTGCCGCAACGAGGTTCCCTCTTTTCGCGGCTGAGACCTCCTGCCGCGCTGCGGAGATCACGCTATCGTTTCCTGGCCTGCCTGCGTCTGAGGACGGCCAGGCCGGCCAGCCCCGACCCAAAGAGCAGCAGCGTCGCCGGTTCGGGCACCGGGCCCTCAGTCGTGCCGCTCTGAGGCCCGGCGTCCGTGCTCGCGAACCAATCCGAGCTGTTGGGGTCGGTTGAGACCCAGCCGCCCACGTTGCGGAAGGCGAAGATGCTCAAGTTGCTCCGGGGCGGGCCCGTCCACCTGATGCCCGGCTGGTCGCCCGGGGTACCGGCGTCAATGTCCTGCACAAAGGCGCCCGTGTACCCAATGGGGCCCACGATGTCGCTGAACTCGTCCGCCCTGGCGCCGGTCCACACCGTGACGCTGAATTCCGTTAGGTCGTCGCCCTGCGGGTTGACCAGGTACTCGAAGTCGGCGCCCGGGCCGCTGCCGCCTGCATCGCCGATGTAGGTGACGGTAAACGCGTAGAGGGGGGAGTACGCGCACATGCAGATGAGCGCTGCCGCCGCGAAGCTGCTGCGATGCCACATGGGTGGTTTATCTCTCCGCGGTACGCCTATGCGCCTGGCGCACGACCATAGTCTACGATAATCCTGCCCGGGAGTCAATACCCCTGGCGACCTTTTCCGCCTTGCGTGCCCGGGCCCGGCCACCTGCGTTCCCGGGGGCTCCCGGACCGGCTCAGGGCGATTGGCTGGGCTGGGCGGCCATCGGCTCCCTGGCGCGAGCTTCCTCCTCGGTCTCCTCCGCGTGATGTAGACACTGCACCGGGCAGCGCTCTACGCACTCTCCGCAGGCGATGCAGCATTCTCCCCGCAGCGTGAACTGCTCGCCCTTGAGCGCATAGTATTTGATGTCAATGCCCATCTCGCAATTGCGATTGCAGATGCCGCAGTCTATGCACAGGCCCGGCGTGGACCAGATCCTGGAGCGATTCCCCCTCAGCTTGCCCAGGTCGTTCATGATCCGTCGTAGCGGGCACCAGTAGCGGCACCAGACGCGCCCTCCGAAGATGGGGTACAGGCCGACTCCGAGCGCGCCCGCCATCAGCCATGCAACTACGATGCCGTAGGCCGCCCGCGCCGCTCCGTGGTGCTGCCAGCCCTGGATCCACATCAGCCCGGTGGCCAGCACTCCGAAGGCCAGCACCACATAGCCCATCTTCTCCCACGCCTTGGCCTCGTCGCCCTTGGGAGCCAGCCGGCGGAAGGGCTCCCCCAGCGTCTCGGCCAGTGCGCCACAGCCGCAGATCCACGCGCAGTAGCGTTGCCCATGGAAGTAGACGAACAGGGGAATGGCCACGAAGGCCACTGCCGCGCTGACGATCAGCCAGCCAATCCATGCCTGGCCCACGGGGTCGAGGGACCTGTGCTGGAGCGGCCAGGCGTAGACGAAGCGGGTGAAGTTCCTACCCACCTGTGTCTGTTCTATGGAGATCAGGAACAGGGGGATGGCGGTGAAGATGATGACCTGGAAGAAGATGCAGGAGGCGTTGCGCCACTGAATGTAGCGCGCGCGGTTGCGCATGTAGTAGAGCCCCAGCACCAGGACCACGGCCGAGTAGGCATACCCAAAGTAGAAGCCCGGAGCAGTCCAAGGGCGCGTCTCCTCGTACCACGGCCACCAGCCGGGCTTCTGCTTGAAGATGTAGAAGCCCAGCGCCAGGACGACGACCGTTGCCGACAGCGCGATGCGCTGCCACGTCCAGTCGTACTCCAGCGTCAGGCCGACCTTGCGCAGGAAGCGGACGGGCAGCTCGGTGCCGATCAGTACGAAGACCACGTCGTTCTCGATGGTGCGCGTCTCGCCGGCTACCTCCAGCTCCACCGAGTCCTCCCGGATCTCGGTGACGTTGGAGTTCCAGATGACCTCGATGGCGCCTTCCTCGATGGCCTCCTCGATCAGGTCCTGGTTCTGCCGCTTGAGCCGGGTGAACTCGTCGCGGCGGTAGGAGACGGTCACTTCGTTGGCGTCGGCCAGCGCCAGGGCCGCCTCCGCTGCCGTGTTGCCCCCGCCAACGATCAGGACCTTACTGCCCTGCCAGTGCTGCGGCTCGTAGAGGGCCGAGTAGACCTTATCCAGGTCCTCTCCCGGCACGCCCAGCTTGCGGGGGTTGCCCTGCTTGCCGATGGCCAGGAGCACGCGCTTGGCCGTGTACTTGGCCTGAGGAGTGACCACCTCGAAGCCCGAGCCACGCCGGATGTCGGTGACTTCCTCACACTCGTGGATGTTGAGGTCCTCGGCGGCCAGCGTCCGGTTCCAGCGTGCCACGAACTCCGTCGCGTCGGCGGTCTCCGCGAACAGGGGGCTCTTCGACTCCAGGGACTCCGGCTCGGCGTAGATGATCTTGCCCTTGGGGAAGTTCCGCAAAGTGCTCGCGCAGCGGTCCTTCTCCAGCACCAGGTACTTCAGGCCGCAGCGCTTGGCCTCGATGGCTGCCGACAGGCCGGCCGGGCCGCCGCCCACGATCACCAGGTCGTAGTCGCCCTCCGCCTCGTCGAGCTGCGTCGTCTCGCAGATGTGCTGTACGCACTCGACACCCTGGTTGAGGGCGATCTTGACCAGAGGCTGACCGGTGAGGTCGCCGATCACGTAGAGCCCCGGGATGTTGCTCTGGAAGTGGTCGTCAACTACGGGGAAGCGGTCCACCGAGGGCTTAACGACTCCGCGTCTGAAGATGCCTACCATCTGCTCTCTACACCTCGCAGCAGGTGGAGATGAGGCCGTGGGAAAGCACGCTGCTCGCTACTGCGCGCTCACTTCCGGGGCGTCGGCAACGGCCGTGGGTATCAAGGCCAGCTCGGCCAGCTTGGCCAGCACTCTCTCGACGCTCTCGGCAACGGTCTCCTTGTCGGTCTCCAGCACCAACTCAGGGTCGGGCGGCTCCTCGTAGGGGAGGTGCAGGCCGGCGATATCGTTGACCTCCCCTCGCGCCGCCCGCGCGTAGAGCCCTTTGGGGTCGCGGCGCTGGCACACCTCCAGCGGACACTTGACCCAGATTTCCACGAAGTTGGCCACCATGCTGCGCGCGCGCTCGCGGAACATGCGCCGATTGGAGACGGCCGCCACGATGGCGGCCACGTCGTTGCGCGAGAGCAACTGCGCCATGAAGGCCAGCCGCCTGGTGTTCTCGTCCCGCGCCTCGGGCGTGTAGCCCAGGTTGGGGCTGATCATGGACCGGATCTCGTCGGAGTCCAGGTTTTCCACCCGCAGTCCCATCTCGCGCAGACGATGCTCCACCGCCCGGGCCACGGTGGTCTTGCCCGCCGCCGGTATGCCTGTGAACCAAAGCGCAAATCCCCTCTGCATGAAGCCAATACTCCCGTTCTGATGAGCTATCTGTGGATGATGCGTCCTTCCATGTCGTTCGGCACTGACAGCCCCAAGAGCGCCAGGATGGTGGGCGCGCCGTCGTAGATCTGGATGCCGCTTACTTCGGTGCCCTTTCCGCCTTCGGGCCGTCGCAGGATGAACAAGCCGTCCTCGGAGTGCACGGCGTCGTCCGGGCCGATCTCGGTCTCGAAGGAGTAGATGGAGTCGCTGCCCACGTCGCCCCCCGCGCGCCAGTACAGATCGTCGAAGTAGACGATCAGGTCGGGGGCGTCGGACACGTAGGGACCGGAAAAGACGCTCTGTGGCCTGTAGGCCTTGGTGTTCATGCGCCGGCCGCGGTCGTCCTCGATCCGCAGCAGCGCTTGCCGGAGCTCCTCCCGCACACTGTCGTACTCGCCTGGGTTTACGGCTCCCTCCGGCTCGCGACCCTCCACGTTCATGAACACGCGCGAGTAGTACCCGCCCAGGCCCCAAGCCTTGGTGCGGGGCCAGTCAATGGGCGCCTCCTTGAGCGGCACTGGCCCGGACAGCGGCTCCTTGAGGGTCATGAAGCCCTCTCGCACCAGCCAGTCGTTGACGTTGAAGCTGCCCTCCATGCGCTTGGCGCCGTGGTCTGAGCAAACGATAACCGCGGCCTCCTCTCCCACCAGCGCCAACAGCTCGCCCACTTCGCGGTCGAGGGCGATGTAGTACTCCTTGGTGGCGTTCTCGTAGGGGTTTCCGGGCTCGTACTTGCGGTGCTCCTTGTCGAAGAACTTCCAGAAGCCGTGGTGGATGCGGTCCGGACCCATCTCCACCAGGACGAACAGGTCCCAGGGCTTGGTGCGCAGCAAGTGCCTCGCCAGCTTGAAGCGCTTGGCGGTCATCTCGTGAATCTGCCGCAGCAGGCGCTCCTTGTCCTCGGTGCGGAAGCCCTCCACGTCCAGCATGTAGGTGCCCACGACGTCGGCGATCTCTTGCTTGAGTTCCGGCGGGTACGTGTAGTCGCTGTCAATGCCGGGCGTGAGGAAGCTGGTCACCATCAGGCCGTTGACTGGCTGTGGTGGGTAGGTCTGGGGCACACCCAGGACCACCACGTGTTTGCCCGCACGCGAGGCGATGTCCCACACCCGGTCCTCGCGCACCGCGGCCGAGGTGGCTATCCACATGTCGTGATAGGTGCCGGGCTTGCGGTTGCGAAAGCCGAAGAAGCCGAGCTTGCCCGGGTTCTTGCTGGAGAAGAGGCTGGTCCAGGCGGGCACGGTTATGGGGGGAATGGTGCTCCGCATGCGGCCGTAGAGGCCCTCGGCCATCAGCCGCCGCAGGTTGGGCAGGTCGTTGCGCCACGCGTCGAAGACCAGCTCGGGCGTGGCGCAGTCCAGCCCGATGACCAGCACCTTAGTGCCACGATCCGCCATTTCTCCGCTTCTCCGGACTCGGCCGCCGTCCTCACTCGACGAAGGGGTTGGGTGCCCTCTGGAGCACCGCGAACACCTCGGGCCGCATGATCTCGGCGGGGGGCTGGCCGCCGTTGCGCAGCAAATCGCGTATCAGCGTCCCGCTGAAGGGGATCTGCTGCTCTCCCGTGTGCGGGCAGGTCCGCTCGCTGCTGATGCGCCTACACTTGCGGCAGTGGAAAAAGTCGCCCCGAATGGTGATGGGCTGTATCCCCAGATCGGGGTAGTCCGCGAAGATCTCGATGGCCGCCTCGGGCGGATAGAAGTCGCCCACGCCGGCGTGATCGCGTCCGATGACGATGTGCGTGCAACCGTGGTTCTTGCGCATGATGGCGTGCATGATGGCCTCTCTGGGCCCAGCGTAGCGCATCTCAGTAGGCAGCACGCTCAGGATGA